>SIRX01000138.1 GCA_004563715.1 Actinomycetota bacterium | reverse complement strand
GAGCCCCTCGGCGATAGAATCCCAGAACTCTCGCTGGCGCTGGCGTTTATTGTTGATCCCCGGAGTCCCCGGAGAACGCAAGGCCTTCCGTCCTGTGAACCGTGTGGACCAGCCCGGTGATCGTCCCATACCAACACCTCTCTCGGTTGGTGTTGCGACGACCGATTGAATCCGCCTAAGGTCTGGGGCCGCCGGGCACCGCCGGGAGAAATTACACAGCCCGGTACTCTACAATACGCGCAGGGAGCCGTTGCGGCACAGGTGCTGAAGGAGCCTCTGGTTTTTGGATAGGCAGGCCTCAAACTCGAAACAGGTGGCGGGAGGAACAACGGAGCCTGCCGTAAGGGTCCAGAACCTGAGCTACCGCTATCGCGGCCGCCAGGAGGCCGCCCTCAAAGATATAAACCTGGAGGTCGGCGAGGGCGAGTTCGTGGTGATCATGGGCCCCTCGGGCGCGGGCAAGAGCACGCTGTGCGTGACGCTCAATGGCCTGATCCCACACTTTCTCCGGGGCCGGATGGAGGGGGAGGTCCACATCCGGGGCCGCTCTACCCGCGACGGCCGGGTGGGCGAGTTCGCCCACGAGGTCGGCCTGGTCTTCCAGGACTTCGAGGCCCAGCTCTTCTCCACGAACGTGACCCTGGAGATCGCTTTCGGCCCGGAGAACTTCGCCGTGAGCCGGGAGGAGATGTCCCGGCGCATCGACAACGTGTTGGGCCGGGTGCGGCTGGAGGGTTTCGAGAACCGCCAGCCGGCGACCCTCTCCGGCGGCCAGAAGCAGCGGCTCGCCATCGCCTCGGTGCTCGCCATAGAGCCGCGCATCCTGTGCCTGGACGAGCCTACGACCGACCTGGACCCGATCGGCAAGCTGGGCGTCTTCGAGATCGCCGGCGAGCTCAAAGAGCGGGACGACGTAACCCTGATCGTGGTCGAGCACGAGACCGAGGAGACCCTGGACGCGGACCGCATCGTGGTCCTGCGCGACGGCGAGGTAGTCCGCGACCGGCCCGCCCGGGAGGTACTGCGGGACGTGGAGCTGCTGGAAGCGTCGGGGGTCATGCCGCTCCAGGTGGCACGCTTTTTCGGGAAGCTCGGGGTGCCCGCCGAAGAGCGTCCCCTCACGCCCGAGGAGGGCGTCGCGGAGTTCGGGCGGCGCGGACTGGCCGTAAACGCGGGGCGTCACCAGGAGCTGGTCGAGGCGGACCGGAGGCGCGAGGCGGGTTACGGGGAGGTCCTGATCGAAGTCGAGGGGCTCTCGCACCGCTACCCGAACGGCGTGGTGGCACTGGAGAGCGTGGACCTGGAGGTGCGGCGGGGCGAGTTCCTGGCCGTGCTCGGGCAGAACGGCTCGGGGAAGACCACGCTCGTCAAGCACTTCAACGGCCTGCTGCACCCCACGGAAGGTTCCGTCAAGGTCGACGGCGAAGAGACCGCGGCGCAGGGTATGCTCAAGCTCGGCCAGCGGGTCGGGTACGTCTTCCAGAACCCGGATCACCAGATCTTCTCCGACACCGTCTTCGACGAGGTCGCCTTCGGCCCCAAGCTCCGGGACCTCGACGAAGACGAGGTGAAGGAGCGCGTGCGGGAGGCGCTGGAGGCGGTGGGGCTCGTGGGGTACGAGGAGGAGGACCCCTTCGTGCTCACCAAGGGCGAGCGCCAGCGGGTGGCCGTGGCCTCCGTCCTGGCCGTGCAGCCGGAGGTGCTCATCCTGGACGAGCCGACCACCGGCCTCGACTACACCGAGCAGCGGAGCATGATGGACCTGGTGCGCCGCCTGAACGAGGCGGGCTCCACGATAATAGCCGTGACGCACACCATGTGGGTCGTGGCCGAGTACGCCCACCGGGCGGTGGTCGTCCGGGACGGCAAGGTAGCCCTGGAGGGGACCGTGCGGGAGGTCTTCGCCCGCGAAGAAGAACTTCTTGAAGCGGCGCTCCGGCCCCCGCACATCACGGCCTTCAGCGGTGCCCTGGGGTACCCGGTCCTTACGGTGGAGGAGATGCTGCGGATAACGGAGGCGACCTAGATGGACCCGTTTCTCTACCTGGACCGGGACACGTTCGTCCACCGGCTCGACCCGCGGACCAAGATGTTCCTGCTTCTGGGGGCTTTCGGGCTGGTGTTCGTGTTCGTGAGCCCGCTCTACCAGCTCGGCGTGCTCGCGGTGGTGCTCGGGTTCGGGTACCTCGCCCAGTCCCTCGTCAACCTCAAGCGCATCTGGTTTATCCTGGTCATGATCGGGGTGATGACCGTCATCCTGTGGTCCATCTTCGGCAGCGGGGAGACGCCGTTGTTCCTGTTCGTGGAGCTGGAGTCGGTGCTCTACGGGCTCGGCATCGCCCTGCGGATAGACACCACCATCGTGGCGGGCATGATCTTCCTCTCCACCACCCGCAACGAGGAGATAGCGACCGGGCTGGTGAAGCTCGGCATTCCCTACCGGTTCGCCTTCGCGGTCTCGACGGCCCTGCGGCTGGTCCCGACCATCGCCAGCACGGGCTCCACCATCGGGCAGGCCCAGCGCTCGCGCGGGCTTGACCTGGAGTCCGGCAACTTCATCCAGCGGGTGCGGAAGTTCATCCCGCTGCTGGTGCCGGTCTTCGTCTCCACCATCCGCTCGACGAACGTATTCAGCATGGCGTTGGAGTCCAAGGGCTTCGGGGCCAGCGAGAAGCGCACGTACTTTCTACAGCTCGCCATCCGCCGCCGGGACGTGCTAGTTCTGCTAGGCTTCGCGGTGTTGCTGGCCGGGTGTATCGCGCTGCGGATGGCCGGCTACGGAGGGCTGGAAGGTTTTACCCGTTAGGCAAGCGCGTCAGATACAGGAGGTGTCGAGATGAAAGAGGCGTTCACGATGTGGCGTCACACGCAGATGGTGGTGCTGGTGGCGCTCAGCGCGGCGATCTACGCGGCGATCCTGATCCCGTTCAAGGGCTTCACGATCATCCCGGGCTTTACCGAGGTCCGGCCCGCCAACGTGTTCCCGTTCGTCTTCGGTCTGCTGTTCGGTCCCGCCGGGGCCTGGGGCGCAGCGATAGGCAACCTCATCGGGGACTTCTTCGGCACCCTGGGACTCGGGAGCATCTTCGGTTTTGTCGGCAACTTCTTCCTGGGCTTCCTGCCGTACAAGATGTGGGGGGCGTTCTTCCGGCGCGGCGAGAACATGGAGCCCACGGTCAACACCGGCAAGAAATTCGCCGTGTTCGTCTCCATAGTCGTCTTGGCCTCGACGGTGTGCGCGGTCTGGATCGCCTGGTTCAACGACCTCATAGGCTTCGTGCCGTTCGCCGCGCTGGCGTCCATCATCACGGTGAACAACGCCATCGCCGGGCTCGTGCTCGGTCCCATTTTGCTGCTGTTGCTCTACCCGAGGATCAAACGCTGGGGGTTGCTGTGGACCGAGATCATGCGCCCCAACGAGGTCCCGCAGGCCCGCCTGCAGACCGTGGGCGCCATCCTGATGTGGGTCGGCGGCCTCGGCGCGCTGGCCGTGGGCCTGATCATCGGCCTCGGCCTCTACCAGCAGGGCTTCGCCGCCGCGGGCTTTAGCCCCGAGGGCGCCGGACAGGTCGGAGGCTTCGCGATAGGCGTCGGCCTGATACCCTTCCTCATCCTCATAATCGTCGCGAGCTTTATGCTCGGCGGCCGGGAGCAGGTGCTGGCGGCCGAGGAGGAAAGCGACCGGGTAAGGTGAGCGGCGTGAGCAACGAATCGACCGTAATGGACCTCGGCCTCGCCCCGGAGGGGCACAAGAAGATCGAGTGGGCCGCCACCCACTCGCCGGTCCTGAACCAGGTACGCGACGAGCACCTCATGGACGGCAGCTTCGAGGGCCTGAACGTCGGGGTGGTGCTGCCCATCGAGGCGAAGACGGCCTACCTGGCGGTCGTGCTCACCGAGGCCGGGGCCGATGTGACCGTGGCCTCGCCGTCGCCGTTCATGGTCCAGGACGACGTGGCGGCGGCGCTCGTGGAGCGGGGGGTGACGGTCTACGCCTCCTCCCTGGACGCGCCGGAGGATTCCGAAAAGGAGATGGAGCGCCTGCTGGACCGCGTGCTCCGGGAGGGACCCGGCGTCCTGATCGACGACCGGGCCGGGCTAGCGGCGCTGCTGCACACCACGCGGCGCAACCTGCTCGCCAACGCCCGCGGCGCCTCGGAGGAGACTACCACCGGGGTGGCGAAGATGGCGGCGATGCACGAGGAGGGCATACTGGAGATACCCTGCCTCGCCGCCAACGACGCCCGCTGCAAGCACCTCTTCGACAACCGCTACGGCACGGGGCAGTCCACGCTGACGGCCCTCATGCAGAGCACCAACCTCATGCTCGGCGGCAAGCGGGTCGTGGTGCTGGGCTACGGCTGGTGCGGCAAGGGCATCGCCCGCTACGCCGCCGGGCTCGGGGCGCGGGTGACCGTCTGCGAGGTCGACCCGGTGCGCGGCCTCGAAGCCTACGCCGACGGCTTCGACGTGCTCCCGGCCCTCGACGCGGCGGAGACCGGAGAGGTCTTTATAACCGCCACCGGGGTGCGGGACGTGCTCACCCCGGAGCACTTCGGGCGGATGCGGAACGGCGCGATCCTGGCGAACGCCGGGGCCGTGGACATCGAGGTGGACGTGGCGGGCCTGTCCTCGGCGGCCACGGAGGTCCGCGACGTGCGCCGCGACGTCGAGGAGTTCGCGATGCCGGACGGACGGCGCCTGTACCTCGTCGGGCGCGGGATGGTCGTGAACCTCACGGCGGGCGACGGGCATCCGGTCGAGATCATGGACCTCACCTTCGCCATCCAGGCGCTCTGCGCCCACCACCTGGCGAAAGAGTACGCGACGATGTCTCCCGGTGTCCACCGGCTCCCGAAGGAGATAGACGACGAGGTCGCAGCCCTGAAGCTCGACGCCGTCGGCATGGGTATAGACGCCCTGACCCCCGAGCAGGAGCGGTACCTGCGGAGCTGGCGGGAGTAACGCCCCCGGCGTGGCAAACGCCCCGGACAGCCAGGCCCCCGGGCAACCTCTGGCGGTCTTCGACGTGGACGGGACGCTCTTCCGGCGGGGGCTCCTGCCGGCGCTCACCCGCAGGATGGTGAACGCCGGCGCCTTCTCCGAGCGGGTGCGGGAGGAGCTGAGCGAGGACTACTTCGCCTGGGTCGAGCGCCGGGGCTCCTACGAGAACTACGACCTGCTGGTCATGGAGCTGTTTATGCGGGAGCTAAAGGGTACGCCGGTCGAGGAGCTGCGCCGGTGCTCCAGGATCGAGGTCGAAGAACACGGCCGCCGGCTGCACATGTACACCCGGGACCTGGCCGGGCGGCTAAAGGAGGCCGGTTACTTCCTGCTCGCCATCTCCGGGTCTCCGGAGGAGGTCCTGGACCTGTTCCTCCGGCCGCTGGGCTTCGACCGCTTCTACGGAACGGTGCTGGAGCACGACGAAGAGGGCCGCTACACCGGCCGCCAGCTCCACACCCCTTTCGCCGACAAGCGCGCCACGCTGAAAAGGTTCCTGGACGACACCGGCATGCCCCTGGAGGGCTCCGTCGGCGTGGGAGACACCTTCTCCGACGTGGGCTTTCTGGAGATGGTGGAGACGCCCATAGCCTTCAACCCGAACTACGGACTTTTCGAGATCGCGCTGCAGCGGGGATGGCCCCTCATCGTCGAGCGGAAGGACGTAGTCTACAATCTCTCCTCACGCCTCGAAGACCCGCTCCTCCGGAACAGCGCGTGGTGGGTCGGATAAGCCCAGCCGCTACCCCTCAGCCGGCCGCCTGGACGTAGTAGCCCCGGGTGTTGGGCGGGCCGTAAATGTAGCCCATATAGTAGGCGCCGTCGGGGGTGTTGAAGATCAGGGCCCCACCGTTGTAGCCGAGCAGGTCCGCCGTGTCGGTGAACTCGGCGGAGACGGCGTCGTAGCCGGCGTAGCGGGCCTTCAAGTCGCGGGTTATCAGCTCGTAGTCGGCCTCGCTCCTGGAGCGGGTGTCCACGAGGAGCCGGGCGGCCCGGGTGTTGCCGTCCTGGTTTACCTCCTCTTCCAGAACCCGGTACTCCGGCACCCGCGGCGGCCGCTGGAAGCTCCCGGTGCGCATCTTGGCGAAGCGGCTCTCCTCCCGGGGCTCCGGCGCGGGACGGACGGCCTCGGGGACGGCCTCCAGCGCGGGCGTCCGGAGCGTTTGCACCGGCTCGTTCGCCTGCCACACGGCGAGCGCCGAGACGAGGATTATCAGGGTGGCTGCCAGCAGCGCCAGCACCGCCGCGCGGAGCAAGAACTCTCCCTTCTGTCCGGCTCCAGTATAGCCCCTGGCCCGCGCCGTCGCGGGGCGGCCCGCGACGGTTGCCGAGTGTAATAGAATAGAAGGGTCGTTGGGAAATTTGCATAGTTTTAGGAGCGTGTTTGTATGACGGATAGGGTTTACGACGTCGCGGTGATCGGGTCCGGGCCGGCGGGGTACACGGCGGCCCTCTACGCCGCGCGGGCGAACCTCGACGTGGTGGTCTTTCAGGGGTTCGAGATGGGCGGGCAGCTCATGCTGACCTCCGACGTGGAGAACTACCCCGGCTTCGAAGACGGCATCATGGGCCCGGACATGATGGACAAGTTCGAGGCCCAGGCGGCCCGGTTCGGGGCCGAGATGCGCCCGGACAACGTGGAGCGGGTGGACTTCTCGGAGAGGCCCTTCAGGCTGTGGGTCGAGGACGAGGACGAGCCCACGCTGGCCCGGGCCGTGATCGTGGCGACGGGCGCCAAGGCCAAGTGGCTCGGCCTGGAGAGCGAGCAGCGCCTCATGGGCCGGGGCGTGAGCGGCTGCGCCACCTGCGACGGCTTCTTTTTCAAGGACAAGCGGGTCGCGGTCGTCGGCGGCGGCGACACGGCGATGGAGGAGGCGAACTTCCTCGCCAAGTACGCCAGCGAGGTGGTGCTCATCCACCGGCGCGACCAGTTCCGGGCATCCAAGATCATGCTCGAGCGCGCGCGGAAGAACCCCAAGATCTCCTTCCTCACCGACACGGTGGTCGAGGAGGTTCTGGGCGCGGACTCCGTCGAGGGCGCCCGGATCCGGAACGTAAAGACCGGTGAGGAGCAGACCCTGGAGGTCGAGGGCTTCTTTACGGCCATCGGCCACGAGCCGGCCACGAAGCTCTTTTCGGGCCAGGTCGAGATGGACGATGGCGGCTACATTCTCCAGAACAAGCACACGATGACGAGCGTTCCCGGCGTGTTCGCCGCGGGTGACGTCTCGGACAAGCGCTACCGGCAGGCCGTCACCGCCGCCGGCGACGGCTGCATGGCGGCCATCGACGCCGAACGCTGGCTGGAGGAGCAGGGCGAGGCGGAGGACGCCGAGGACCCGGCCGTATGGACGGCCGCCGCCGACCGGGGAGGCGGCGCCCCCGCCTTGTAGAAACGCAAACCAGGCGCGCTCCGGCCGGGTCTCTGTCTCTCAACAGGTGTGTTGTATATATAATGCTTCGTCAGGTGATGGCAGCATGACCCGCAAGACGATATTGCTGGTGGAGGACGACCGGGACCAGACTCGTCTGGCCCTGCGGGCCATGCGCGAGCACGGCATCCTGGAGGCAACGGACGAGGTGGTAGTAGCCGAGGACGGTGAGGAGGCGCTGGACTTCCTGTTCGGGCGCGGAGAGTACACCGGCCGGGACCCGACCCTCAAGCCGGAGTTCGTCTTGCTGGATATAAAGCTGCCCGGCATCGACGGCCTGGAGGTGCTGCGCCGGTTACGGGAAGACGAGGAGACCGGGCTCTTGCCGGTGATCCTCTTCTCCTCCTCCAGCGAGCGGGAGGACGTGATCCGGGGCTACGAGCTGGGCGCCAACAGCTACGTCGCCAAGCCGACCAACTTCGACGAGTTCTCGGAGGCGATGGGCTACCTCGGCTGGTACTGGCTGAACATCAACGAGTCCCCGGTGGAGTAGACCCCGGCGGCTTACTTGCCCTTTCTCAAATACTCCTCGAACTCCGGCCAGGGCAGGCAGTTGATCACGCTCCCATTCTCCACCCACGCCCGCCGGGCCTGGGAGACGCCGAACTTCATAAAGGCCAGGGCGGCCTCGTCGTGGGCGTCGGTGTCTATGGTCAGCCGCACGCCGGCCCGCACCGCCTCCCGGAGGTAGGGGACGGCGAGGTCCAGCCGGTCCACGTAGGAGTTCAGCTCCAGGGCGGTGTTCGTGGCGGCGGCCTCCTCGATGAGCCGGGAGACGTCCACCGCGTAGGGCTCGCGGCGGTTCAGCAGACGGCCCGTGGGGTGGGCGATGGTGCGGACGTGGGGGTTGTTCATGGCCCGCAGGATGCGCCCCGTCATGGCCTCCTCGGGCATGTTGAACGCGGTGTGCACGGCGGCCACCACGAAGTCCAGCTCCGCGAGCAGGTCGTCCTCGTAGTCGAGCGTACCGTCCCGCAGGATGTCCACCTCCGAGCCGCAGAGCAGGTGTATCTCGCCGTACCTCTCGTCGGCCGCGCGCACGGCCTCCAGCTTCTTCCTCAGGCGTTCGGGCGACAGGCCGTTGGCGACCCGCAGGCTCTGAGAGTGGTCGCAGAAGACCAGGTACTCGTAGCCCAGCTCGATGGCGGCCTCGGCCATGCTCTCGATGGTGCCCTTGCCGTCCGAGTAGTTGGTGTGGACGTGCAGGTCGCCCCGGACGTCCCGCGTCTCGATCAGGGCCGGCAGCCCGCCCTTCTCGGCGGCCTCCAGCTCGCCCCAGTCCTCGCGCAGCTCGGGCGGGATGTAGGCGAGGCCGAGCCTCTCGTAGAGCTCCTCCTCGGTCGCCACGGGCTCGTAGTCGCCGGTGCCGGCCTCCGCCAGCCCGTACTCGGAGATGTTGATCCCCATCTTCACCGCCCGCTCGCGCAGCACGACGTTGTGGGCCTGGCTGCCGGTGAAGTGGTGGAGCAGGGTGCCGAACGCCTCCGGCTCCACGATGCGGAGGTCCACGTCCACGGCGCCGCACTTGACGGCGACCTTCGTGTCGCCGTGGGCGACGACCTCGGTTACGAAGTCGGCGTTCGCGAAGGCGTCGGCCAGGGCGTGTGGGTCGGTGCTGGCGGCGACGAGGTCCAGGTCGCCGACGGTCTCCTTGCGGCGGCGCAGGGAGCCGGCGACCTCCGCCCGCTCCGTTGATGGGTGGGCGCGGACAAAGGCGAGCAGGTTCTCCCCGAGGGCCGTGGCCTCGTCCAGCAGCATCCGGTGCTCGCGGGCGTTGTAGTTGCGGGCGGCGCGCACGATCCTCTCGGCGCTCTTCTTCCCGAAGCCCTTGAGCGCCGCGATGCGCTCCTCCCCCACCTCCGCCAGCTCCTCGACGCTGGTTACGCCCAGCTCCTTCCAGAGGCGGCCCGCCGTGCGCGGCCCCACGTTCGGGAGGCGGGTAACCTCCACGAGGCCGGCCGGTATCTCCTCCGACAGCTCGGCCAGCAGCGGCGGGGTGCGGTCCTCGGCGAGGGCCCGGATCACCCCGGCGGTCGTCCCGCCGACGTGGGGCAGCTCTTCGAGGTCCTCTATCTCGGTTACGGGCCGGCCCAGAGCCGCCACCGTCTCGGCGGCCCGCTGGTAGGCCAGCACCCGGTAGTGCTCCTCGCCCCGGATTTCTAGCAGCGTGACGATGGTCTCCAGGGCGCGGGCTATGTCCCGGTTCTGCAAAGAGCCTCCTCGCTGATCCGTACCGGCGTCCGTGCCGGCGCTGAGATTATACGCACCGCAGGACGGTTTTCCCCGGCTACCCGATAAAGCCGTTGTCCCGGAGCCACTGGCGGGCCACCGCCGCGGGGGACTCGCCCTCGACCTCGACGGCGGCGCTGAGCTCCCGCAACGTCTCGGTGTCGAGCCCCTCGGAGATGGGGGCGAAGAGGTCTTCGAGATCCGGGTACTCCTCCAGCGTCTCCTGGAGCATCACGGGCGTCGGGTTGTAGGTGGCGAAGAAGCCCTCGTCGTCTTCCAGGAGGCGCAGGCCCAGCTCCGTTATGCGACCGTCCGTCCTGAAAACCGAGCCGAAGTTGCACCGCTCGGCCTGATCCACGGCGCTGTAAACCGAGCTGTCGGAGACGACGGAGACGTTCTCCGCCGGAAACTCCAGGCCGTAAGCCTGCTCCAGACCCGGCAACCCGTCGGCCCGTTCGCGGAACTCGGGACCTACGCACAGGGTCGCCTCGCCGGGGTCCTCCTGCAGCAGGGACGAGAAGTCCGAGATCCGGTCAACCTCCAGCCGGTTGGCCGTCTCCTGGCTCGCGGCGACGGCGTAGGTGTTGTTGGCCGGCGCGGGATCCAGCCACTCCACCCCGTTCTGCTCCAGGTCCTGTTCGGCCACGGCCTCGTACTGCTCTTGCGGGTCCGGGAGGGGCTCCGACTGCCCCAGGTGCACGAGCCAGCCGGTGCCGGTGTACTCCCAGTACATGTCGACGTCACCGGAGACGAGCGCCCGCCGCAGCTCCTCCGTGCCGCCGATCCCCACCCGGTTGTTCACGTCCGCCCCAGCGGCTTCGAGGGCCTCAATCATGACGTGACCCAGTATCTCCTGCTCGGCGAAGTCTTTGGAGCCGACGGCGAACTGAACCGTGCGCTGGGGCCCGCTGAAGCTGAACTCCTCGCTGATGCTGCCTCCGTCGCCCTCCTGCTCACCGCAACCGGCCAGGACCAGCGCGAGTACGAGGACCAGCCCGGGTAGGCTCTTCCACATACCGCGCATCACTTGTCCAGGTTCGGCGCCGGCTGGCCCGCCGCGTCCCCGGTCGGGCTGCCCTCGCGCTCCGCGGCGGGTTCCCGAACCTCCGCCGCCAGCGACTTGTACAACGACACGCACAGGCAGATCATCACCACGGTGAACGGTACCGCGGCGGTAATGGTCGCCGTCTGCAAGGCTTCCAGGCCCCCGGCCACCAGCAGGATCGCCGCGAAGGACGCTATGACCACGCCCCAGGTCAGCTTGACCGCGGCGGCGGGGTTTACGGCCCCATCGGTGGACATGCTGCTCAGCACGAACGTCGCCGAGTCGGCCGACGTCACGAAGAAGATGCTCACCACGACCAGGGCGAGTATCGCTGTTACCTGCCCCAGCGGGTAGGCGGTGAGGGTGTCGAAGAGTGACTTGGGCAGGTCGTTGGCGGCCGTCTGGGCGATGTTGCCCCCGCTGTAGAGGTCCAGGTGAAGGGCCGCCCCGCCGAAGACCGTGAACCACAGAAAGCTGAAGAGCACCGGGGCGAAGAGCACGCCGAACACGAACTCCCGGATCGTGCGTCCCTTCGAGATCCGGGCTATGAAAGTCCCGACGAAGGGGGCCCAGGAGATCCACCACGCCCAGTAGAACAGCGTCCAGTTCTCGGCCCAGGAGCTGTCCTCGAAGGCGCTCGCCTCGAAGCTCATCTGCGCGAAGGCGCCCAGGTACTGCCCGATGGACTGCGTAAAGGTCTCCAGTAGAAACACCGTCGGGCCCGCGAACAGCATAAAGAACAGCAGGATCGCGGCTATGCTCATGTTCAGGAGGCTCAGGTAGAGGATGCCTTTGTCTATGCCCGTGGCCGCCGAGATCATGAACGCCACCGTCAGGATACCGATGATCGCCAGCTGGGTCGCGTTCGCGGTGGGGACACCGAAGACGTAGTCCAGACCGCCGTTGAGCTGCAGGGCGCCGATGCCGAGCGCCGTGGCCACGCCGAAGAGGACGGCGAAGATCGCGAATACGTCAACGACCTTGCCGATGGGGCCCTCGACCCGGTCCCCGATCAGGGGCCGGAGCGCCGCGCTGATGAGGTTGCCACCGTCTTTGCGGAAGTTGAAGTACGCGATGGCCATGGCGACCACTGCGTACACCGCCCAGGGGTGCAGCCCCCAGTGGAAAAAGGTGTACTGCAGGCTCAACTCGGCGGCCTCGACGGAGCCGGCCTCCGCCATCCCGTAGGGCGGCGTGCCGAAGTGGGAGGCCGGCTCCGCAACACCCCAGAAGAGGAAGCTCAACCCCACCCCGGCGGCGAAGAGCATCGCCAACCAGCCCAGCGTGGTGAACTCCGGCCGGTCATCGTCCTTACCCAACCGCACGCGGCCGTAGCGGCTGAAAGCCAGATAGACCACGAACACCAGAAACCCCACGACCGCCAGCAAGTATACCCAGCCGAAGGTGGAGATCACGTAGTCCAGGACCGCCGAGAACACAGCCGAAAGGTTCTCCGTGAAGAACACGCCCCACAGAACGAACCCCACCGACAGCACGACCGACACGTAGAACACCGGGCCGATCTGGGTCCTCAACCTCTGCAAGATCTCTATCCCCTTCTTAGACTACTCTTCTCCACCCGGAGCATGTCCGCCCCCGGGACGGGTTTCCCGAAAACACCTGTCAGACGAGCCGCCCGTTTGCAAGCCCCCGCCTCGCGTTTGAAAAACATGCCTCCAAGCCTATCAGGAACTTCCTGAAACCTTACCCCAGCAGAAACCGGCGAGAAACCAAATTCTGTAGAATTATCCAGAATATTATGGAATTTCGTTGACTGTGTTTCTCTATACGCAAAGGTCTACGCATATGAAACGTGCTATCTCTGCGGGCGGTTGTGGGTACAAGATATAGGCGGTGAACTGGGCGGGCCGGAGTCGGCGCAGGAGGTCGGGGCACCATCGCGGGCGGCGCGGAAAGCGTAGAGGAAGGAAACGGACTATGAACATGATACCGGAGAAGATACTGCTTGCTGCGGACGGCTCCAGGGACTCGAAGCTGGCGCTCGAGATGGCGGCCGGGCTGGCGGGCAAAGTCGGGGCCGAGCTTCACGTGGTGTACGTGGCCCTGATCTCTCCGTGGGTGTTGACCGGCCGGCTGTCGGACACGGAGTACGCGAGGATCCGGCGCGAGCAGCAGGGGTTTCTCGACGAGTTGGTCGCGCAGATAGAGGACGGCGGCGGGGCGGTCACGGGGGCGCACTTCCGGGTGGGCCGGCGGGCGGACGACGAGATCATCCGCCTCAGCGAGGAGCTTGGGGTGGATCTGGTGGTGGTCGGGAGCAAGGGCAAGAGCACCATAGAGCGGGCCCTCATGGGGAGCGACTCGGAGAGCATCGTCCGCTACTCCCGGTACCCGGTTCTGGTCGTGCGAGGCGGCTAGCTGGTATCAGCATTCTTTTGGAGAAGGTTCTCCAAAAGCCTGCGGGGAGGCTGTACCTGGCCTTTGCCATCGGGCTGGCGGCGCTGGTGTTCGCGGCGCTCGCCGTCTGGGCACTCGCCGGGGTGGCCGGCAACCTGTCGGGGGAAACGTTGCGCGGCGTCGACCGGGGCGTGTTGCTCTGGGTCGGCGGCAACACGCCCGCGCTGGACGGCCCGATGCGGGCCGTAACGACCCTGGGGTACTATCGGGTCGTGCTGCCGCTCCTCGTCCTGGCCGCCGCCGGCTTCTACCTCGGGGGCCGGAGGCTCTCGGCCTTGTTCCTGGGCCTCGCGACCACCGGCGGCATGGTGCTCACGACGACGCTGAAGGCTGCTTTCGGCCGGGCGCGTCCGGAGCTCTTCGATTCGGGCTACGTGGCCTCGTTCTACTCGTTCCCGAGCGGACACGCGACGGTGGCCGTCGCTTTCTACGGCACGCTGACGCTGCTGGTGGCCTTCGGGCTCGATGGCTGGAGGAGGTGGTGCGTGACGGCGGCCGGGCTGATGCTGGTCCTGTCGATCGGCTTCTCCAGGCTGTACCTCGGGGTCCATTACCCCACCGACGTGCTGGCGGGGTACCTGACAGCCTTGCTGTGGGTTGCCAGCCTGGTTGCCGCCTACGGCCTGTGGCGGAGGCTGGTCGGCGGTGCGCCGCGAAACCCGGGCCTCCGGCACCGGAAGAAATTATAGGACCGCTGGAAACCGGCTCGTCCGGGCTGTAGCTTTCCGGGCGTGCCCGGGGTTTACCTACCACCGCGGTCGCTGGCGACGCGCGTGACGCGGGCTGAGCCGTTACGCGAAGACCACATGCCGGACTCGGGTGCCAAATACACGCCGGGGCCGGCGCAGGGGTGGGGCCGCTGGCCTCGGGGTTTCTGCTGTACGTCGCCGAGGAGATCGGGCGCCAGACGCGTCCTCTGGAATCGCTGCGGCTTCCGGGGGCATGCTCGTCGGGCTGACGCGCGAGACTGCGGCGCGCTTCGCGCTGCTGCTCTCCGTGCCCCTGCTGACGGTAACGGGCTTACAGGGGCCACACTACTCGGGGCTGGCGCCTCGTTCGTGGGCGGCTTCCTGACCGTAGGCTTTCTGACAGCGACACTCGTAAGTATCGATCCATGATATGGTAGTCTCCGGGCATGAAGCCATACTCGAAGGACCTGAGGTTGAGGGTGCTGGCTGCCGTCGATGGCGGCGCGCGAAGGGAGGAGGTCGCACAGACCTTCTCGG
>SIRX01000137.1 GCA_004563715.1 Actinomycetota bacterium | reverse complement strand
CGCCGCCGTGGAGCCCGTCGCCGCGCAGGCCGAGCCCGAGCCCCGGCTGGAGCCCGGTCCCCGCACGATACCCGTCGTGGAGAGCGCGGCCCTCCCGAAAGACGAGCAGCCGGAGGACCTGCAGCCCATAGACCCCGAGCCGGGGCCCGATGTGGTGTCCCGGCCCGACCCTGAGCCCCCGGGGCAACCCGAGCCTCCGGCGCGATCCGAGCGGGATGCTCCCGAGCCCGAACCGGAGCCCCGGCGGACGCCGCAGGCCGCGCAGGACGCGTTGCCGGTAGCCTCGACGGACTGGCCGGCGCCCAAAGAGGGCGAGCTCGAGAAGCTCAAGAAACCCCGTAGGTATAACAACTGGCCGGCGGGGGCTATCTTGACGCTTACGGTAAAAGAGATGGGACTATATAATGCGCCGGTAATGAGGACCGACAGCCAGCAGGCGCTCGACAACGGCATCGTCCACGTGCCGGAGACCTCGCTGCCGTGGGACCGCACCCCGCAGACCAACGTGTACCTGGCGGGCCACCGGCTCGGCTGGCCGGGGACGGGGAGCCGCCTGATCTTCTACAACCTCAACCGGCTGGAAGATGGCGACGAGGTGCTGCTCAAAGACCGCCGGGGCAAACGGTACAAGTACCGGGTCAGCGAGAAGTTCGTCGTCGGGCCCAACGACTCCTGGGTAATGGGCCAGGTGCGCAACCGCGACATGGTGACGCTCCAGACCTGCACCGGTCCCAACTTCGAGAAGCGCCTGGTAGTGAGAGCCGACCGGGTTTGATCCCCCGCGGTGGAAGGGCGTTCTCGAAAGCCCTCGTGTTCGCCGCCGCGTTGTTTCTGGCCCTCGCGGCCTCAGCCATCGGCTCGAACAACCTCGATCCAGATCCCGGCCCCCAGGCTGTCGCCGCGGAGCCGGCTTCCAGCATCACGGCTCCCGGCCCGGATACCGCCCGGAGTACCGCAGACAAAGTCCCGGAGAGGGCGCCCATACTCGCCGTCGCGCCGCGCCCCACACCCGAGCCCGCCGTGCCGCCGGAGCTCCGGGCGCGGAGCGCGGAGACCGGGAAGCCGGAGGAGCCGGTGAAGACCCCACCCCGGAGCGAGGCCGCTACCGGAGAGAAGCCGGCGGCGCGGGCTAACAAAGTGCCGGCGGAGACCCGGGTAGACCAACCGTCCCGGGTCCGCGGCGAGCCCTCGCAAAAAGCGGCGCGAAAAGCGGAACGGAGGCAGGAGCCGAAGCCCGCACGGTCCGCGCGGGCCGCAGAGAACTTCCCCGAGCCCAACGTCCGGCCGCGGGAGGAGCGCAAAAAGCCCGCTACGCGCGGCAACCGGGTGGCGGAGAAGCCCGCCGGGAAGCCGCGAGGGAGGTCGCGGACAGAGGCCGGGAGCGGCGAGCCCGCGCCGCGAAAAGCCAAACGCGAAAAGAACCCCCGCGGAAACGCGATGGCGCTCACCATAGAGTCTATCGGCCTTCGCGGCCGGCCCATAAAGACCTCGGCCGGCCAACGGGCGCTGGACGAGGGCCTGATCCGCCTTCCTAACACCTCCCGGCCCTGGGACCGGGGTGGCACGAAGAACGTCTACGTCGTCGGCCACCGGCTCGGCTGGCCGGGCACCGGGAGCTGGAAGGTCTTCCAGAACCTCGACAAGCTCCGGCGCGGCGACAGGCTGGTGCTGACGGCCCGTGGCGAGACCTACCGGTACCGGGTCAGCGAGAAGCTCGTGGTCAGCCCGAAGGACGTGTGGGTGACAAGGCCCGTAAAGGGTCGGGACATGCTCACGCTCCAGACCTGCACCGGCCCGGACTACGGCGAGCGCCTGATCGTACGTGCCGACCGGGTGTAGCCCCCGCTGCTGGTGCCGGGCCGGTGCTGCCTGCCGGTCCTACGCCGCCTGTTCCTCCATGTCGTCGGAGTAGCTGCCGGAGCGGGCGGCGCCGTTCATCTTGGCCCGGTGGTAGAAGGCTTTCTGCGCCTCGCTCACTTTCGAGCTGTCGCCGCCCCAGATCTCCATCGGCTGCTCCTGGAGCGCCCGGGCGTAGGAGAAGGAGAGCTGCCACGGCAGGTCGTCGTACATCTGGTTCATCGCGTTGAGGTGCTGGGTGGCCTGTAGCTGGCTCTGGCCGCCGGAGAGGAACGCGATACCCGGCACCGCCGCCGGCACGCTCCGCTTGAGGCACTCGACCGTCATCCGGGCGACCTCCTCGACCCCGGCCTGGCGTTCCGCCTCCTTGCCGGAGATCACCATGTTCGGCTTGAGCAGCATGCCCGTAAGCTCCACGGCGTGCTCGTAGAGCGCCCCGAAGGTGCTGCGGAGCGTCGCCTCCGTGACCTCGTAGCACCGCTCGATGGAGTGGTCGCCGTCTATGAGCACCTCGGGCTCCACTATCGGTACGAGGCCCGCCTCCTGGCAGAACGCGGCGTAGAGCGCGAGGGCGCGGGCGTTGGCCTCGATGCACTGGCGCGTCGGCAACTCCTCGTCCTTTATGGTGATGACCGCCCGCCACTTGGTGAAGCGCGCGCCCATCCCCACGTACTCCTCCAGCCGGCCTGCGAGCCCGTCGAGCCCCTGGGTGTACTTCTCCTCCGGAGAGAGGGGCATGGCGACGGTGCTCATGTCTACCTTGATCCCGGGTATAACGCCTTGGTCCTCCAGCACCTTCGACAGCAGCCGGCCGTCGCTGGCCTCCTGGCGGATGGTCTCGTCAAAGAGGATCACGCCGGAGAGAAACTCCCCGATGCCCTCCGTGGTGAACAGCATCTCCCGGTAGTCCCGGCGGGTCTCCTCGGTGGACTCGATCCCAACGGCCTCAAAGCGCTTGGTGATGGTGCCGTGGCTCTCGTCGGCGGCGAGTATGCCCTGGCCCGGGGTCACCAGCTCCCGCGCCGTAGTCTCCAGCTTCTGGAGGTCCATCTAGTCTCCTTCCTCTCGCGTTCCTACCTAAGGATAGCAACAACCAGAGTTCTGACAAATAGACCGGGGCGTAGGCTACGGGCGTGACCCATCCGCGCCGGGAACGTTTGGGAGGCGCGTTCCGGGCCGACGTGCTCAATAAAACGACTGCCCTAATTCCTCCGAATAAAACTTCTAACTTCGGCGTTGAAGGACTCCGGCGCCTCAAAATTACTGTCATGACCAACACTGGGCATGACCACGAGTTCCGAGGTAGGGATTTTGGCATGAAGGTCTTTGGCGACGTTTAGCGGAGAACGCTGATCAGCGTCGCCGTAGAGCAACAGCGTTGGCACCTCGATGAGCGGGAGCGCATCACGCAGGTCTGCCGCGGCGAATGCAGAGGTCATTGCTATCATGCCGGCCGGACGAGTATCGTACATGATCTCCACCGTCTCGTCGATTAATTCCGGCGGCGCTGCTTCGGTGAACAGACCCGGCAGGTATCCGGGTATCCACTGCTCGGGTGGCAGGTTGGCTTCCCGCAGGGCTCGCTGCCGGCGCGCTTCCACTTCTTCTGGCGGCAGGGAGCCGGCCCAGCCAGCGTATGCCGAAGCCAGCGTCAAAGTCCTCGGCACTTCGGGGTGGCGGCGATAAAATTCTAGTGCTAGTCCTCCGCCAAACGAAAGCCCGAGCACATGCGGGCGCCGCAGTTCGAGCCCCGCAACGAGCCCTGCGAGGCAGTCAGCGTAATCGGACAATCGGTATGATTCGGGCGCTGGTGGATCCGAGGACCTGCCGCATCCTGGAGCGTCCCACGCCACCACGGTGAACTCCCCGGACAGCCCATCGAGTTGTCTGCGCCACACGCGGCTGTCACCGAAAGCCCCGTGCAAAAGGACAAGAGGCGGCCCTTGTCCCACCCGCTCGAAGGCGATACGCAGTCCTGCGACCTCAATCTCGTCCATACCGTCTGCTCAGGACCCAGGAGCCGGATCGCCCGCCTACCCGGCTCGGCCTAGAGGTGTAGCCTAGGCCCTCACCAGCTTCCGCTCCCGCCGCTCTTTCTCGGCCCGCCGGGCCTCTTCCTCTTGCCGCCTACGGTCCTCTTCCATCCGCCGGCGGCGGGCATCTTCCGCCATCAGGCGTTCCCTGTAGGAGTAGCACACGGCACGCACCTCCTCGTTAGTGCTTTATCTTACAAAATTCTATACCCGCGCCGCGTCGCGGTAAACCCCCGGAAACCGGGTAAGAACACCCGGGTGGCGGCTCGTGTGGTAGGTTCTGGCGGAGAGGTTGTGACCGGCGCCGTCCCCGGCGGAGGGAGAAGACATGGCGAACCGTTTGGCGAACGAGACGAGCCCGTACCTGCTCCAGCACAAGGACAACCCCGTGGACTGGTATCCCTGGGGCGAGGAGGCGCTGGAAAGAGCCCGGCGGGAGGACAAGCCGATACTGCTCTCGGTCGGGTACTCGGCCTGCCACTGGTGCCACGTCATGGAGCGCGAGTCCTTCGAGGACGAGCAGACCGCCCGCATGATGAACGAGCACTTCGTGAACGTAAAGGTGGACCGCGAGGAGCGGCCGGATATCGACTCTATCTACATGTCCGCCGTCCAGGCGCTCACCCGCCACGGCGGCTGGCCGATGACGGTCTTCCTCACCCCCGACGGCGCGCCGTTCTACGGCGGCACCTACTTCCCGCCCGTGCCGGGCCGGGGGCTGCCCTCCTTCCAGCAGGTGCTTCTTAGCCTCGCCGACGCCTACGAGAACCGCCGCGACGAGGTGCTCCGGAGCGCCGAGAGCGTCCGCGACTTCCTCAAGGCCTCGACGAGCGCCGAGATCCCGCGGTCGGCGCTCGGCCCGGAGCTGCTGTACGCCGCCGCGGAGAACCTCAAGGCCCAGCTCGACCGGCGCCGGGGCGGCTTTGGCGGGGCGCCCAAGTTCCCCCAGCCGATGAACCTGGAGGTGTTGATGCGGCATTACCACCGAACCGGCGACCGGGAGGCCCTGGAGGGCGTGGAGATAACGCTCCGGGCGATGGCAAACGGAGGTATCTACGACCAGCTCGGCGGCGGTTTCGCCCGCTACGCGGTGGACGACCGCTGGCTCGTGCCGCACTTCGAGAAGATGCTCTACGACAACGCCCTGCTCTCCCGCGCATATCTGGAGGCTTACCAGGCCACGGGGAACGGGTTCTACCGGCGCGTCGCCGAGGAGACCCTGGACTACGTCGTGCGCGACATGACCTCCCCCGAGGGCGGCTTCTACTCCGCCGAGGACGCCGACTCCGAGGGCGAGGAGGGCAAGTTCTACGTCTGGACGCCGGAAGAGATCCGGGACATCCTCGACCCCGAGCTGGCCGAGCTGGCGATCCGGTACTGGGGCGTCACCGAGGCGGGCAACTTCGAGGGCAAGAACATCTTGCACGTCCCCCGGTCCGCCGAGGCCGCCGCCGCGGAGCTGGGCCTCTCCTCGGACGAGCTGCGCGAGCGGCTGGAGGAGGCCCGGACCGGGCTCCTCGCCGCCCGCGAGGAGCGGGTCCGTCCGGGCCGCGACGACAAGGTGCTGGCCGCCTGGAACGGCTTGATGCTCCGGTCCTTCGCCCTGGCCGCCCGGGTGCTGGACCGTGAGGACTACCGCGAGGTCGCCAGCAGGAACGCCTCGTTCCTGCTGGAGAAACTGCTCGACGGGGGGCGTCTCCGCCGCTCGTACAAGGACGGCCGGGCGCGCTTCAACGGCTACCTGGAGGACTACGCGATGGTCGCCGACGGGCTCGTGGCGCTCTACGAGGCGACGTTCGAGACGCGCTGGCTCGCGGCGGCGGACGCCCTAGGAGACGCGCTCTTCGAGCTTTTCTGGGACGCCGGGAGCCAGGGCTTCTACGACACCCCCGTCGACCACGAGGAGCTCGTAACCCGCCCGCGTGACATCTACGACAACGCTACCCCTTCCGGGAACTCCGTCGCCGTAGAGGTCTTGCTGAAGCTCGCGCTTCTGCTAGACCGCGACGACTACCGGCAGCGGGCCGAGGCCGTCCTGGAGAACCTGAGCGGCGGTATGGAGCAGCTGCCGGCCGCCTTCGGGCGGCTGCTGGCCGCCCTGGACTTCTACCTGTCCCGGACCCGCGAGGTCGCCGTGGTCGGGGCGCCGGAGGCCCCCGACACCCGGGAGCTTATCGGGGTTGTCTACGCCGGTTACCTGCCCAACAAAGTAGTCGCGGGCCGGGCGCCGGACGATGATGAAGCCGCGGGCCTCGTACCGTTGCTGGAGGAGCGGCCTGCCCGCGACGGGCGGGCGACCGCCTACGTCTGTGAGGGCTACGTCTGCCAGAACCCGACCACCGACCCCCTGGAGTTGGAGCGGCAGCTCCAGGCCGCGTAGGAGTGTCGGAGCGCGGCACGCAGCGCTCCCGAACGGGAAAAACGGTCGTTGTTGATGATGGCACGTGCCGGGCGTTCGTTATAACCTCAGGCTGGTCGATAACCACGCCCGAACTAGAGGAGGCTGTGTCAGGATGGGTGAGAGGCGAGAGTCAGCTATAGAAAGGGTGCTCCACCGGGTCGAGGATCACGTCGAGCGGTGGCGCCGGGACCGGCAGAGCCGGCTCGGGGAGGTCGAGGCCGAGAGGGACAGGTTTTTCGAGGAGGCCGCCGAGCGGGAGCGGCGCCTCGCGGGGGCCGTGGAAGAGGCCGCGGCCGGGCGGGACGCCGAACAGGATGCCGAGCTGGGCCGGAGAGCGGTCTTCGTGGTGCATTCCAGGGAGGCCGGCCAGAAGCTGCGGGACCTGGCCGAAGAAGGGGCCTCGCTGGCGAAGGTCGTCCCGGGAAAGACCGACGGCGTGGGGGGTACCGAGCTGGAAGGCTCCTGGCTGATCATGAAAGGCACCGAACAGCACGGTTGAGGCAACCGGTCGCCCACGCCTTACCGAACCCGGGCTCCGTGATACGCTCTAGGCGAGTCCCTTTCGATCACTAGCAGGAGCATATCATGGGCGGGTCCTTCGGCATAGGTAGTTACTTTGGTGTAGACGTAAAGGTCCACTGGACCTTTTTTCTGCTCTTCGTCTTTTTCGGGGCGCTGGGTTACATGCAGACCGGCAGCCTCTGGGGCACGGCCCTGGTGGCGGGTCTGATCGTGGCGCTCTTCGTGTGCGTGCTGCTCCACGAGTACGGCCACGCCCTGATGGCACAGAGGTTGGGTATCGGGGTGCGCGACATAATCCTGCTGCCCATCGGCGGCATGGCCCGCCTCCAGAGGCTGCCCGAGAAAGCCTGGGACGAGGTGAAGATCGCCATCGCCGGCCCGCCGGTGAACGTCGTGCTGGCGGCCATCTTCTACGGCGGGGCGTACCTGGTGTACGGGGCCTCGCCCTTCGCCCTCCCCGACATAGCGGCGGCCGGCGAAGCGCCGCAGAACATACTGCTGTACCTGGGCTTCATAAACGTCCTGCTCGCCGTGTTCAACCTGCTCCCGGCTTTGCCGCTGGACGGCGGGAGGGTGTTCCGGGGCCTGCTTGCCACCCGGATGGACCGGGTCACGGCGACCAACATAGCCGCCTTCACGGGCCAGGCGTTCGCCGTTCTGTTCTTCCTGTTCGGCCTGCTGACGCTCAACATAATCCTCGCCCTGGTGGCGGTCTTTATCTTTCTCGCCGCCAGCGGCGAAGCGCAGATGGCTCAGCAACGGGAGGTCACCCGCGGGCTGCGGGTGGCGGACGTCATGCGCACCAAAGACCGCACCGAGATGCTCTCACCGCACCACGACTACCAGCAGGTGCTCGAAGCCCTTATCCGCGGCCATCAAGAAGACTTCCCGGTTATCGGGGACGACGGTCGGGTGGTCGGGGTGCTGACCCGCAGCGCCATCTTCAACGCGGCCAACTCCTCCGAGCAGCGTTCCCGAAGCGTGCGCGACCTGATGGAGACGGACTTCTTGACGGTCTCCCCGGAGGCGGATCTCTTCGACGAGGCTTTCAGGCCCTTGCAGGAGAGCGAATCCGGCACCATGCTCGTGATCGAGGACGGGGAGTTCGTCGGGATGGTGGGCATGAAGGACCTCGGGCAGGCCATGCTGCTGCAGCAGGCCGGTAAGGGCGGGCGCGCCGGCTAGGCTCGGGTTTTTCGGGGCACCGGTTTGCTCGTTACCGGCCCCGGCCTTCCGCGGCGTCTCGCTGCCGGAAGATCCAGGCTCGCAGCTCCTGGCCGAAGTCTGAGGCCGTCTGGACGTCTCCGGGCATCACCTCGACCTCGTTGAGGTACTGGAGGCGGAGCGTGTCGCCCCCTCCGGGGTGGGCCTCGGGTACGACGCCGCCGAAGAAGAGCCCGAGGTCTTTGAGGCCCTCGCCAGCGGCCGCCGTGGCCGGGTGGGAGAGCGGCAGGTCGACGTAGACGCAATCTACCCGGTGCAGGCACAGCTCGCGCAGCCTCTGGTGGGCCAGCTCCCCGAGATCCGCGCCCGGCTCCTCCACCCGGATAAAGGCCAGGTTGTGGTCTTGCCGCACCTCGGTCGTCATCCGGGTGTGAGACGGCGTTACGGCGTTTCCGGCTGCTGACGCGTCCCGGCGCAGCTCGTTACGCTCTACGACGAGCCGGACGGCCTCCCGGTAGGCGGCGGGCGGGTAGATGGTCCTCTGTGGCTCGTAGTTCGTGCGCAGGTAGAACAGGGCTGCCGAGCCGCGCCGTCCGGCCCGGTCTTCGCCGATGTTTTTGTATGAGACGGAGGCCGGGATGTACCCTAGCAGGAAGCCGGTCTCGCGGGCGCCGAGCTGGAGGTTGCCCTTCTGGCTGTAGGGGTGGACGGCGGTGGCCTCGCTGTAGAGGCCGTACATCCCGCGTTTCCTGGCGTAGTCCGCCAGAAAGGTCTTCATCTTCGGGAACAGGTGGTGGCCGCGGAAGCGCGGGTCCACGACCGCCTGCCCGGCCTCTCCGACCGGAGAATCCGGGCGCCCGACCCTCACCGCCAGGTGGCCCACGAGCTCGCCGCCGGGAGAGACCGCCACGCAAGAGCGCATCAAGCCCTGCTCCTGGAGGCCCTGTATCCTCTCCGGGTAGTAGATGTCGTCCCAGTCGTAGCTGTAGCCGTAGGAGCGGTAGACGCAGCGCGAGAGCCCGAAAGATTCCTCCGGGCGCATCATCCGGATCTCCGGCCGCACGTCCTCCGGGGAAGAGGGTGCGCTGGCTGCCCGGTGGTGTTCGTCTTCGGGGAGTTGCTCCCGGAGGTCGGCGTGGGGCAGGCGCTTGGCGAGCTCCACCCGGTTGCCGCCGCGCCCGAGGTTCACGAAGCGGACCTCGTCGACGAGGTCCCGGTGCAACATGTCCGTCCCGCCCTCACCTTGCAGGCTCGCGTAGTCGAACGGCAGGCCCTGGTCTTCGATCGCGGCGACGACCTGTCCGGCACGGGTGAGAAGGTGTATGTCGTACCGCCCGTTTTCGCCGGGCTCGAAAGCGTGCCCGATAACGTTCCGGCAGACTGCTTCGGCGGCCCGAACCAGGTCACCGGCGGCCTCCTCGACCAGGCCGAGCCGTCGCGCCGCGCTCCGCGCGAACTCCAACGCCGGCCCCAGAAAAGCCGCCGTCGCCGGAACCGTGACGCCCGCGACCGGGCGCTGGTCGTTCTCGGGATCGCCTACCACAAAACGCTACCGTCTCTCCGGCCGGATCCTCCTACGCTGCCCGGGTCCGGCGCGGGCGGGGGAGCCCCGTGTCCCTCCGCCGGCCCGGCGTTCACGGGTCCGAGTCTACAAGCCGTCCGCACCAGCGGCTACCAGGACCCGGCCGCGTCCGGTCCGGTACCCGGGGGCGACCGGGTCCTGGGATCGGGTTCAAGATAGCCGCTCTTGGGAAACATAATAATATTCTATCTGTGGACAGAGCGCCGCGTGTAAACAGCGTAGGCCATCAGAGAAGGACTTGTGTCATGGACGTAAAGAAAAGAATCTTCGCGGGCGCTTTGAGCGGGGCCGGCGGAACGCTGGTCCTCACGGCGTTGCGCAGCGGGATGGCCCAGGCGGGGCTGGTGGTAACCAGCGCCCCGGAGCAGGTCGTGAGGCGGGCGGAGGAGATGGACCTGTTGGAGGGGTGGCCGCAGGAGACGCGGCGGGCCCTCATGGTGGCTGCCCACCTGGGCTACGGTGTCGGCGCCGGGGCGACGTTCGGGGCTTTGCGCCACGAAGACCTCGACCTGCCGGACAACGAGCTGTTAGCGAAGCTCCGCGGCGACCGCGAGGGTCCGCTCACCGAGGCCGCCGTGGGCGCGGCCCTCGGGGTCCTCTCGTGGGGCGCCGGCTGGGCCGGGTGGCTGCCGGTGGCCGGCGTCCATCCCGCGCCGTGGACCCAGAAGACGCCCCGCGCCCTGTTACCCATCGTGGATCACGCCGTGTACGGCGCCGCCTGGGGGCTGCTGTTCTGGACGCTGACCCGGAAGCTCTGGGGGGAGCGGCCGTGACCCGCTTTGGTTTTCACGCCTCGCACGAACAGTTCGCCCCCGGAGAGTTGCTCCACATCGTGAAGCTCGCCGAAGAGGCGGGCTTCGAGCTCGGTATGTGCTCCGACCACTTCGCGCCCTGGAGCCGCCGCCAGGGACACTCGGGTTTCGCCTGGACCTGGCTCGGCGCGGCCCTGGAGGCCACCTCGTTGCCTTTTGGCGTGGTCACGGCCCCGGGCCAGCGCTACCATCCGGCCATAACCGCCCAGGCTGCGGCCACGGTAGCCGGCATGTTCCCGGGGCGCTTCTGGATGGCCGTCGGCAGCGGCCAGGCCCTCAACGAGCACATCACGGGCGACCGCTGGCCGAGCAAGGCGGAGCGCAACGCCCGCCTCCTGGAGTCCGTGGAGGTCATGCGCGCCCTCTTCGCCGGGGAGACCGTCAGCCACGACGGGCGGGTGCGCGTGGACCGGGCCAGGCTCTACTCCCTGCCCGAAGAGCCGCCCCGGATAATCGGGGCGGCCGTGACCCCCCAGACCGCCCGCTGGGTCGGCGGTTGGGCGGACGGCCTGATCACGATCAACCAGCCACCGGAGCAGCTCCGGGAGGTCGTCCAGGCGTTCCGGGAGGGCGGCGGCGAAGGAAAGCCGGTAAGCCTGCAGGTGCACCTGTCCCACCACGCCGACGAGGACCAGGCGCTCTCTATGGCCCACGACCAGTGGCGCTGCGCCATCCTGGGCAGCGACGTGGGCTGGGAGCTCCAGATGCCCGAAGACTTCGACCAGGTCGCAGCCTACGTCCGCCCCGAGGACGTCATGCCCCACGTGCTCGTCTCCTCGGACCTGGAGCGCCACGCCGAGTGGCTTAACGAGTTCGCCGAACTGGGCTTCGAGGAGGTGTACCTCCACCACGTCGGCGAGGACCAGGAGTGGTTTATCCGGGTCTTCGGTGAGGAAGTCCTGCCGACCCTCCGGGGGGACGGCGCTTGAGCGCCGGGGACGGCCACGGACGCTACCCGGCCATCTCCTCCTACGCCTTTTTGTCGGACACCCACACCGCGGCGCTCGTCGGGCCGGACTCGGCGGTCGAGTGGTTCTGCGTGCCGCGCTTCGACGGGGAGAGCGTCTTCGCCCGCATCCTGGACCGCGAACGCGGCGGGTTCTTCTCCCTCCGGGTCGCCCGCGCCGGCGACCCGGCGCGGCGTTACCTGGGGGACACCCTGGTGCTGGAGAGCCGGTTCGAGACGCCGGGGGGCGTTGCGACGCTCTTCGACTTTCTCTCGGTAAGCCCGGCCTCCGAGGACGGCGACGCCGGCCTCGCCGCCGACCACATCCTCGTGAGGCTCCTGCGCTGCGAGTCTGGTTCGGTCGAGGTAGAGGCCCGGGTGGATGCCCGCCCCGGCTACGGCAGGCGGGAAGCCGGGTGGCACGGGGGGGACGGGACCCTGTGGCAGACCTCGGACCCGGACCTGTGGCTTTCGAGCAGCGCGCCGCTCGCACGCGAAGGAGACAGGCTCGCCGCCACGGTCGGGCTCGGGGCCGGGGAGGCCGCCGTCTGGGCTGTCGGTTACGCGGGCGAGCACCCGCGACGCCTGGGTGTGGGGGCCGCCGAACGCTTGCTGGAACAGAGCCGCCGGGCCTGGCAGGAGTGGTCGGACCTTTGCCCGTATCACGGGGTGGCCCGCGAGCACATAATGCGCAGCGCGCTGGTGTTGCGCGGCCTGGCCTTCGACGAGACCGGGGCCCTCCTGGCCGCGCCCACGGCTTCCCTGCCCGAGTGGATCGGGGGCGAGCGTAACTGGGACTACCGCTATACCTGGCATCGCGACGCCTCCCTCCTGGTGCTGACGCTCTTCAGGCTGGGGCACGCGGCGGAGGGCCGCCGCTACATAGACTTCCTGCTCTCGCACGATACCGTGCGCCACGAGCGGCTCGCGCCGATGTCCGGTATTGGTGGTGAGCAGGACGGCGCGGAGCAGACCCTCGACCACCTCGAAGGCTACGCGGGCTCCCGACCCGTGCGGGTGGGCAACGAGGCGTTCGAGCAGGTGCAGCTCGACACCTACGGCCACGTCCTGGACGCGGCTTTCGTCTACGAGCAGTTGACCGGCGCCCTGACCGACGACCACTGGTCCGTGCTGCGACGGCTCGTGGACCTGGCGGCGGATCGCTGGCGGGAGCCCGACCACGGTATCTGGGAGGTTCGTGTAGAGAAACGCCATCACACCTACTCCAAGATGATGGCCTGGGTGTGCCTCGACCGCGGCATCCGCCTGGCGGAGTTGCGCGAGGGGGACGAGGCCCCTCGCAGGCGCTGGCGGGAGACCCGCGACGAGATCTTTGAGGACGTGCTGGAGCGGGGCTACGACCGGGAACGCGGCGCCTTCGTACAGGTTTACGGCCGCAAGGCGCTGGACGCCGCCCTGCTCCACGCCCTCCTGTTCGGCTTTCTGCCGAGGAACGATGAGCGGGTGACCTCCACGATAGACCGCATCGCGGAAGAGCTCGGCGCGGGGGAGGCCCTCGTGTACCGCTACGACAGCCGGGAGGTGGACGACGGCCTCGAAGGTCCGGAGGGGGCCTTCCTCATGTGCTCCTTCGACCTCGTCTCGGCCCTGGTGCTGGCCGGGCGCGTAGAGGAGGCCGGCCAGCGTTTCGAACGGCTGCTGGAGTACGCGGGGCCGCTTGGCCTCTTCTCCGAGGAAGCCTCGCCGGAGGGCGAGGCCCTCGGCAACTACCCGCAGGCCTTTACGCACCTCGCCCTGATCCAGGCGGCCATGAACCTGGACGACGCCGGAGACCGGGAAGCGTTGCACGCCTGGGCCGCCCGGGAAAGGTGAGCGAACGGATAGATGCCCACATCCACGCCTAGCCGCCGACCATGAACCTCCAGATCAGCACGGCCGACAGCACTACTATCGCCGCCGCGACGCCCCAGACGACCGCGCAAGAGGTTGGTCCATTTTTCACGCCTTTCCTGGTTCGCAACCCGTCTTTCGCGTTAGTTTACAGTCCGTGCGCGAGGAGAGAATGGTAGCCGCCCACGAGTTTTTCAGGAGGAGAACCGCCGGGAGGCGTGGTCTGGCCGGACGTCAGGCACGCGCATTAGCAGGAGGAGGGATATGAAGAGCGTTATCGCCAGCGAGAAGACCGCGATGCGGTAGGCTCCGGGGCCGAGGCCGGCGAACACGGTCAGGATGAGCCCGGCCAGCGCGGGGCCGGTTACGGCGGAGACCCGGCCCGCCAGGGCGTAGAAACCGAAAAACTCCCCGACCTTCTCCGGGGGGGAGAGGGCGATGAGCATTACGCGGCTCACGACCCAGGTGGCTCCCAGGGAAACCCCCACCAGCGGACCCACCATCAGCAACATCCAGGCCTCCACGGCGGCGGTGGCGAGCGCCACGGAGACGAGCCAGAGGACGACGACTACGGTGAGCGTGCGCTTGGGCCCGATCCGGTCGGCGACGAACCCGAACCCTCCAGCGCCCAGGACCGCAAAGACCGTCGAGAACAGGAGGAGGTTCCGGATCTCTGTCTGCTCCATTTCGAAGACAACCCGTCCGTAGAGCGACATGTTGGTGATGACCGTGTTCGCGGCGTCGGTGTAGAGGAAGGTCGCGATCAGGAAAGCCCCCATACCGGGGTAGCTGCGGATCTGACGCAGCGTCCGCAGTACCCCCCGGTAGCCGGCGGCGATGCTGACCGGCCGCCGCTGTTCCACCCGCCGGTCGGGCACGAGCAGAAACGCCGGGAGGCTGAACAGGAGGTACAGCAAGGCCGTCGGTACGAAGGCGTTGGAGTTGAGCTCCCCTTCGGTCTCTATCCAGAAACCCACGGGGCCGAGAAGCTCCCGGGATTCCTCGGGGTTGGTGACCAGGTAGGTGAACAGCACCAGCGCCAGGATGGTCCCGACGTACCCGGCGGCGACCCCGTAACCGCTGATCCGGCCCGCGTTCCGCTCCCCGGCCACGCCCGGCAGGAGGGAGTTGTAGAAGATCTGCGCGGACTGGAAAGCGAAGTTGGCCGCCACAAACAGCACCACCGCCCCGAACAGGCTCGCCGTCGCGTCCAGGCCCGCCGTGCAGCCTATGGCCACGAGCGTGAAGACTACGAGGAACGGCTTGCGGCTCTGCCGCAGGTCTCCCACGGCCCCGAAAAAGGGCGCGGTGAGGACCACGAGAAACATGGAGGCTGCCATGACGTAGTTGAAGAGGTCCGCTCCGCCCCCGAGCTCGTCGCCCAACCACAGCGGAAAGAAGTAGCTCAGGATGCTCACGGAGAAGATCGTGCCGGCAAAGTCGTAGAGCGCCCAGGCCACGACGGCCGCAGTTTTCTTCCGGTCTCCTCCCGTTCCGAGCAAGCCTCCCATGTCTCTCCAGTTTACCGGCATCCGGAGATCTCTGGAGGCCCTGGGGAGGTACGGATCTTGTTTTCGAGGGGAGGCTTGTGGGTAGTGTGTTTTTGAATACAGAGGTATACGTTCGGAGTCGTGAGGTATCGTGTCGGAGAGATTGCATACGCTTCAATCGCTGGTCAGCAAGTTGTCTGAACCCGGTGACCGCCCTTGTATCGTGGAGATGCGCGAGGAGGACGTACGGACCCTGTCCTATGGGGAGGTGTCGGACCTCGTCCGGCGGCTGGCGCGGGGACTGGCGGGCAGCGGTATAGACCGGGGAGAGCCGGTGGCTTTGCTGGCGCCCAACCAACCGGAGTGGATCGTGGCGTGCCTGGCCGTGATCGAGGCCGGGGCGGTGGTCGTGCCCCTGGACGCCGGCCTGGGCGACGAAGAGCTGTCTCACGCCCTCTCCGACAGCGGGGCGGGGCGGATCTTTACGACCGGCCGGCACGCGAAGCGGATCGAGGGCCTGGATCTGGAGCGGCCTCCCGAACCGGTGTTGCTCGACGCGGACGCCGGCGAGGAGCGTAGCTGGCGTGGCCTGTTCGCCGACGATGCCCCGGAGCGGCGGCAACCGGAACCCGAAGACCCGGCGGCGCTGTTCTACACCTCGGGCACCACCGGCCGGGCCAAAGGGGTGCCGCTCAGCCACGGCAACCTGGTGTTTCAGCTAAACGCCCTGATCGAGGCCGGGGTCGTGTGGGAGGACGACCGGGTGCTGTTGCCCCTGCCGCTGCACCACGTCTACCCGTTCGCGATCGGAATGCTGACCCCCCTGGCCCTGGGCCTGCCCATAGTGCTGCCGAAGTCGCTCACCGGACCGCAGCTCGCCCGCGCCATGCGGGAGGGCGAGGCCTCTGTTGTGGTAGGGGTTCCCCGGCTCTACGAGGCCCTCTACTCCGGGATCAAGGAGAGGATGGGGTCCCTGGGGTCGGTTCCTGAGCGGCTCTTCGAGGCGGCCGTCGAGGCCGGTGTGCGGTCGCGTAAGAAGGCGGGACGCAGCCCCGGAAAGCTCCTGCTGCGCCCGCTACACGCGAGGTTCGGACCCCGGCTGCGTGTTTTGGCTTCCGGGGGCGCGCCGCTGGACGAGGACCTGGCTTGGAAGCTGGAGGGCCTGGGGTGGAAGGTCGCCATAGGTTACGGGCTCACCGAGACTTCGCCCCTGCTCACGCTCGCCCCGCCCGAGAGCCCGAAGCTCGCCAGCGTGGGCCTTCCGATCCCTGGTATCGAGGTTCTCGTAGACCCCGCGGCCGTACCCGGGGCTTCCGGAGACGAGGGTTACACGGACAGCCCCGGTAGGGAAGGCGAGGTCCTGGCCCGGGGACCGGGCGTCTTCTCCGGTTACCGGAACATGCCCGAGGAGACCGAAGAGGTTCTCACCGAAGACGGCTGGTTCCGGACCGGGGACCTGGGTTACTTCGACGATGACGGGTACCTGTACGTCACGGGCAGGGCCTCGACTCTGATCGTCACCGAGGCCGGCAAGAACGTGCAGCCCGAAGAGGTGGAAGAAGCGTACCTGGAGAACCCCGTTATCCGCGAGATCGGGGTCCTGCAGAAAGACGGCCGGCTCGTGGCCCTGGTAGTCCCGGAGCCGGGCGAGGCGCAACACGCCGAAGACCTCACCGCGGCCGTCCGGGAGGCGGTCTCCGCGGTCTCCGGGAGCCTCCCCTCCCACATGCAGGTCTCCGACTTCGCTGTTACCCGGGCCCCGCTGGAGTACACGCAGCTCGGCAAGCTCCGGCGGCACGTCCTGGAGGACCGCTACGAGCAGGCGCGGTCCGGCGAGGGGGGACCGGAAGAATCTCCCGGTCCCGTACCTCTGGAGGAGATGTCCGGAGAGGACCGAACCTTGCTAGAGCGCCCCGGAGCCCGGCAGGTCTGGGACTGGCTCGCGGACCGCTACCCCGAGCGCCGGCTGGCCCCAGAGACGAACCTCCAGATGGACCTGGACGTGGACTCACTGGAATGGGTAAACCTGACCATGGAGATCGGACAGCGCACCGGCGTGGAGCTGCCTGAAGAGGCCATAGAGGAAATAGAAGAGGTGCGCGACCTCCTCGAGGAGGTCGCGCGGCGGGCCGAGGCCGGGGAGGAGGCTTCGGGGGTCTCGCCGCTGGAGGACCCCGAGGGGCAGCTGGACGAAGGGCAGAAGAAGTTGCTCCGGCCGCGCAGCCCGGCGGAGGCCGCCGCGGCGCGGGCGCTGTCCAACCTCAACCGCCTCGTGGCCCGGGGCGTGTTCGGCCTGCGGGTAGAGGGCTCGGAGCACCTGCCCTCCGAAGGGCCGTACGTCGTTACGCCCAACCACGTCAGCTACCTCGACTCTTTCGCCGTCGGGGCGGCGCTCGGTTACCGGCGCCTCGAAGATACTTACTGGGCGGGCTGGGCCGGCGCCGCTTTCGGGAACCCGGTAAACCGCCTTTTCAGCCGCCTCGCCCGGGTGGTTCCCATAGACCCGGACCGGGCCGGGCTCTCTAGCCTGGCCTTTAGCGCGGCCGTGCTCGACCGGGGTAAAAACCTGGTCTGGTTTCCTGAAGGAGAGCGCTCTCCCACGGGCGACCTGCAACGGTTCCAGCCTGGCATCGGCCTGCTGCTGGACCACTTCCGGGTGCCGGTGGTGCCGGTTTTCGTCCACGGCACGGGAGAAGCCATGCCCCGGGGGCAGGGCCTGCCCCGCCCAGCGAAGGTGACCGTCTCCTTCGGCGCGCCGGTCCACCCCGACGAACTCGAAGAGCAGGGCGGGGGGGAGACACCGCAAGACAGGATCGTCGCCGCCCTGCGAGAGCGCGTGGCGGAACTGGGCCGCCGGTCTTGAGGAGGATTACCTACAGGGCTACCTGCGGCCCTCCAGCGCGTCCTTCAAGTCTTCGAGGCCGACCCGGGCGTCGGCCTCGAGCACGCGGGCCAGGGCCGGCTCGGCTGCTTCCCGGAGGCCGCTACCCTGGATCTCACCCGTAAAGGTTACCAGGGTGCCCGCGCCTGCGGGCTCGAAACTCCAGCTGCCCTCGAACGGCAACGGGCCGGAAGTGCCCCTGACGTCGATCCTGCTGTCCGGCTCGAGGTGTGTGATCTCCGCGGTCGACTCGAACCGGGGGCCGAGTAGCTTGCGGAGTTGCGTGAGCTTCGAGCCGGGTTCCACCGGGCCGCCCAGGGTCTGCCCGGAGAGCAGCGCCGACTCCCACTCCGGGTCGTTGAGGGGATCGGAGACAAACGCGAAGACCTCGCGGGGCGGAACGGAGATCTCCACGCTGTGCTCGATCCTCTTCATCCTCTGGACTCCTCCATCTCTGCTGCCCGTTCTTGCTGCTTGCTATCGATACCCGATTTTATCGTCGGCTATCCGGCGGGTGTTGGGCAGAGAATATCTACCGTACCCGCTGGCCCGTTCCTGACGACGAAGCTCCCTGGGCTTCGGACAGCGCCCACGCGGCGAATACGGCGACCAGCAGGCCTACGATCCTGGTGTTCCAGGCCGCGGCGGCCAGGTCGGCGAATCCCAGAACCCACGGCGAGAAGAACAACCACGCGCCCACCACGACGATGAACACGCCCAAGGCCCACGCGTTCCAGTCGGGTGCGCCGTTGGCGATGATCCCCAGAACTACAGGCGATATGAGCAGCCACAACCCGAGTACGACATTCGTCCAGTTTTGCCACTGTACCCATCTCTCCATGTCATCGACTCCTTTGTCGGTCGGGACTCGCTAATTAGAGGGTTACCCAGATGACCGGCCGGGACATCGGACTTTTGCCCACGCCGGACTAGGTCAATCGGCCCGGATGTTACTTGTGACCCGTGCACTGCTCCTTTTTATCGCGACGGCTTACGTTGTGTAGTTTTCGAGCGGTCTGCCGGTTCCTCTGACGACGTGCCGTGAATGCCCGAACCTGGCCGGAGCGCGGCGCTCATCGCGGTCAACGCCGCCGCGCACCAGAACCGGGTAGCCGTGTACGGGGCGAATGAGGACTGACGGACCTTGCCGATCTGCTCGAAAACGATCCTTTACCAGTTCATCGAAGCCTACCAGCACCGACAGATCACGGAGCCGCGTCGCCCGCGACGTTGGCGAGGTTCGCCTCGGCCATGGCGTTGAGCGTCTCCATGTACTCTTCGGGCTCGGGGAACAGGATCGGCTGCCCGTCCGCCGCAACGGCGGAGAAGATCCGCTCGCGCGACTCGTCGGCGAGCCGGCGGACGCGCGCGTGGTCCACGCCGACCAGCTCGCCGTCGCGCTTGACGCCCCGGCCGGCGACGAAGACGTCGCGCACGTTGGCCGCGTTCGCCTGCACGACCATCGCGCCGACCGGCTCGGGCAGCGGGGTGAGGTTGAGGCGCTCCCCGCCGACGACGATGACGTCGGCCTGCTTGCCCGGCGTCAGCGAGCCGGTAATGGAACCCAGGCCCATGGCCTCGGCGCCGTTGATCGTCGCCCAACTCAGCGCGTCGCGGACGGTGAGGTCCAGGCTTGAGGGCATGGCGCCGGAGGCGTTTATGGGGTCGTTGTCCATGGCGCGCTGGAACTGGAGGCCGAGGCGCATCTGGGTGAACATGTCCCCGGAGTTGAGCGAGATCACGTCGCAGCTGAGCGTCGGCTTCATCCCGCGCTCGAGCGCCCGGCGGATGACGGGGTGGCCCATGCCCATCTGGAGCTCGGTCTCCGGGCTGATGGACACCTTGCAATCGGCGCGGGCGAGCAGGTCGAAGTCCTCGTTGGAGAGGCAGTTGCAGTGCACGTGCACCTGGTCCGGCCCGAGCAGGCCGTGGTCGTGGAACTGCTCGATGCCCCCGGTGATCGGCGACCCCCACACGCACCCGGTGTGGGTGACCATGAGGACGCCGAGCTCGCGGGCGGAGTAGATCTCGGCTTTGTGCAAGAAGAAGGGCAGCAGCCCCGCCTCCGTTAGCGCGATCCCCATCCGCAGAAGCCCATCCTCCGAGGCGAAGTGCTCCTCCCGCACCCGGCGGGCGTCGGCGAGGCGCTGGTCGTGGTCGGCGAAAGCCGGCTCGGCCACCGGAGTGGGGAAGTAGCCGTAAGCGAAGGTCGCCCGCCCCCCGGCGTCCCTGAGCCCCTCGACGGCGGCGTCGGCGTGCTCCGGACTGTTGATGCAGTGCGAGAAGTCCAAAAGCGTCGTCACCCCGGCGTCCAGCGCCTCCAGCGCGCCGACGTAGTTGCCGGCGTAGACGTCCTCCGGCGTGTAGTTGGGGGAGATGGCCTGCCGGATGCCGCGGAAGTACTCCATGAGCGTCCAGTCGGCGCAGATGGCCCGCAGCGCAGTCTGCCAGGTGTGCCGGTGGGTGTCCACGAAGCCGGGCATCACCACGTACCCCGAAGCGTCAACGACC
>SIRX01000136.1 GCA_004563715.1 Actinomycetota bacterium | reverse complement strand
CCGCGCGTCCCGAGTTGGGGTTACCGATGATCGCCGCTTCCATGACCACATCTTATTCCCTTTTGCGGGAGATGCATCTCGCGTAACATAGGGTTCATGGATAATTTCTTTGTGCCGGAGGTCGGGGTCGACGTCGTGGACGTGGGGCGGATGCAGTTCGCGCTCGAACGCACGCCGCGCATCCGCCAGCGGCTCTTCACGGAGGCCGAGATAGCGTACTGTGAAAAGTACCGGTTCGCGGAGCGCCACTACGCGGGGCGGTGGGCGGCCAAGGAGGCCGTGTGCAAGGCGCTCGGGTGCGGCCTGATCCAGTGGAACGGCGTCGAGGTGATCCGGCGTCCCCGCCGGGCCCCGTACGTGCGGCTGATGGGCAAGATCGCGAAGTTCGCCGACTACGTGGGCGTGCGGGAGGAGGAGATCTCGATCTCCATCACCCACTCGGAGCTCTCCGCCGTTGCCGTGGCCGTTATCCGCCGGGGGGAGCGCCCGTGAAGCTCTACTCCGCCGCGGAGATGACCCGCGCCGACAACGGCGCCCAGGAGCTGGGTATCTCCGGCACCGTGCTCATGGAGCGGGCCGGGGCCGCGATGGCGAACGATATCCTCGCGCGCTACGCTCCGCTGCGGACGCTCGCCGTGTGCGGCGGCGGCAACAACGGTGGCGACGGCTTCGTGATCGCCCGCGAGCTCTACCGGGCGGGCGTCGAGGTCGCCGTGTTCGCTACGAAGAGCGACTACGAGGGCGACCCGGAGACCAATCTCCGCATCCTGAAGAACCTGGGCGTGCGTATCGCAGAGGACCTCGGTGCGGAGCTGGCGGAGGCCGATCTCGTCGTGGACGCCCTGCTCGGGACGGGCTTCTCCGGGGCGGTGCGGGAGAAGGAGGCAGCCCTTATCCGGCAGATAAACCAGGCCGGGGTGACGGCCGTCGCCGTGGACGTGCCCTCCGGTGTAGACGGGTCTAACGGTGAGGTTCAGGGAGAAGCTGTCCGGGCCGACCTGACCGTCTGCGCCCACGCGGTAAAGGTGGGGTGCGTGGTCTCCCCCGGCCGCGAGTACGCGGGCGAGGTGGCCGCCGTGGACATCGGCATCCCGCCGGAGGCCGACGTGGAGCCGTCCGTGGGCTGGACGGACGCCGATTCTCTAAGGGGGGCTCTCCCGCGCACCGCCGATCCCGCGCACAAGTACTCTGCCGGGGCGCTGCTGGTCGTTGCGGGCTCGCACGGCGTAACCGGGGCCCCGGTGATGGTCGTGGAGGGCGCCCAGCGCACGGGTTGCGGCATCGTCTTCCTGGTGACGCCGGGCAGCGCGGCCCCCGGGGTGGACCTCCGGCTCACGGAGGCGCTCGTCTACGGCGCGCCGGAGGATGAGGCCGGGCACATGGCCTCCGGGGCGCGGGAGGTGATCCTGGAGCACGCCGAACGGGCCACCGCCGTCGTGATCGGGCCCGGCATGGGCACCGGTGAGGAGGCCCGGAAGCTGGTCGGGTCTCTCGTGCGCGAGATCGAAGCGCCACTGCTACTGGACGCCGACGCGATTACGAACCTCGCCGGCTCGGACGCTCTCTCCGGTCGGGATGCCCCAGCCGTCGTAACGCCCCACGCCGGAGAGTTGGGCCGGCTCATAGAGTGCGGGGCGAAGGAGGTCTCCGCCCGCCGGCTCCGCACGGCCCGGCAGGCGGCAGACCGGTACGGCTGCTGCGTGTTGCTCAAAGGCTCCGACACCATAATCGCTGGGGCGGGGAGAACGGCGGTGAACTCCACGGGCGGCGTCGCGCTGGCTACGGCCGGTACCGGAGACGTGCTCTCCGGCGTGATCGGGGCCCTGCTTTCCCGGGGCATGGACGCCTATGACGCGGCCCGCGCCGGTGCCTGGGTCCACGGCCGCGCCGCGGAGCTGTGGGTGGAGGAGACGGGACTGCCCGCCGAGAGCTTTGTCGCGACGGATCTGGTCCCCTATCTGCCCGGGGCCGCCGCGGAGGTTCTGTAAAAGCCTCCGGCACCGGACGGTATGCGGTAGTATCGGGGGCTGCGCCAGGACGAAGAGGCACACGGAGCAGCGGGGAGTTTTTACGTGGAACGACAGGACATTCGCGATCTAAAAGCCAGCGACATCATGCAAGCCGAGTGGCCCGTGCTGGGGCCGGACGACACGGTGGAGGCGGTGATCCGGCTCTTCGCCGAGTCCGGCATCTCGGGGGCCCCGGTGGTCGAGGACGGACGCCTGGTCGGCGTCCTGACCGAAGGCGACCTGATCTTCCGGGACGCCGAGATCCGGTCCCCCGGCTTTCTCGACATACTCGGTGGTATCGTACCGCTCGGGGACTGGGACCAGTACCGGGAGGAGACGCTCAAGAGCGCCGGGGTCACGGTCCGCGAGGTGATGACCGCCGACCCCGAGACTATAACCCCGGAGACCTCGCTCTCGGAGGCGGCCACCATTATGGCCGAGCGGCGGCGCAAGCTCCTGCCGGTAGCCACGGACGACCAGCTGCACGGCGTCCTGACCCGCATGGACATCCTGACGCTGCACATCCTGGACCCGGAACCGTAATCCCGTGTCCGCCGCGGCGAGCAAGCACTTCCCGGCCCGGACCTGGGCCGAGGTAGACCTGAACGCCATCCGGCACAACGTCCGGGAACTGCGGCGGCGGGCGCCGGGGAGCCGCCTGATGGCGGTGGTCAAGGCCGACGCCTACGGCCACGGAGCCGTCGAAGTGGCCCGCGCCGCCCAGGAGGCCGGGGCCGGCGCCTTCGCCGTCGTCACCGTGGAGGAGGGCGCCGTCCTGCGGCGCGCCGGCATCGAAGAGCCGATCCTGGTCTTCACCGACCTGACGCCGGACCGGCTGGCCCACGCCGCCCGGCTCCGGCTCGCGGTTACGGCCCACTCCCTGGAGAGCGCCCGGTTGCTGGCGGCACACCCCGGCCTTACCGTGCACCTCAAGGTAAACACCGGCATGAACCGCTGGGGCGTGCAGCCGGAGGAGGCGGGAGAGGCCCGGAAGCTGCTGGGAGAACGGCTCGCCGGCGTCTACACGCACTTCGCCTCCGCCGACGCGGACGCCGCGGAGACGCGGCGTCAGATCTCGGTCTTCGACGGGGTTCTCGCCGCGCACCCGTTCGGCGGCGTCCTGGTGCACGCGGCCAACTCCGCCGGGACCCTCTGGTATCCGGAGAGCCACTACGACCTGGTACGTCCCGGCGTCGCGATCTACGGTCTGCATCCCGCCGGAAATTCGGGGGACCCTTTCGAGGAGAACCTGCGGCCCGCCATGACGCTCAAGAGCTACGTAGCCGCCGTGCGCCGGCTGGACCCCGGCGCCGGGGTCTCCTACGGGCTGACCTTCCGGGCGACGGAGCCGATGTACGCGGCGACGGTGCCGGTCGGGTACGCCGAAGGATACCGGCGCACGCTCTCCGGCAAGGCCGAGGCGCTCGTGCGGGGCGAGAGGCGTCCGCTGCTCGGAAGGGTCTCGATGGACGCCGGGGTCTTCGGGGTGGACGGGTCCGTCGCGGTGGGTGACGAGGTCGTGTTGCTCGGATCGCAGGGCGGCGGGCGCGTGGGGGCCGAAGAGCTCGGAGCCCGGGCGGAGACGATAAACTATGAGATCACGACCGGGATAGACCCCCGGCGAGTGGA
>SIRX01000135.1 GCA_004563715.1 Actinomycetota bacterium | reverse complement strand
CAGGCGGGACCGAACGGAGGAGGTCGAGGTGGGTCCGTAAACGTTGATGGTGCTAGACTGCCGAAAACTGGCCGAGGTGGGTCAGCGAATGATGTTAGCCCGGGTCATTTTCTTAGCGTTGCCAACATGTGGCTCCCCCCAGCGTTTTCGACCTTATTTGTCCGACCACAACATGTTGTAGTTGACGCGCCCGGGGCCCCGCGATTTGCGGGAACGTGCATCGGCGTCGCGACAACCCACGACGCCTGCTCGGATGTCAGTGTCATCTTTACGAGGGATACATATCCCTAGGGGTAAGGGGTAGAGGGCGTATGAGAGCAAGTTTTGGTCTGGATCGGGCAATTGTTGGCGTCCAGATTGCGGTTTTCTCCGCTATATGCAAGAATTTCGCCAGTCGTGGGTCAAAATGGAGCGTAGTGGGAGGAAGAGGCCCTGGCCTTGCTAGGCGAGTACGAGCACACTCTGGACGAGAAGGGCCGTCTCACGTTCCCCTCCCGGTTGAGGCCCTACTTCGACGGGGGCATCGTAATCACCAAGGGTATCGACCGGTGTTTGTTTGCCTTCCCGCCGGAGGAGTGGGCGGCTTTCAAGGCCAACGTAAAGGCCAACGCGGATCTCACGGCCAAGGGACGCCAGTTGTCCCGGATGTTCTTTTCCATGGCTTTTGAGGCTTCGCTGGACCGCCAGGGGAGAGTCTTGGTCCCGACGAAGCTGGCGCGGTACGCGGGGCTGGACCGGGACGTAACCATAACCGGGGTCGACGACCGGCTGGAGATCTGGGACACCAGCGAGTGGAACCGGTATCTGGAAGGCGCGGACGAATCGTTCGCCGAGATCGTAGAGGAGTTCGCCGGACGGGAGTTCGGAGAGTGATGGCCGCGTACCACCGGCCGGTGATGCTGGAAGAGGCTGTAGCCGCGCTGAAGCCTGGGGGCGCGAGCACCGTCGTCGACGCCACCTTTGGTGGCGGAGGGCACACGATGAAGGTGCTTCAGCAGCTTGGTCCGCGCGGGCGGCTGTTCGGGATAGACCGGGACCCGGGGGCCGCCGAGAGGGCTACGCTTGTGCGGGATCCGCGTTTTACCTTCACGCCTGGTGCCTACGATGAAGTCTTGTGGGAGATGGTCGAGAGCGGCTCGCGTGTCGACGCCGTTCTCTTCGACCTGGGAATCTCCAGCTACCAGATAGACGAGCCGGAGCGCGGTTTTACTTATGTCGGGGCGGGACCGCTGGACATGAGGATGGACACGACTACCGGCGTTACAGCGGCGGACTTCTTGAACACGGTGGACACCGTTGAGCTCATCGAAGTGCTCCAGGAGTACGGTGACCTGCCCCGGGGGCAGGCTCGGCGCGTTGCGAAGGAGATACTGCGCCGGAGGCCGCTGTCTACCACTACGGACCTCGCAGAAGCCGTGCGTAACGCTTTGGGGTGGGTAGAGAGGGGCGGAAACCCGGCCAAGCGGGTGTTCCAGGCGGTGCGGGTTTGCGTCAACGAAGAACTCGAAAAACTGCAGCGGGCGCTCGAGGCCACAGAACACCTGCTCTCGGCCGGGGGGCGTCTGGTGGTCATAACCTTCCATTCCGGCGAGGACCGAATCGTCAAGAAGTTCATCGCGGAGAGAACCGGGCGTTGTGTTTGCCCGCCGGAGCTCCCGGTCTGCGTCTGCGGCGCCCGACCCGTTTTCCGTAAAGGCCGGGTCGAAAGCCCGTCGGAGTTTGAGGTGGAGGCCAACCCGCGCAGCGCCTCAGCCCGCCTCCGGGTGGCTTACAGGACAGAGGAGCCTCCGACCGGGGACGGACCGTCGTGATGGTTGCTCCGCAGCGAAAGCCAAGGGAGTACCCGGCGGCCAGGAAGGGCCACGCCGGAGAGAGACATTATGCAAAAACGGCCTCCAAAAGGTCCAAATCGCACAAAAAGACCCTTCAATACCGGAAGTTCGTGGTGCTCGTGGTAATACCGGTGCTGTTGATGTTGGGGAGCGTCTACACGCACACGGTATCTGCCGGTTTGAACAACCAGGGAGCGGTTTTGACCGATCAGCGCGACGAGCTTTGGGCTGAAAAAGAGGCCCTGGAGGTAGAGGTCTCCGAGCTCTCTGCGCCGGGCCGCGTGAGATCACTGGCGCGGGAAGATCTCGATATGAGGGCTCCCGCGGCAGGAGACATGACAGCTTATTACGGGGAGGATGGAGAACAGGATGCCAGGCAACAAATACAGGAGGAGTCCAGGTAGCAGGGGCGCGTCGGGCGTGTTCGGTAGAAAAAGCCCTGGGAGCCGGAGGCGGAGGGCGTCGAACCCTTCTGGCCGCAGGAGGCGAGGTCCGGAGGCCAGCGTCGTGCCGTTCTCGCGCCGGCGACAAAGCCGGCATCGGAAGTCTCGGCCGCAACGAGCTACTCCCCATGAAGATGTTGCGAGACCGGCGCAGAAGGTCGGACGAAAAAGAGTAGGTTTGATCCTGGTCGCGGTGATGATCACCAGCCTGTTGCTCGGTGGCCGGGCGGTGTATCTGAGCGTCGTGGAGGGCGGGGGTGTTCCGGCTCTCGCAGCCGAACAGACCGCTTCAACGGCACCCAACTTGCGGGGCGACATACTAAGTGCGGATGGCCGTACGCTGGCCACGAGCCTTCAAAGGTACCGGGTGGTTGCCACCCCGTACCAAGTAGAAGACGCGGAGGAAGCCGCCCGGCAGTTACACGGAATTATCGGCGAAGAGACCGGACAGACCGCCGAGGAGATCCGGAAGAAGCTCGTCAGCCACGACGACCGGGGCAACCTCAGCGGCTACAGCGTCCTCGGAAACGTGGAGCCCGAAATCGCCGGGGAGGTAGAAGACCTGAACCTGGCGGGCGTTACCGTGGCCCCGAGCTCGGCCAGGGTCTACCCGGACGGAAAGCTCGCGAGCCAATTCGTGGGCCATTTCGGTGATTACGGAGAGCCTTTCGGGGGAATCGAAGCCCGTTACGACCAGCAGCTGAGGAGTGGCGAGGACCTTACCGTTACGCTGGATGCCGCGGTCCAGCAGGAACTGGAAAAAGAGCTGGCGGGCATCATGAAGGAACACCGGCCCGAGGGCGCCCTCGGCATGATGATGCGGGTGGATGACGGCGCGGTGGTCGCGCTCGCCCACGCTCCCACCTTTGACAACAACGACTTCAACAAGGCGACGCCGGAGCTTCAGCGCAACCGGGTTCTCACCGATCCCTACGAGCCCGGCTCGACCTTCAAAGCGTTTACCATGGCGGCGGCCCTGGAAGACGGAGCGGTTACCCCGCAAGACTCGTTCACCGTCGCCGACCAAATACAGGTTGCAGACCGGGTGATCCACGACTCAGAACCACACGAAACAAAAGTCATGAAACCTAAAGACATCTTGGAACAATCTACCAACGTCGGTACGATTCAGGTAGCCCAGCGTCTCGGCGGTGAGAACCTCGAAGACTACATCCGGTCGTTCGGGTTCGGCGAGTTCACCGGGGTGGACATGTGGGGCGAGGACCCGGGAGTAATACCTCCCTACGAGGAGTGGAGCGGCTCCTCTATCGGCAACATACCCATCGGGCAGGGCTTGACGGTGACGCCGCTGCAGCTAGTGCGAGGATACGCCGCGCTCTTGAACGGTGGAACGAGCGTTACTCCCCGATTGCTCGTGGACGAAGCCCCGGCAGAGTCCGGAGCCCGGGTGATAAGCCGTGAGACCTCGGATATAGTACGCGGGATGTTGCAGAACGTGGTAGAGAACGGGTCGGGGCACCTCGCCCAGATACCCGGTTATACCGTCGGTGGCAAGACAGGAACCTCCCAGAAAGTAGACCCCGAAACCGGCGCGTACGCGTACAAACACGTCGCCTCTTTCGTAGGTTTCGCGCCGGCCTCGGACCCCGAGTTTGTCGCCCTTATCGTGGTAGACGAGCCCAAAACGGAGTACTGGGGCGAGGTGGTCGCGGCACCCGCTTTCAAAGAGCTGATGAGCTTTACGCTAGGCTACTACAACATACCACCGGACAGGGACGAGGCCCGACCGGAGGGGAGGACCAACCGGTGAAGCCGGCATCCTTGCGCGAGGTGGCCCGGGCTCTCGGAGCCGCGGTTGTTGGGGGGGATGGGTCCACGCCGGTCCGCGGGGCCGTTGTAGATTCGCGTGTGGCGCGCGCCGGGGATCTGTTTTTTGCCCTCCGCGGCCGCGTGGACGGCGCAGATTTCGCTCCCGAGGCCAGCACTCGCGGTGCCGTGGCAACGGTAGCCGACCGCCCTTTGGAGGTTGCCACCCTCGTCGTGCGCGACCCTCTGCGGGCGTTGCAGGACCTGGCCCGGTGGAGCCTCCAGCGCGGGCAAGGATCGCCGCCGGAAGTGGTGGGAATCACCGGCAGCGTGGGCAAGACCACTACCAAAGACGCGCTGGCGGCCATACTGCGCTCGGCCGGCAGAAAAGTCTGTGCCACCGAGGGGAACTTCAACAACGAGATCGGGCTCCCCCTCACGGTCCTGGCGGCCGACGGGCGGACGGAGACCCTCGTCCTCGAGATGGGTGCCACCCACGCGGGGGATGTCGCCCACCTGTGCGGGATAGCCCCGCCGCGGGTAGGCGTTCTGACCGCCGTGGCCGCCGTACACCTGGATTCGTTCGGCAGCCTGGAGGGGGTGGCGGCCGCCAAAGGAGAGCTGGCTCTGGCGCTGCCAGAAGACGGAGCTTTTGTATGCCCCGCAGGCGTACCGGAAGCGGCGAGTGGGTACGGGAGAAGCTTTGGCCAGCGTTGGACGTTTGCCCGGGAAGCTGGCGCGGGCGTGAACCTGTGGTCCTCGGAGGCTGTAGAACGCGAGGAGGGACTGTGCTTCAAGGTCCATGCGGGTGGCGAAACGGCGGAAGCCCGCACGCCGGTCTTCGGAACCCACCTCGTAGAACCTCTGCTCGCGGCTATCGGCGGGGCGCTCTCCCTGGGCGTGAGCGTCGAAGAGTGTGCCCGGGGAATTTCCCGCCTCAAGCGGACGGGCCTGCGCGGCGAGGTGTACCGGCTGAGGGACGATATCATCGTCTACGATGACTCTTACAACGCCTCTCCCACGGCGATGGCCGCCGTGTTGCGCTACGGCGCGGACCAGGCACACCGCCACAACCGCCGGCTCGTGGCGGTCCTCGGCAGCATGTTCGAGCTGGGTCCCGGCACCCGGGCCTACCATCGGGAGACGGGGGAGCTTGCCGGGGAGGTAGGGGTGGATCTTCTGGTTGGGGTTGGAGATGAGGCACGATGGTACGCGGAGGCCTTCCCGGGCGAGGCTTTGCTCTACGAGGACGCGGCATCCGCCGCCGAAGGGCTCTGTCAGGTGCTGGAAAAGGGCGAGTACGTGGTCGTCAAAGGCTCCCGGGGTGTGGGCCTGGATCAACTGACGCGGAGGGTAAGGGAGAAGCTAGCTCTTGTTTAGCGTCATATTGGGCGCAGGTATAGCGTTTCTCGTAACCGTCGCCCTGGGGTCAAGGTTCATAGAGTACCTCCAGGTAAAGAAGTTCGGCCAGTTTGTTCGGGAGGAGGGGCCTCAGACACACCTGGTCAAGGCGGGGACGCCGACCATGGGCGGTGTCTTGATGCTCGCGGGTCTGCTCGCGGCGCTGCTGGTGGTGGCGCGTCCGAACATGGCGACCTTGACAACGTTGCTGCTCGTGTCGGCGGTTGCCGGGATCGGCCTGTACGACGACTGGCAGAAGATCTCCCGGCGGCGCTCGGAAGGGTTGAGCGTCAAGTACAAGTTTCTGCTTCTGACGCTTACGGTGGTGCTCGCCGACGTGCTGGCGCTACGATACGTGGGGGTGACCCAAAACATTATCTTGCCCGGTTTGAACCGGAGCCTGGTGTTCGGCTCGGGGGTGGTCGGGATCTTGCTGTTCAGTGGTTTTCTGCTGCTGGTGATCGTGGGAACGACCAACGCGGTGAACCTGACTGACGGTCTGGACGGCCTGGCGGCGGGGGCTGGAAGCATCTCGTTGCTGGCGTACACGGCTATAGCGTTCCTGGAGCGCCAGTACGACGTAGCCATCGTCTGCGGCGCGATGGTCGGCGCGCTCGTAGGCTTTCTCTGGTACAACTCGCATCCCGCAGAGATATTCATGGGCGACACGGGCTCCCTGGCGATCGGGGGGGTACTGGCGGCGGCGGCCGTGTTAACCAAGACCGAGATGCTGCTGCCCGTAATCGGGGGGCTTTTCGTTGTGGAGGCGCTCTCGGTAATGATGCAGTATGGGTTCTTCAAGCTCACCCGCCGCCGCATCTTCAAGATGGCGCCCATACACCACCACTTCGAGCTCTCCGGCTGGCAGGAGAACAAGATCGTGGTTCGCTTCTGGATCGTCCAGGCGGTCTTTGCTTCGGCGGGTTTCGTTCTCTACTACTTTTTCTTCTACAACGCGGTATGAGGGGCCGGGTCAGATGAAGACGCTGGTCTACGGGCTCGGGGAATCCGGGATGCACGCCGTCCGGGCGTTGCTTGCCCAGGGGGCCGAGGTGGTCGCGGGAGACGCCCGCAATACAGAACAGTTGAGGCACAGGACCTCCGAGCTCGGCGTCGAGGGCCGGCTCGGTGGCGGGCCCGAGACCCTTGACGGCGTGGCCCGGGTCGTTGCGAGCCCCGGCATAAGCCCGCAGGAGCCCGTGCTGGCGGGGGCCGAGAAGGCCGGTATACCAGTCGTAAGCGAGGTCGCGCTGGGGCTGGAGTTGATCGGGCCCGGGATCCAGACGGTCGGTGTTACCGGTACCAACGGGAAGACGACGGTCGTAGACATGCTGGGCGGGATTCTCCGCGGGGCCGGCATGCCACATGCCGTCGCCGGTAACTCCTGGCGGGCCCTTACGGGCTGCGTAGAAGAGGCGCGGCGGGCTGGTACCCTGGTTCTCGAGGTCTCTTCCTTCCAGCTCCACTACCTCTCTGCGCCGGGATTCCATGTGGCGGCGTTGCTCAACGTGCGCCCCGACCACCTCAACTGGCACGCCTCCTTCGAGGAGTACGCTCGGGACAAGCTGAAGGTTTTTGACGGACAGGAGCCGGACGACCTGGCGCTCGTGAGCGCGGGCGACGCGATCGGCAGGGATGCTGTACAGCACCTGCGGGCGGAGACGCTGGTTGTCGGTGGCGACGGTACCGGCGTGCAGGATGGGGCTCTGACGCTGATGGGGAAGAGCCTGTTGGCCGAGAACGAACTACGGTTCATCGGTAGCCACAACAAAGAGAACGCTCTCTTCGCGGCTGCCGCGGCAGAGAAACTCGGGGTCACCCGGGAAGAGATAAGAGCTGGCCTGGCTTCCTATCGGCTCCAGCCGCACCGGGTAGAGGTGGTGGCCGAGCGCGGCAGCGTACAGTACGTAAACGACTCCAAAGCCACGAACCCCGCGGCTGTGGAAGCGGCCCTCTCTAGTTTCGAGCGTCCGGTGGTGCTGATCCTCGGCGGCTCCAAAAAAGACACGGAGTTCGGTGAGATCCTGCCGCACCTGACGCGGTGCCGGGCCGTAGTTTGCCAGGGAGATGCTGGTCCTCTCATCGCAGAGTACCTGGCCGGGGCAGGGTGGGGACGGGTTGTCTACCGCGTCCCGGACCTCGAGCGGGCCGTTGCCCTGGCAGAAAAGCTGTCTCGGCCAGGCGACGTGGTGTTGCTGTCTCCGGGGTGCGCTAGCTTCGACCAGTTCTCCGGATATGAGGAGCGTGGCGACGCGTTTACGAGGCTGGCGGCGAACGAGCGCGAACCGCGAAAACTGGTCGGGCGATGACCGCCCTGCGGACGAACCTCTTCCTGGTAGCTTTGGCCCTGTCGTTGCTGGGGCTGGCCATGATCTACTCGGCCACCTACCGGGAGTTCGGGGCCCACTACCTGATGATGCGCACCGGGCACGTCGTGGCGGGAGTTCTCGCTTTTCTCGTGGTGAGCCGCATCCGGTATACCGCCTGGCGCAGGCTGTCGCTCGTGCTCTATCTCGGCGTGTTGCTGGGGCTCGTGCTGGTGCTCGTACCGGGCATCGGCACCCAGATCGGAGGGGCGCGGAGGTGGTTTGATCTCGGCGTGATAAGCCTGCAGCCGGCGGAGTTTGCGAAGGTGGCCGCCGTCATCGTGCTGAGTTGCGCCGTGGCCCGCTACCGGCCGGGCGCTAGCCTGCCGGCAGGGCCCATGCTGGGCGTCGGTTTGCTGTTTGTGCTGGTGGTGCTGGAGCCGGACTTCGGTACGTCCGTGGTGCTGTTGGCGGGGGTGGCCGGGGTGCTCTGGGCCTCGGAGTTGCGGACGCGGGATCTGCTGCTCGCCAGCGGAGCCGTCGCTACGGGTCTGGCCGGGATCATGTGGCTCGAGCCCTACCGGAGGGAGCGTTTTATGACCTTCCTGGACCCGTGGGCAGCTTCGGATGGCGCCGGATACCAGATAGTGCAGTCGCTCATCGCCATAGAAAGCGGGGACGTCTTCGGCACCGGGGCTGGTGCGGGAGGACAGAGCACCGCTATCCCGGAGGTCCAGACGGACATGATCTTCGCCCTCATAGGTGAGGAGTTGGGGTTGTTGGGGATGGTGTTGGTGATAGCTGCCTTCGGCTTCGTGGCGCTGGCTGGATTCCGCATAGCGTTGCTCGCGCCGTCGGTCATGGCCCGGTGTATGGCGGCCGGTTTCACCACGATGCTGGCCGTACAGGCCATCTTCAACATCGGGGCTGCGATGAACGTTCTGCCGTTGGCCGGCATGACGCTGCCGTTCGTCAGCTACGGCGGGTCCAGCCTGATAGTCTGCTTTGTTGCCGTTGGTATTCTCTACCGGATTTCGGAGGACAGTGAACGAGCAAGAGAGGCCAAACCGCGCCGGAGAAACCCGGCGCGCACCGCGGGCCCTGATCGCCGGCGGCGGTACCGGGGGACACGCCATTCCCGCGCTCTGCGTATCTGAGAGCCTGCGCGAGAGAGGAGCGGAGGTGGAGTTCGTGGGTTCCGTCTCGGGGATAGAGGCAGACCTCGTGCCCCGGGCGGGTTACAGTCTGCACGCCCTACCGCTCAGAGGGCTCGCCGGCGGACCCAGGGACCGTATCCGGGCTGGTCTGCTCTTCCTGCGAGCCACAGCGCGGTGCAGAAAGATCATCCGGCAGTTTCGCCCGGCGGCGGTGCTGGGGGTGGGCGGATACGCGAGCGCCCCGGCTGTGATGGCGGCCCGCTCCTTGCGGGTGCCCACTTTCCTACACGAACAGAACTCGGTTCCCGGCAGGGTCAACCGGGTTTCTAGCCGCTTCGCCGGGGAGGTCCTGCTAACTTTTCCGGCGGCTGCCAGGTACCTCAGGAGAACCACGGTGGTGGGGATGCCCACCCGCCGGGAACTCTTCGACACCTCCCGGGAGGCCGCGCTCGACAAGCTGGGCCTGGAGCCGCCCGTGGTCCTCATCTTCGGTGGCAGCGGTGGCGCGCTGAGGATAAACCTCGCCGCCGGCGAGGCCTTCCGGGGCACAACCGAATACACGGTGGCACAGATCGCCGGACGCAGGGACTTCCCACGCCTCTCCACGGACAACCCCCGGCACCGCATCCTGGAGTACGTCGACGACATGTGGCATTATCTGGCCGCCGCGGACGTGGTGGTGATCCGGTCCGGCGCCGGCTCGCTGTTTGACGCGGCCGCTGCCGGCAGGGCGTCCATACTGATTCCGTACCCCTACGCAACTGGAGACCACCAGCTCCACAACGCCCGATACTTTACCGAGCGCGGGGCGGCAGAGCTGCTTCCGGACAAGGAGGTGAGCCCCGGAGTTCTACGGGCGCGGGTAGAGGACCTGCTGGACGACGACCAGCGCCGGAAGGAGTTGGCCGACCGCATGGGAAGCTTGGCGACTCCGGCGGCGGCTGATGAAGTTGCCGAGAGGCTGCTGAGCGTCGCAGCCCTCCAGAAGGAGTGAGAGCTTGAAAGTTCACATGATAGGTATCGGCGGGGCCGGCATGAGCGGTATCGCCGAAGTGCTGCACAAACGAGGCCACGACGTTACCGGCTCCGATTTGAAGGAGTCACCGTACACCCGCCGGCTGCGCGAGTCCGGTGTACGGGTGTTTATCGGGCACGCGGCCGAGCAGGTGGGCGACGCCGAACAGGTAGTCATCTCGACGGCCATACCCTCGACGAACCTGGAGCTGCTGGAGGCCCATCGCAGGTCTATCCCCATAATACCGCGCGCAGCCGCCCTGGCCGCGATCCTCGACGGGGCGAACAGCGTCGCCGTAGCCGGGACGCACGGCAAGACCACCACCACGAGCATGACGGCCCACGTGTTGCAAGCCCTTGGCGAAGACCCGACGGCCCTCGTCGGCGGCGAGCTCAACGACATAGGGAGCAACGTGGCCTTTGGACGGCCGGACATGATAGTGGCCGAAGCCGACGAGAGCGATCGCTCGCTCCTCTTTTTGCGGCCCCGGGCCGCTATCGTGACGAACGTGGAGTTTGACCACCCGGATTTCTACGTCTCGCTGGACGACGTGCTGGAGACTTTCTCGAAGTTCGTGCGCTCTCTGCCCGCCTCGGGTTACCTCATTACCTGCGCCGACGATGCCTGTTGCCGGCTGCTGGCCGACGAGGCCCCGTGTCCCGTAACGACTTACGGCCTCTCCGGTGGCTCGCTGAGAGCGGAGATCGTTGCCGCAAACTCTTACAAACTGATCGAGGACGGGGTGGAGCGGGGCCTGGTAACGCTCGGCGTCTACGGCCGCCACAACGTGCTCAACTCGCTGGCGGCCGTGAGCGTCGCCCGCTGGATGGGACACGATGCCTACGAGGCGGCGAAGAGCCTGGCTGGCTTCAGCGGCGTGCGGCGCAGGTTCCAGCTCAAAGGAGAGAGGGCCGGCATCCGGGTGGTGGACGACTATGCCCACCACCCCACGGAACTCTCCGCGACCCTCGATACCGCCCGCGCCACCTCGGAGGGGCGGGTGATCGCGGTCTTCCAACCGCACCGGTATAGCCGCACCCGCAGGCTCTACCGGGAGTTCGGCGAAGCCTTTGGTTCCGCGGACGCCGTGCTGGTCACCGACGTATACGGCGCGGGGGAGATGCCCCAGCCGGGCGTTAACGGCAAGCTGATAGTGGACGCCCTCTGCGAGGCCCGCGACCATCCTGAAATCTACTACATCCCGGAACAGGGCGAGATACCCGGGGTGCTGCGCCAGATATCCGGCCCCAGCGACACCGTGATAACCCTGGGGGCTGGGGACGTCTCACACGTCGGCGACGAACTGCTAGAGATGCTGGAGAATGGCCGTTGATCCGGGTCCTACGCCCGTTGTGCATCTCCGTGGCCGTCGCTGTCCTGACGGCCATAGCGGTGTACATCGTCTCCTACCTCGCCTACCCGGTAACCGGTATCAAGGTGGAACAGGCCCGCATGCTGCCCCAGACCGAGGTCTGGAACGCCGTTCCGGACCGGGCCAGCCTCCTTACCCTGAACTCAACACTCCTCGAACGCCGTTTGAAGGCGAACCCCTGGGTCGAAGGCGTGGCCGTGTCCAGAGACTGGCGATCAGGTATAGTTACAGTTAAGGTTGAAGAACGCTCGCCGGTTTTAAGGGGGGCGGTAAACGGCCGGGAGACGGTGTTTGCGGCGGACGGCACGGAGCTGCCGAAGCTTGGCGGGTCGGGGCTCCAGGTCGTCAAGCTGGACGAGAACCGCTTGGAGGAGATCTTGGAGGCCGGAAAAACTTTGGTAAGGAACGGCGTAGAGGTGGAATCGGTCACCGGCGTCGGCCCCGGAGGGGTGGAGGTTCTCGTAGACGGGCGTCGCGTTATCTTCTCCAGCGTGGTCGAGGCCGGGCAGGCGCGGGCTCTGCCGGAGGTGATGGCCGAGAACCCCGGTGCTCCGTCGTTCGACCTGCGTTCTCCGGAACGGGTGGTGGTGGCCGGAGGCCGAACGGCCGGAGAGCCGGACGGTTAGCGGAGGGATCGTGTCGCAGTCGCTGGTCTACGGGATAGATGTCGGGACGACCAAGATAGTCGCCCTCGTTGGCCGGGTCGACAGCGAGCGGGGTCTCGTCGAGGTCCTTTCTTTCGGCGAGACCCCGAGCCAGGGGCTGAGGCGCGGCGTGGTCGTGGACCGGGAGGCCGCGGCGAACTCCGTGGCCGCGGCCATGGATGCCTGCGGCATGGGGGACGAGCCCGTGGTGGTGGGCATTGCCGGCAGCCACATCTCTTCGTTCAACACGGAGGTCACGCTCCTCAACCGCAGCCGCAACCTGGCCATTACCGAGAGGTTTATCCACAAACTGGAGACCGAGGCGCGCCAGACGGGTGTGGGTGAGGACGAACAGGTGATCCACGTCGTACCCAGAGGTTACGTTCTGGACGGCTCCGAGGGCGTGCAGCAGCCGGTCGGATTGGCGGCCCGCAAGGTTACGATGCGGGCGCACGTCGTCACCGGGGCCATTTCCAGCATACAGAACCTGCTGCACGCGGTAGAGGACTGTGGCGCCCGGGTTACGCAGGTCGTGCTGGAACCGTTGGCTTCTGCGGAGGCATGCCTGCAGGCGGCCGATCGCGACGCGGGCGTCACGCTGGTAGATATCGGCGGGGGAACCACCGACGTGGCGGTCTTTCTCAGGGGTGGGCTCGTGCATACCGCCGTCATACCAATCGGCGGGGAGAGCTTTACCTCCGACGTCGCGTACGGCCTGAAAATACCTTACGAGACCGCCGAACGTCTCAAGGTGCGCTACGGTACGGTTCTCTCCCGGATCGTAGACCCCGTAGCAGCCGTCCGCGTGGATCGCCGGCACTACAACGCACATTTCCTCAGCCAGATCCTGGAGTATCGGGCCCAGGAAGTATTTGATTACGTCAGCGATTCGCTGAGAAAAAATGGCCTCGACAACCGCTTTTCGGGAGATACCGTTCTCACCGGCGGAGGCTCGCTGCTCGACGGCATGACGGAACTTTCCGAGGACGTTCTGGGCGTTCCAGCCCGTACCGCCGCACCCCTCGGCGTGGAAGGGAACTCTAACGTTGTACAAAAACCTCAGTACTCTACCTCTATCGGCCTGCTAGGATACGCTGCCAAGACAGATAAAGGTAAACCAAAGAGTGAAGGTGCAACAGTTAACAGTTTTGGTAGCATAGTGGCGGCCATTAAGAGCTGGTTCCGGGGAGAGTAGTCCGGACGGCGTAGGGAGAACAGTCAACGGAGGATAGAGAGCGGCATGTTGGATGCGGGGACGAACTATTTGGCGGTAATAAAGGTCGTGGGCATCGGCGGCGGGGGGACCAACGCGGTAAACCGCATGATCAACTCCGGATTGCAGGGGGTTGAGTTTATCGCGGTCAACACGGACGCCCAGGCCCTGCAGATGTGCGACGCGGACCAGAAGATCCACATCGGGGAGAAGATCACGCGCGGCCTCGGGGCTGGCGCGGATCCGAAGATCGGGGCCGAGGCCGCCGAAGAGAACAAGGCGGACATCGAGGAGTCGCTGCGCGGGGCCGACATGGTCTTCGTTACGGCGGGCAAGGGCGGCGGTACGGGCACGGGGGCTGCGCCGGTGGTAGCCAAGATCGCCCGGGAATCCGGCGCGCTCACGGTGGGGGTCGTCACGCGGCCGTTCGCGTTCGAGGGCCGCCGCCGCTCGACCTACGCGGAGGAGGGCATCAAGCGGCTCAAGGAGAACGTGGACGCCCTCATCATCATCCCCAACGACCGCCTGCTGGACGTGGCCGAGAAGCGCACCACGATGATGGACGCCTTCAAGATGGCCGACGACGTGTTGCGCAAGGGCGTCCAGGGTATTACGGACCTCATAACGGTACCGGGGCTCATCAACCTGGACTTCGCCGACGTGCGCACGATCATGCAGAACTCCGGCTCGGCGCTAATGGGCATCGGCAGCTCCAACAGCGAGAACCGGGCCGCGGAAGCCGCGAAGGCCGCCATCTCCAGCCCGCTGCTGGAGGCGAGCATCGAGGGTGCAACCGGAATCATCCTGAACATCACCGGCGGGAGCGACCTCGGGCTCTTCGAGGTCAACGAGGCCGCGGAGATCGTCCACAGCGCCGCCCACCAGGAGGCGAACCTGATCTTCGGGGCCGTCGTGGACGAGGGCTTTGGCGACCGGGTAAACGTGACCGTCATAGCCACGGGCTTCGACCAGCGGTTGGCCAACCAGCGGCGCTCCGAGCGCCCGGCGGCCCTGGATTTCGAGGAAGAGGTGTCAACGTCCTCCTCCCAGGAAGGAGACATGCTCGACATCCCCGCCTTCCTGCGCCGCCGCTGATCCAGGTCTCTGGTTGCGGCCGCCGGCCGCGATAGAATAGCGGGCGTGGATACTACCTCAGCCTGGACCCAACACACTGCCTCCGGCCCCGAAAAGGCCGGGGGCGCCGTTTATATCGCCCCGGACCCGGAGCCTGATGGCGCCCGGGTCTGGTTTTTTACCCGCAACGGCGGTGTGTCAGAGCCGCCGTATGACAGCCTCAACGTCTCCGTGAAGGTCGGTGACGGGCGGGAGGCCGTGACGCAGAACCTCGCGCTGATAAAGGAGGCTATGAGGGGTTGTTCCTCTGCCTGGCTGCGGCAGGTGGCGGGTAACGACGTCGTGCGGGTGAAAGAAACCGGGTTCGCCGGGGAAGCCGACGCGCTGATTACAGGCCGGAGCGACCTGGCGCTCGTTGTGGCCGTAGCCGACTGCGTGCCGGTGGCTCTGGTCGGAGAACGGGAAGTGGGCATGGTCCACTCCGGGTGGCGCGGCACGCTCGCGGGCGTTGGCGGGAAGACCGCGCGGCAGCTACGAGACGACATCCTGCGGGCCTACATCGGGCCGTGCATCCGGCGGTGCTGTTACGAGGTCTCGGAAGAACTCGCTGAAGCGTTCGCGGGCCGCTTTGGAGAAGAAGTCGTCTCGGGCCGGCACCTGTCGCTGCCGGCGGCGATATGGGCGGACCTGGAGAAAGCCGGGGTCGAGGAGGTGTACGACCTGGGCCTGTGTACCGGATGCCGGCCGGACCTCTTCTACTCCCACCGCAAGCAGGGACCCCGGACGGGCCGGAGCCTGGCGGCGGTGGCGAAGGTCTCGTAGGTGGGGCGGCAGGTAACGGAGGCGAGGATCCGGAGCCGGTTCGCCGCCGTCCGGGAGAGGGTGGGCGAAGCCCTCGAACGCGGCGGGCGCGGACCGGAGGAGGCGCGAATACTAGTGGCCAGCAAGTACTACTCGCCGGAGCAGATCTCCGCCCTCGCCGAAGCGGGGGTGGAACTGCTCGGGGAGAACCGGTCGGATGACCTGATCCGCAAGCAGGAAATCTTCGGGGACGCCTTCGAGTGGCACTTTATCGGGCACCTGCAGCGACGCAAGGCGCGGGAGGTCGCACCCCGGGTGAGCCTCATACATTCCGTTGATTCGGCGAAGCTCATCCGGGAGCTGGAGAAGCGGACGCCGGAGGGCGGCGGCGACGTGTTGCTGCAGGTAAACGTCAGCGGAGAAGCGTCCAAGTACGGCGTCGGCGAAGATGGGGTTGAGGCGCTGCTAGAGGAGGCGGCCCGTACGGGGGGGCGGGTGAACGCGCGAGGTTTCATGACCATAGCACCGATGGTTGAACGGGCCGAGGATGTACGCTATGTTTTCGCGAAACTCAGAGAGATCCGTGATAGGCTAGAGCGCTCTTGGAGACCGCACTTCGACCTCTCGGAACTCTCCATGGGAATGAGCGACGACTACGAGGTTGCGGTCGAAGAAGGGGCTACGATAGTAAGAATCGGGAGGACTATTATCCAGGAGGATGGCTCGTGAGGAGGCAGGATGGGAGTTAGAGATCGTCTGGACCGAGTCGCGGCCTGGTTTGGCTTTGGCGACGTAGAGGACGACTACTATTACGAGGATGAAGAGGAAGAGAGCCGGCAATACGGGCGCACGGCCTATGCCAGCGGTGGCGGCGGGGTAAGCGAGCCGTCCCCGGCGGTCCGGCGTCTGGGCCGGGCGGAGCGTTCCTCGGCCTTTGGCACCTCCCTCGGGGACCTGTTCGGCAGCGAGAGCTCCGTGGACCGGGGCCGCGACGCCGATCCGGGACAGCCGCACCTGCGCCCCGTGCCCGACCCGCGCCCGGCCCGGGTGAGCGTCCTGGAGCCGGCGAGCTTCAACGACGCCCAGGCCCTGGCCGACCGCTTCAAGCGCCAGCAGCCGGTGATCCTCAACCTCCAGAGCGTGGATGGGGAACTTTCACGGAGGATGGTGGATTTTTGCTCCGGCCTGACCTACGCGCTCGACGGCCAGATCCAGAGCGTCGCCAGCCGGGTCTTTCTCCTGACCCCGCGCAACGTCGAGGTGAGTGCCGAGGAGCGCAAGCGCCTCGCCGAGCGGGCGTTCTTCAACCAGCTCTAGGGGTTGTTTCAGGTTTGACCCGGGTAGGCGTCATTGGTGCCGGCAAGATCGGGGGCTCGCTCCTGGTCCGGCTCGCGGAGTCCGGCGACTTCGACCTGGGGGTGAGCGACGTTCATCCCGAGTACCTGAGACCGTTCGCGGACCGCTACGGAACGTGGTCCACGGACTCGAACCTGGAGCTGGCGGAGCGGAGCGACATCATCGTGGTCGCCGTCAAGCCGTGGGACGTTGGAACGGTGCTCGAAAGCATCGCGCCGGCCTTCGAGGGTACGGACAAGGCGGTCGTGAGCGTGGCAGCGGGCGTCACCATCCAGAGTATCTCGGAGAAGCTACCGGCCGGCACCCCGATCCTGCGGGTCATGCCGAACGTGTGCGCCTCGGTGGGTCTGGGGTCGGCGGTGGTCACCGCCAACGAGGCCGGCCGCGGCCGGTTGCCGATGGTGATGGAGATATTCGGCCACGTCGGGGAGGTAATGGAGTTGCCCGAACGGCTCTTCGACGCGGCCACCGCGTTGCACGGGTCGGGGCCGGCCTACGTGGCGCTTTTTGCCGACGCCCTGATACAGGCCGGCGTCCGGGAGGGAATACCGCGGGACATCGCGCGGCGGTTGGTGATCGGCACCATCGGGGGCACGGCGGTCTTGCTTAAAGAGCGCAGCGCCCACCAGGTCCGGGACGAGGTGATGACGCCCGGCGGCACCACGGCGGCGGCGTTCGTGGCGATGGAGAAGGCCGGGTTCGTGGGGGCGATCTACGACGGGGTCAACGCGGCGGCGGAGCAATCGAGGGGGCTCGGAAAGTGACCGTGGCTCTCCTGCAAGCCTTCGCGTACAGCGTCAGCGACCTGCTGCTGGGCATCGTGACCTACGCTTACTATGTCCTTTTCGGGTTTATCATCGCCTCTATTTTGTTCAGCTGGTTTCCCGGGTACCCGGCGAACAGGTTCCTGCAGCTGGTCTACGATGCGGCGCGGGCGGTCGCCGACCCTATCCTGATGCCGATTCGGAGCCGCATACCGCCGCTGCGGATCGGGGGTTTCGGCCTGGACCTCTCCCCGATCATCGCGTTGCTCGGGCTCTGGATCGCGCGTCGGCTGCTTACCACGTTGATCGAGCTCTTTATACGACCTGTTGTGGGGTGATATAGCATGGCCATCAAACCGATAGACGTGCGGCGCAAGGAGTTCAAACGGGGCTTCCGCGGCTACAACGCCGACCAGGTGGACGATTTCCTGGATACGGTGGCGGACGAGTACGAGCGCAGCTACTCGGAGAACCTGCGGATGCGGGAGGAGATATCCAACCTCCGCGAGCGCCTGGAGCAGTTCGAGAAGCTGGAGGACTCGATCCAGTCGGCCCTCGTCCACGCGGAGCAGGCCGCGAACGACCTGCGCGACAGCGCGGCCGCCGAGGCGGAGAACCTCAGAAATAACGCTAACCGCGAGGCGGAGAACGTGCGCAACAGCGCCGACCGCGAGGCCGCGCTTACCATGAAAGAGGCCCGCGAGCGCGCCCAGCAGATGCTCGCCGAGTCCTCCTCGAAGGTCGAGCGCGCCCAGGAGTCCTATGAAGCCCTGAAGAAGGCCAAGCAGGATTTTTCGGCGGATTTCCGGCACCTACTCAAGTCTTACCTGGCTGTCATGGACAACGTGGACCTGAGCTCGGCCAAGGAGATCGAAGCCTCCCTCCGCGAACGCCTCGACTGGGAGGCTATCGCCGCCGCCCGGGAAGCCGCCAACCAGGAGCCGGCGACCGAGGGTGAAGACCAAACCTCGGAGACAGTCCCCGAGGCGGAGGAAGAAAGCGAATTCGAACCGGAGGTCGAGGAGGAAGAGGTCGAGCCTTCGAGCGTCGACGAGGCGGGACAGCAGGCCGTAGCCACAGACCCTGAGGCCGCTGCCGAGGTGGAGCAGGAGGAGCCGCCGGCGGCAGGAGAGCCCGGGACGGACGACGCCCAAGGGGACCAGGGTGAGGCACAGGAGGACAAAGCCGTCGGGGAAGAAGAGGACAGAGAGCGGCTTTCCCGCGCCAGCCGCTTTCTGCGCCGGCTTGGTTGACCGGAACGGAGGCTTTGTCCGGGGCAGGAAAGACGGCGTATCTGTAAGGCTGCGGGTTTCGCCGGGAGCCAGGAAGTCCTGTGTTGTTGGGTATTACGGCGAGACGGCGCTCAGGATAAAGGTCGCGGCGCCGCCCGTTGACGGCCGGGCGAACGCCGAGGTGGAAGGTTTCCTCGCGGAGGTTCTCGGGGTGGCGCGCTCGCGGGTGTCCGTGGTGAAAGGCGCCTCCAGCCGGGACAAGGTAATCTTTGTCGAGGGGCTTTCTGACGAGCAGGCCCGGACACGTCTGGCGCGAGTGGCCGGCTGAGGCCATGACTCCAGAAAGGTTTACGGTTGGACCGGGGGACGCCGGCGAGCGGCTGGACCGGGTTGCCGCCCGGCACCTGAACTTGAGCCGCAGCGTCGTCCAGCGTCTCATCCGAGAGGGTCTACTACAGGTTGACGGCATCGAGGCTACACCTGCGTACAAGGTGCGAGGCGGCGAGCGCGTAGAGGTAGAGGTGCCAGAGAACGGGCTCGTGCCGGAGGAGATACCGGTGCCGGTTGTCTTCGAGGACGAGTACCTGATTGTCGTGAACAAACCTGCGGGTCTGGTGGTGCACCCTGGGGCGGGCAACCCTTCGGGCACGCTCGTAAACGCGCTGCTGAACCACGGTATAGCGGGCGGCGGAGACCCCCTCCGGCCCGGCGTCGTGCACCGGTTGGACCGGGACACCTCGGGACTCATGGTCCTGGTCAAGGGGGAGCCCGCCTACTCGCGGATGGTGAGCTCCTTGTCCAGCCGGAAGGTAGACCGCGGGTATCGGGCGGCGGTTGTAGGAACCGGGCTTCCGCGTACGGGCACCATCGATTCTCCGGTGGGACGAGACCCGGAGAACCCGACGCTCATGGCCGCCGGTGTAGGCAAGACCGCCGTGACGCACTTCGAGGTCCTTAGCGAAACGGATGACCATACGCTGCTCCGGGTGCGGTTGGAGACGGGCCGGACGCACCAGATCCGGGTCCACCTTTCGGCCATCGGACACCCGGTGTACGCGGACCCGCTTTACGGCCAGGCCGTGCCTGGACGGCGCCTGTGGCTGCATGCCGAAAGCCTGGGTTTCGTGCACCCGGTCTCGGGAGAAAGGCTGGAGCTCGTCTCCGAGATACCGGCGGATCTCTCAGAGACCGCGCGCAGCCTCGGTTTCTCTGATGAACCCGAGAGACGTACCAGCCCGGCTTGACGCCCTGCTAGCCCTCTGATACCTTGCAACATCAGCATACCAACCTTTAACGGCGTCCCGTGAGGCGCGAAGGAGGTAAGACGCTTGAGTTGGTCAAGCACGCGCGAGCACACCCGCTCGGAGGTGCTCAGCGCGGACGGGGTGAGCCGCTCGCTCCGCCGGATATCCCACGAGATCCTCGAACGCAACGCTTCGAACCTGGAGAACCTGTCGCTCGTCGGCGTGCTCACGCGCGGCGTGCCCCTGGCCCGCCGCATCTCGGAGAACATCCGGCAGTTCGAGAACCTGGAGGTGCCGGTGGGGGCTCTGGACATTACGCTGCACCGCGACGACCTGGGCGACGAGGAGCCCGAGGTACACGGGAGCCGCATTCCCTTCGAGGTGGCCGGGCGCACCGTGGTGCTCGTGGACGACGTGCTCTACACGGGCCGCACGGCCCGGGCGGCAATGGACGCGCTGCTGGAGCTGGGGCGTCCGGCGGCGATCCGGCTGGCAATCCTGGTGGACCGGGGACACCGGGAGCTGCCCATCCGGGCCGACCACGTGGGGAAGAACATACCGACCTCGCCGGGAGAGCGGGTGCAGGTGAGGCTGGCGGAAACCGATGGGGAGGACGGGGTGATCACCGTTGGGAAATAGGAGCTTGCTGACGCTGGAGGACACGAGCCGCGAGGAGTTGCGGGAGGTGATGGACCTCGCCGCCGCGTGCCAATCCGGCGGCCTGGATCAACTGCTCGGTGGCAAGACGGTGTGCCTGGCCTTCTTCGAGTCTTCCACCCGGACCTCGGCCTCCTTCGAGCTCGCGGCGCGCCGGGCGGGGGCGGACGTGGTCTCGCTCGGGGAGAAGGACTCTTCTATCTCCAAGGGCGAGTCGCTGGTGGACACGATCGTAACCCTGGACAGCCTCGGGGCCGACGCCATCGTGCTGCGCCACCCGGCGGCGGGCGCGGCCCGGCTCGCAGCCCGGCACACGTCGGCGGCTGTGATCAACGCTGGCGACGGCTGCGGCCAGCACCCGACCCAGGCCCTGCTGGACCTCTACGCCCTGGGCGGTGCCCTGGGTGGCTTCGAGGAACTCGCCGGCCGCCGGGTTGCGGTCGTGGGCGACGTGCTCCACAGCCGGGTGGCGCGCAGCGTGATTCCCGCCTTCCGGACCGCTGGCATGGAGGTGGCGCTCGTCGCCCCCGCTACGCTGCTCCCGCTGGAGTGCGGGGCCTGGCGGGTGCCGGTTCTCGCTTCGGTGGACGAGGCGTTGGATTGGGGAGCCGAGGTCCTGTACGCGCTCCGGCTGCAGAAAGAACGGATGGCTGGCGGGTCGCCCCGGATACCGTCGGTCGCCGAGTACGCCGCCTACTGCGGCGTGTCGCGGCGTCACCTGGACAGCGGCGCGCTGCTCATGCACCCCGGCCCGGTCAACCGGGGCGTCGAGGTTTCCGGTGACGTGGTGCTGGACGGGCGATCCCTGATCCCGGCTCAGGTCGCCGCGGGCATCGCCGTCCGCACCGCGGTCCTGGCCCTCGCCACCGGCGCGGTGCACGAGGTGGCGGCTTGAGCGACCTGGTCATCCGCGGGGCGCACGTCCTGGACCCGGCGGCGGGCCTGGACGGGAAGATGGATGTACGGGTCTCCGAAGGCCGCATAGCCGAGGCCGGAGACAACCTTCGGGGAACCCGAGAGCTGGACGCCGGCGGCCTGCACCTGTTCCCGGGTTTCGTGGACGTGCACGCCCACTGGCGTACGCCGGGCCGGGAGGATGAGGAGACTATCGAGAGCGGGTCCGCCGCCGCTGCGGCCGGTGGCTTTACTAGCGTCGTCATGATGCCCAACACCGATCCCGTGGTTGACCGGCCGGTGATCGTGGAGGGCCTCGTGCGCCGCGTCGAGCGGGAGTCGCGGGTCCGGTCCTACGTCTCGGCCGCCCTGCACGCGGGCCTCAGAGGCGAGCGCCTGACGGAGATGCGCCTGCTCAAAGAGGCCGGGGCGTTTTGCGTCTCGGACGACGGCCTGGGGACGGCCTCCGCCGCCGTCCTGCGCAACGGCATGCTCTACGCCCGCTCGGCGGGGCTGCCGGTCATCCTGCACTGCGAGGACCACACCCTCTCCACCGGCGTCGTCCACGACGGCGCGGCCGCGGCGCTGGCCGGCGTCCCGGGCATCCCGGCGAGCGCGGAGGATGTCGCCACCGCCACGGCGCTCGTGCTCGCGGCCGAAACGGGGGCGAGGGTCCACATAACGCACGTGAGCACGGCGCTCTCGGCGGCGTTCGTCGGCTTTTTTCGGGACCGGGGCGACATCACCGCGGACACTACCCCGCATCATCTCACGCTCACGGACGAACTGGTCGGCACCCTGGAAGGTATGTACCGGGTGAACCCGCCGCTGCGCCCGGACGGGGACCGGCGGGGCGTGAGGGAAGCTCTGGTGGACCGGACCCTCGACTTCGTGGCGACGGACCACGCGCCGCACGCCGCCGAGGAGAAAGAGTTGCCGCTCGAAGAGGCCGCGCCCGGCTTTCTCGGACACGAGACGGCTTTCGCGGCGCTCTACACGGAGCTGGTCCGGCGCGGTAAACTCTCGCTCCCGCGGCTTGTGGAGGCCATGAGCTGCGCGCCGGGTGCTTGGATCAACGGCACGGGAACTATCTCCGTCGGGGCTCCGGCGGACCTGGCGCTGGTGGACCTCGCCGGCGAGTGGACTGTAAGCGGCGAGACGTTGCGGAGCCGGTCCGGGAACTCGCCGTACCTGGGGCGGCGCCTGACGGGGCGGGTCGTGGGGACGGTGGTTGGCGGCGATCTGGTGCACGACGAGATTGGAGCGCGGTTTGGAGTACGGGCCTAGACGGGCTACGCTGGTCCTCGAAGACGGGTCGGTCTTTGAGGGAAAGACTTTCACCGGGGATGGTGAGGTGGCGGGCGAGGTGGTCTTCACGACCAGCATGGTCGGCTACCAGGAGACGCTCACCGATCCCTCGTACCGGGGCCAGGTCGTGCTTTTTACCTACCCCCTTATCGGCAACTACGGCGTGATACCGGGCGACGAGGAGTCGCGCAAGGTGCAGGCCGCGGGCGTCCTGGTGCGCGAGTACACCCCGTACCACAGCAACTGGGCCAGCGAGCGGTCCCTGGCCGCCCTCCTAGAGGGGGAGAACGTGGTGGGTGTGGAGGGCATAGACACCCGCGCCCTCACCCGCCGGCTCCGGGACAAGGGTTCGATGCGCGGCATCATCTCGACCTACGAGAGCGACCCTAACGTGTTGCGCGCGAAGGCCAACGCCCACCCCTCAATGGTCGGGCTGGACCTCGCCTCGACGAGCAGCGAGCTTACTGAGCCCACCCTGCTGCCGGCCTACGGCGAGGAGCGCTGCCGGGTCGCGGCCCTGGACTACGGCGTAAAGGGCTCCATCTACAAGGAGTTGCGGAGCCGGGGCGTATCCGTGCTGGCGATACCGGGCTCCGCCGGCGCGGATGAAATACTGGACTCGGGTTCCGACGGCCTGTTTCTCTCCAACGGTCCTGGCGACCCGGCGGCCCTGGAGGACGCTGTGGAGACCCTGCGGCCCGTGCTGGGCGAGGTGCCGACGTTTGGCATCTGCCTCGGGCACCAGCTCCTCGGGCTCGCGCTGGGCTGCGAGACGTACAAGATGCCGTTCGGGCATCACGGGGCGAATCACCCCGTGCGCTACCTGCGCAGCGGCAGGATCGAGATCACGAGCCAGAACCATGGCTTCGCCGTGCGCGAGGAGTCGCTGCCCTCGGGCGTGGAGCTCACGCACCGCAACCTCTACGACGGGACGGTGGAGGGTATCGAGAACCGGGACCTCCGGGCCTGGAGCGTCCAGTACCACCCGGAGTCCAGCCCCGGCCCCCGCGACTCCGGATACCTCTTCGACGACTTCGTCGAGACCGTCTGCGGCGGGGGGGAGTCGTAGATGCCGCGCCGGGACGACATCTCGACGATCCTGATCATCGGCTCCGGCCCGATCGTGATCGGACAGGCCGCCGAGTTCGACTACTCGGGGACGCAGGCGTGCCGGGCGCTGCGCGACGAGGGCTACCGCATCGTGCTCGTCAACTCGAACCCGGCCACGATCATGACCGACCCCGAGTTCGCCGACGCGACCTACATCGAGCCCCTCACCGTCGAGACGGTGGCGGAGATCATCCGCCGCGAGCGCCCCGACGCCCTGCTACCGACCCTCGGCGGCCAGACGGCGCTGAACCTCTCTATCGAGCTGCACGAGGCCGGTGTCCTCGACGAGCACGGCGTGGAGCTCCTGGGCGCTTCCGTGGAGTCCATCCACAAGGCCGAGGACCGGCAGCTCTTTCACGACGCCATGACCAGGATCGGCCTGAAGGTCCCCGAGAGCCGGACCGTCAAACGGCTCGAAGAGGCCGAGGAGTTCGCGGCCCGGGTGGGCTTCCCCCTGATCATACGCCCCAGCTTCACTCTGGGCGGTAAGGGCGGCTCCGTCGCCCGGGACTCCTCGGAGCTCGCGCGCGCCGTCCTCGACGGCCTCGACGCCAGCCCCGTAAACAGCGTCCTCGTCGAGCGGAGCGTCGCCGGCTGGAAGGAGTTCGAGCTGGAGGTCATGCGCGACCTCGCAGATAACGTCGTCATTATCTGCTCCATCGAGAACGTGGACCCGATGGGCGTCCACACCGGCGACTCCATAACCGTCGCCCCCGCCCAGACCCTCTCCGACCGCCAGTACCAGACACTCCGCTCCGCCTCTATACGCATAATACGCGAGATCGGGGTACAGACGGGGGGATCGAACATCCAGTTCGCGGTGGACCCGGAGAGCGACGACTTCTACGTGATCGAGATGAACCCGCGGGTGAGCCGGTCGAGCGCGCTGGCGAGCAAGGCGACGGGCTTCCCGATCGCCAAGATCGCTGCGAAGCTCGCGGTGGGGTACGCGCTGGACGAGATCCCGAACGACATCACGCGGGCGACGCCGGCCTCCTTCGAGCCGGCGCTGGACTACGTGGTGACCAAGATCCCGCGCTTCACCTTCGAGAAGTTCCCGGGGGCTGCGCCCCGGCTCACCACCCGGATGCACTCGGTGGGCGAGGTGATGGCGATAGGCCGGACGTTCACGGAGAGCCTCCTCAAAGCGATGGAGTCGCTGGAGGTGGACCCGCAGGACGTCACACCGAGTTTGGAGGAGCCAAACCCGTACAGGATCTTCGCCGTCTTCGATGCCCTGCGCGCCGGGATGGACGTGCCGGAGATCTTCTCGAAGACCTGGATCGACCCGTTCTTTATCGCGTCGGTGGCGAAGATCTTGGCCGAGGAAGGGTCTCTCCCCGAAACCCTGAGCCGCGAGGCGCTGGTGGAGGCCAAGAAGATAGGGCTTCCCGACGAGGCCCTCGCCTCTTCCCTGGGCACGTCCACCGAGGTCGTACGCGGCGTTCGGCGGGCGCTCGGGATCGTCCCGACGTACAAGTCGGTGGACACCTGCGCCGGGGAGTTCCCCGCGCAGACGCCCTACTTCTACTCAACCTACGAGACCGAGGACGAGGTCTCCCGCGGCGAGAACCCGTCCGTTGTGGTTCTCGGCAGCGGCCCGAACCGCATCGGGCAGGGCATAGAGTTCGACTACGCCTGCGTCCACGCCAGCTACGCGATAAAAGAGGCCGGCTACGACGCGGTGATGGTCAACTCCAACCCAGAGACGGTCTCCACCGACTACGACACCTCGACCCGGCTCTACTTCGAGCCGCTCTCCGCCGAGTACGTGATGGAGGTCGTCCGGCGCGAGAGGCCGATGGGCGTGGTCGTGCAGTTCGGCGGCCAGAGCCCGCTCAAGCTGGCCCGCGAGCTGGAGAAGGAGGGGGTTTCCATCCTCGGTACCTCCCCGGAGGCCATAGACCTCGCCGAGGACCGCTCCCGGTTCGGGCGGCTCCTGACCGAGCTCGGCATCCCGCACCCTCGGTTCGGTAGCGCGAGCACCCCGGACGAGGTGCGTGAGGTGGCCCGCGAGCTGGGGTACCCGGTGGTGGTGCGCCCGTCCTACGTGCTCGGCGGCCGCCGCATGGAGATAGTCTACAGTGACGAAGACCTGGACCTGTACTTGAGGTCCGGGACTGGCACCAGCCCGGCGCACCCGACCCTCGTGGACAAGTTCATGGAAGATTACGTCGAGGTGGACGTGGACGCTGTCTCTGATGGGGAGGACGTGTACATCGGCGGGATCATGGAGCACGTCGAGGAGGCGGGGGTGCACTCCGGCGACTCCTCATGCGTGACGCCTCCGATAACAATCCACCAGGCGTTACTGGACAAGGTCGAAGAGTACACCCGGCGGGTGGCGCTGGCGGTAGGCGTGGTGGGGCTGATGAACATGCAGTTCGTGGTGCGGGGCGAGGACGTGCTCGTGATAGAGTGCAACCCCCGGGCCTCGCGCACCGTGCCCTTTATCTCCAAGGCTACCGGCGTGCCGCTGGCGAAGGTGGCGACCCAGGTGCTCCTGGGTGAGAAGCTGCGGGACATGGACCTGCGGGCTTCCACGAACGGCCACTTCAGCGTCAAGGCGCCGGTGTTCCCGTTCGACCGCTTTGCGGACGTGGACCCACTGCTCGGACCCGAGATGCGCTCCACGGGTGAGGCGATGGGCATAGACCTCACGTTCGGTGGGGCGTTCGCCAAGGCGCTCGTCGCCGCGGGCCAGGTGTTGCCGGAGTCGGGAAGGGTCTACATCTCGGTCGCCAACCGCGACAAGCGGGCCGTGGTGCTCATCGCGCGGGCGTTCGCTGACATGGGGTTCGAGATCTCCGCCAGCGAGGGCACGGCCGAGGTATTGAAGAACAACGGGCTCCCGGTGATGGTGGTGTCCAAGATCGGGGAGTCGGGCGAAGACGTGCTCGGCCTCATAGAAGCCGGGGGGGTGGACCTGATCGTTAATACGCCCTGGGGCCGGGGGGCGCGCACCGACGGGTACCTGATCCGGCGCAAAGCACTCATGCACGGGGTTCCCTGCATAACGACCCTCGCCGGGGCTGCTGCCGCCCTCCAGGGGATAGAGTCCAGGATCCGGGGCGGCCTGCAACGCGTAAACCCCCTGCAGGGCCTCTACGTGGCGCAACCGTGAAGTTCTACAGCGTTCCCATAGAGCACCGCGAGCATATCGGTGGTTACACCCTCTTCTCCTACCGTTGGGAAGGGCCCGTAGAGCCGGGCCAGTTCGCCATGGCCCGGTTCGGCCGCTTCCCGTACACCCTCGACCCGCTCCTCGCCCGCCCGCTCTCCTTCTACGACCAGGATGGCGAGGCTACGAGCCTCTTGTTCGAGGTGCGGGGCCGGGGCACGGCGCTGTTGGACCAGGCCGATAAGATCGAGGTGACGGCTCCGCTCGGGCGCGGGTTTGACGTGAACGGGATTGATGGTCCCTGCGCCCTCCTGGGTGGCGGTATCGGCGTCGCCCCGCTCAAGATACTGGGACGTCGCCTCGAAGCGCTCGGTGTCCCCTACGACACGTTCCTCGGGTTCGCCGACGCTGGGACGGCCGAAATCTCCCGCGACTTCCCCGGTGCCCGGGTGGCGACGATGGACGGATCTGCGGGCGTCCGGGGAACCGTCCTCGACGCGGCCCCGCCGCTGGAGGAGTACGCCGCCGTCTACGCCTGCGGCCCTAACCCCATGCTCGCCGCGGTCAAGCGGGCGGCGGACGGGTTCTGCCAGCTCTCCGTGGAGGAGCGGATGGGGTGCGGCAACGGCTCCTGCAACGCGTGCGTCGTCCCGGTGGAGGGGCGAGGGTACGTGCGGTCGTGCGTCGAGGGGCCGGTCTTCGAGGCGGCGACGCTCGCGTGGTAGTCCGGACTTCGGCGGAACTCGCGGTGGAGCTGTGCGGCATACCGCTGCGCACGCCCCTGATCCCCGCCTCGGGGACGCTGGCGAAGGAGGCTCTCGGCGAGGCCCGGGACGTCTACGGGGCCATGCTGCCCAAGACCGTCACCCCTAGACCTCGGCAGGGCAACCCGCCGCCGCGCGTCGCCGAGACGCCGGCGGGCATGATCAACTCCATCGGCCTCCAGAACCCGGGCATCGACCGCTTTCTCGAAGACCTCGACGCCTACGATCTCGGCGTGCCCCTGCTCGTTTCGGTCGCCGGCGACACCGTCGCTGAGTTTGTCGCGCTCTGCGGCCGTCTGGCGGACGATAAGCGCGTATCCGCCATCGAGCTCAACCTCTCGTGTCCCAACGTCGAGCACGGCGGACTGACCTTCTGCGCCGGACCGGCGAGCGTCGCAGAGGTGGTGGCCGCTTGCCGGAAGACAGCCCCAGACAAGCCGCTGCTCGCCAAGCTCACCAACGAGGGCGTCCTGGGCAACGCCGTGGCCGCCGAAGAGGCCGGGGCGGACGGGCTGACCCTGATCAACACCGTCCCGGCGCTCTCCGTAGACCCCTGGGCCCGGAAGGCGCTGCCCGGAGGGCTCTCGGGACCCGCCATAAAGCCCGTTGCGCTCAGGGCCGTCTACGAGGTATCCGCGACGGTCGAGATACCCGTCGTCGGGTGTGGCGGCGTGTCCACGGGAACCGACGTGGCGGAGTTCATGCTCGCGGGAGCTACGGCCGTCCAGGTCGGCACGGCGAGCTTCGTGCGGGAGCCGGCGGAGATACTGGAGGAGTTCGCCGGGTACCTGGAAAAAGCAGGAAGCCCTGCCCGGCAACTGACGGGCGGTTTGCGGGGTTATCAGGGGTCGTGACGGGTTGCGGAAGCGGATGATATACTATCAAACCGATGTTGAGACAGGCACCGGAGAGAACGGTACAGGAGCGCCGCAGCGCGTTGGAGGAGGCGAACCGGGTGAGGTTCGCCCGGGCCGACACCAAGCGGCAGCTCAAGAGCGGCGAGCTGGGCATCTACGATCTGCTCATGGATCCTTCCGAAGAGTTGAAAGGGGCCAAGGTAGAGGAGATGCTGCTCGCCATGCGCGGCATGGGCCGGATCAAGGTAACGCGGATCTTGAGGGAGGCGGGTATCAGCCCCTCCAAGACCCTCGTCGGTCTCACCCACGGGCAGCGGGACCGGCTGATCAGGGTGCTGGGTTGCGAGGAAAGCTGATCGTCGTCTCCGGGCCTTCCGGAGCGGGAAAGTCAACGCTTATCCGCGCCGCCCTCGACGCCGTCCCGGAGCTCGCGTACTCTGTCTCGGCCACCACCCGCGCGCCGCGGGAGGGAGAGGTGAACGGCCGGGACTACATTTTTCTCTCTCGCGAGGAGTTCGAGCGCTGGATAGAGGCCGGATATTTCCTGGAGTGGGCGGAGTACTCCGGAAACCTGTACGGTACTCCCGAGCACCGGGTAGACGAGCTGCTCGACAGCGGTCTCTCGGTCATCCTGGAGATAGAGTTGCAGGGCGCCCGCAAGGTCCGGGAGCAGCGTCCGGACGCGAAGATGGTGTTCGTCCGCGCCCCTTCCCTGGAGGAGAACCGGCGGCGGTTGGAGGGTCGGGCAACGGAGACCTCCGAGGCGCTCGAGAGCCGCATGACGACTGCGGTGCGGGAGGTTGCCGCCCTGGACGAGTTCGACTACGAGGTGGTCAACGGCGACCGCGAGCAGGCGCGGCGCGAGGTCGTGGACACTATGAAGAAGATTATAAGAGGAGGCAACGATGCTGAGTGACCTCAAGATAGACGAGTTGCTGGAGAAGGTGGACTCCCGCTACGGGCTGGTGATGGCCAGCGCCAAACGGGCCCGGCAGATAAACGAGTACACCGCCACGCTGGGTTTGAACGAGAGCCTGGGTATACCCGGTCCTCAGGTTCACACCCGCTCCCAGCATCCTTTGAGCATCGCCATCGAAGAGTTGCGCACGGACAAGCTGGAGATCGGCTACAGAGACGAGGCTGCTGGCGAGAAGCCGGAGGCCGAAGATGCCGAGCCCGACGAGGCCGCCGAGTTGGCCGAGGCGGAGGCGGGCGAAGGTGGAGACGGCGTAGACGAGGACCAGGGCGCCGCTTAAGCTTAAGGTGCGCCTTTGATCCTCTGCTCTGTGGGGCCGGGGAGAGGGGCTCTGGAGATACCCGGGGTGTGTCGGGAACTGTCCCGGTCCGGACATAGCGTCGAGGTGGTTCTGGAGCCCGGCGCCCGGAATTTTGTTGGGCCTGCCGCCTTCTACGGCTACGCGACGGTAGTAGATAAGCCTTCCGGCCCTGTAGAAGCCGTTCTCTTTGCCCCGGCAACCTCCGGGGTTCTGGCGCGCCTCGCCCGGGGACTCGGCGACGGAGCGGCCGCCGGGGTCTACGCTGCGGGTGCGCGGCCGGTCGTGGTCGCCCCGGAGCTGGAGGGTGGTACCAGTGGGCATCCTGCGGTGCGGGAAAACCTGGACCGGTTGTCGGGTGACGGTTGCCGGGTCGTGCTCCGAGACAACGGCTCGATGCCGGGCGCGGCCGAGCTTGTAGCGGCCACGCTCGGGAGCCTCGGTGGCCCGCTCGCCGGGCTGCGGGTGCTGGTAAGCGCCGGGGGGACCCGTGAGCCGGTAGACAGCGTCCGTTTCCTGGGCAACCGTTCGTCGGGAAAGATGGGCGTCGCCATAGCCCGTGAGGCCGTCAGGATGGGGGCGGAGGTCTCGGTCGTCGCGGCCAACGTCGAGGTGGTCGAGCCCGGCGTGCGGTGGACGCCCGTCGAGACGGTGGACCAGCTCCGGGAGTCCGTCATGGCGTTGGCCGCGGAGAGCGACGCCCTGATCATGGCCGCCGCCGTCTCGGACTTCAAGCCCGCCTCGGTGACGCGGAGCAAGATCCGGCGCTCCGAAGGGCTGGACCTCGAACTGGTTGCCACGGAGGACGTTCTGAAGAGCGTGCGGCGGGCAAACCCGGAACTCTTCGTGGTGGGCTTCGCCGCGACTCACGGAGACCCCGTGCCCGACGCCCGGGAAAAGCTGGGCTCCAAGGGCGTAGACCTCGTGGTGGGAAACGACATTTCGCAAGAGGGGATCGGCTTTGGGGCCGAAGAGAACGAAGTGTACATCGTAAAACCGGAGGGAGAAAGTTTCGTGCCGCGGGCTTCCAAGCAGGAAATAGCCCGCGCTATACTAGGGGACCTGGCGCGCGAGATGACAAAGGAGCGGCGAACGTAGAATGTCGGAGAAGACGGTAGAGACGAGCTGGAGAACGGCGGACGACCAGAGGCTCAGGGCCTCGCACCTGTTCACTTCCGAATCGGTGACGGAGGGCCACCCGGACAAGATAGCCGACCAGATCTCCGACGCCATCCTCGACGCCGCCATAGCCGACGACCCCATGAGCCGCGTCGCCTGCGAGACCCTCGTTACCACGGGTCTCGTCGTGGTGGCCGGCGAGATGACCACCGAGACTTACGTGGACATCCCCACCATCATACGGAAGAAGGTCGCCGAGATAGGCTACACCCGCGCCAAGTTCGGCTTCGACGCCGAGACCTGCGGCGTCATAACCTCCATAGATCCCCAGTCGCCGGACATCG
>SIRX01000134.1 GCA_004563715.1 Actinomycetota bacterium | reverse complement strand
CGACCTTACGAAGCGGAAGCTGATCCCGGCCATCTACGACCTCGCGGCCCAGCGGCGGCTGCCGATGGAGTTCGCCGTCGTGGGCGTCTCGCGCACGGAGATGAGCCACGAGGATTTCCGCGAGCGGTTGCGCGGCCCGCTGGAGGAACAGCGCTCCTCCAGCTTTAGCGAGGAGGTGTGGGAGACCTTCTCCAAAGGCATCTTCTACCTGCCGGGAGACTCCAAGGAGCCGGACACTTACGAGGAACTCAAAGAGTTTCTGCAAGGCCTCGACGAGGAGCGGGGAACCCGGGGGAACCGTATCTTCTACCTGTCTTCCTCACCGTCGCTCTTCCCGGCGATCGTCGAGCAGCTCGGCGACGCCGGCATGAACGAGGGCGAGGACGGCGGCTACTCGCGGCTCGTCATAGAAAAGCCTTTCGGGCACGACCTGGAGAGCGCTCAGCAGTTGAACGCGGACATCCAGCAGCACTTCGACGAGACCCAGATCTACCGGATAGACCACTACCTGGGCAAGGAGACCGTCCAGAACATCCTGGCGCTGCGGTTCTCGAACGGGATCTTCGAGCCGATCTGGAACCAGCACTACGTGGACCACGTCCAGATAACGGTCGCCGAGAGCGACGGTATCGGCACCCGCGGCGCGTTCTACGAGGAGTCCGGGGCCCTGCGCGACATCATTCAGAACCACGGGATGCAGGTCCTGTGCCTCACGGCGATGGAGTCGCCGGTGGCCTTCGACGCCGACTCGGTGCGTGAGGAGAAGGTGAAGGTGCTAAAGGCCGTCCGCGAGATCCCGGAGGACGACATAGAGCACTACGCCGTGCGCGGCCAGTACGCGTCGGGCTGGGTGTGGGGCGAAGAGGTCAACGGCTACCGCGACGAGGAGGACGTGGACCCGGACTCCGACACCGAGACCTACGTGGCGCTCAAGCTGTTCGTGGACAACTGGCGCTGGTCGGGGGTGCCGTTCTACATCAGGACCGGCAAGCGGCTGCCGAAGAAGGCGACCGAGATCGCCATCCAGTTCAAGCCCACGCCCCACACGCTCTTCGCCCGCAGCGACACCCAGGGTCTGGACCCGAACCTGCTCGTGATCCGCATCCAGCCGGAGGAAGGTATCTCGCTGAAGATCGGGGCCAAGGTCCCCGGCTCGGGCTTCGAGGTAAGCTCGGTGAACATGGACCTCCTCTACGGCTCGGCGTTTCTGGAGGAGACCCCCGAGGCGTACCAGCGGCTGCTGCTGGACCTGATGCTCGGCGACCCCACGCTGTTTATCCGGGCGGACGAGACGGAGGGAGCCTGGGGCATTATCGAGCCTATCATGCGCGCCTGGGACGAGGGCAAGCAGCAGGTCGCACTCTACCCGGCGGGCACCTGGGGACCGGAGGAGGCCGACGAGTTTCTCCGGGAGGACGGCCGGGAGTGGCGGCGCCCATGACGGACCAGACGCGTCAGTCAGCCAGCAGCGGCGTCATGAGCGTCGAGCAGATAGAGCACGAGCTCGGCCAGTTGCGGATGAACGACGACGGAACCCTGGGCCTCCGGGCCAGCGTCCTGAACCTGATCGTGGTGGCCGACGACGAGGCGGCCGGGAGCGTTACCGAGTCCGTCTCCAAGCTCGCCAACCAGTACCCTTCACGGGCCATAGTCCTCATCTCCGACCCCGAAGGAGAGCCGGACCTGGACATAGAGCTCTCGGCCTTCTGCAGCCTCCGCGGCGGGGGCGACGCCCAGGTCTGCGCCGAGCAGATCACGGTCCACGCCTCGGGGCCGGCCGCCGAGCACCTGGACAGCTTCGCCGGCCCCCTGCTGGTACCGGACCTGCCGGTGTTCCTGTGGTACCCGGGAACCTTCACCTCGTCCTCGCCGGAGTTCGCCGGCATAGCACCCCTGGCGGACCGCCTGATCCTGGACTCCTCAGCCGACGGCGACTCCGGAGCCGTCCTTAGAGACGTACTCGGGGTGACGGAGCAGCCCGGGATGCCGGCCGTCGGTGACATCCAGTGGGTGTCGCTCTCGCCGTGGCGGGCGCTCGTAGCAGAGATGTTCAGCGCCGAGGAACGGGCCCGCGAGCTGGACAGCGTTCGCGAGGTGGAGATCCTGCACACCCCGAAGGGCGAGTGCCGGGCCCTGCTCCTGCTGGGCTGGCTCACCTCCACCCTCGGCTGGGAGCTGGAGGACTCAAGCCCCACCGACAACGGCCGGCGGGCGGAGTTCTCCGGCCCCTCGGAGAACATAACCGTCACCCTCTCCAAAGACTCTCCCGACGCCCGGCTGCGGCGCATCCGGCTCCATTCCGAGGGGCTGAGCTTCCAGGTCTCCCGGCACCGGGATCGCCTCGACGCCCGGGCCACCGTGATGCGGAACGGCGAGCTTGTCGGGGAGCGTACGGTCCAGCTCGGCGGGTTCGACCTGGGCGTGCTGCTTGGAGAGGAGCTGCGGTACCGCGGCCGCGACACGGCTTACGAAGCCGCCCTGAAGAGCGCCGTGGAGGTCCTGGGGTGAACGTACGGGTTTTCGACGACAAGCAAGAACTGGCGGAAGCCGCCGCCCGCGACTTCGCGGAGCGCGCCAGGACCGCCATACAGGGATCAAGCCGCTTCACCGTCGCGCTCGCCGGCGGCTCGACCCCGGAAGCTACCTACGAAGCTCTGGCCTCCGAATACGCCGGAGAACTGGACTGGAGCCGGGTACACGTCTTTTTCGGCGACGAGCGGAGCGTCCCGCCGGACGACGAGGACTCGAACTACCGCATGGCGAACGAGGCCCTGCTCTCGCGCGTCTCCCCCGGCAGCGTGCACCGGATGCGGGGCGAGCTGCCGCCGGAGGAGGCCGCAGAAGGGTACGAGAAGGAGCTTCGAGACTTCTTCGGCGCGCTTGACGGGCCGCCGGAGTTCGACCTGGTCCTGCTCGGCATCGGCGGCGACGGTCACACCGCGAGCCTCTTCCCCAATACCGGAGCGCTCGACGTAACGGACCGCTGGGCCGCCGCCAACCCGGTTCCCAAGCTCGACACCACCCGCATAACCCTGACCCTCCCGGTCCTCAACGCCGCTCGGGCGGTGAACTTCCTCGTCGCCGGTGATGACAAGGCCGAAACCCTGGCCGAAATACTGCAAGGCAATGCCAGCCCCCGCGAATATCCTTCCAAGCTCGTCGAACCCGCCGGAGAACTGAACTGGATGGTAGACCGGGAGGCCGCCCGAAACCTCCGGTAATTGTTAAGTTTTAATTAGACGTTTTTCATAAACGTTACATAGCTTGCGCTACGGGGCAATGAAGTAGTGTTGTGCAAGCTACCTGCGGATCATGTGAGGTTCCGTGGGGAAGAGAGGAGGGGCTAATGGTAGATACCACAGCTCTCTCGACGCGCCTCGGGGCGCTGACCATTGGGGTCCTGTTGGCGGTGGCGACCATGCTCGTCACGGCCACGGGGGCCGAGGCGAAGAGGCCGGAGCCGGGCAGCAGCCCGCTGTCCACGGACATCACGGCCCCGGCGGTAAGCAAGAAGTCCGGCGAAGAGGTAGGGACCTTCAACGGTACGCTCGACATCGAGCGCTTCAAGAAGCGGGGCGACACGCTCTATGCCGACGGTTGGGTCACGGGCGTCGTCGATCGGGACAACGGCACGACCAGCAGGGAGGTCACCAAGCGGGTCAAGCTGCCGGTGCAGAACGCGACCGCGGGCGGCGGGGCCGCTGGTGGGGAAGCCGGGGCGTTCCAGGCCCAGCAGCAGCAACAGGGCTGCGACATACTCAACCTGGAGCTCGGACCGCTCGACCTCAACCTGCTGGGCCTCGTGGTGCAGCTCGACCAGGTGAACCTGGACATCATAGCCGAGCCTGGCGCGGGCAACCTGCTCGGCAACCTGCTCTGCGCGGTGGCCGGGCTGCTCGATCCGAGCGCCCCCAACCTGCTGGGCATCGTCGAGGACATCCTGAACGAGATCCTTCGCATCCTCGAAGGCCTGTAGAACCCGGCCTACATATCTAGCCGGCCCAATGGTACGGGGCTCCTCTCTGAGCCCCGTACTTCTTTTTCTAGAAGAAACGCTTGAGCAGGCCGACGGCGCCTTGTTTCCAGGGGACCCGGTGGGAGACCCCGGAGGTGCTCTCGAACTTTTTGCGGTTGTCCAGATACCAGCGGAAGTTGCGCAGCAGTGCCTCTTTGTTCGAGTATTTAGGATCGTAGCCGAGCTCCTTCTCGGCCTTCTCGATGGAGACGAAGGAGTCCTTGGAGGCCGTCTCGTAGACCCACTTGTAGAGGGGGGAGACCCCGAGGCGGTCCAGTATCCTGAGGCCCCAGATCGCCGGGGCCGCCGGGAAACCGACGACCTTCTTGCCATGCCCGGCGTAGTCGAGGACGGCCTGGTAGTCTTCTTTCATCGTGGTGAACTCGCGGGCGCCGATGTTGAAGGTGTCGTTGACCTTGTCTTCCGGGAGCTCCAGGGTCAGGGCGATGGCGTCGCAGAGGTCCTCTACGTCCAGGAGCTGGTAGCGGTTGTTGCCGGACCCGATCATGGGGAAGTTGTGACCCTCGTAGGCCCAGTCGTAGAGCAGGGCGAAAACCCCGAGCCGCTCCGGACCGACGAACGACTTGGGCCGGATGATGGGCGTGACGAGCCCCTTGGCCCGGTACTCCAGGCAGATCATCTCGGCCTGTATCTTTGCCTGCCCGTAAGGTCCGACGCCCTCCAGCTTGTCCGTCTCGTAGAGCGGGTGGTGGTCCGGTATGCCGTAGACCGCCGTGGAGGAGACGTGGACGACGCGCTCTACGCCGCCCGCGAGGGCGGCGTCCAGGACGTTGCGGGTCCCCTCCACGTCCGTGGTGTAGATGTCCTCCGGCGAGTAGAGCGGGAGGGCGGCGGCGGTGTGGACGACGAAGTCCACGCCCCGCATCGCCTCGTCCAGGAGGGCTTTGTCCCGGATGTCGCCCTTTATCGTTTCCACCCGGTCTCTCTCCGGGTAGTCGAACTCTTCGACGTCCAGGGAAGCGCACTCGTAGCCTCGGGCCTGGAGGTTGCGGATCAGGTTGACCCCCAGAAAACCGGCGCCGCCGGTTACGAGGACTTTTTGTTTATCTTGCCGTTGGTCCATAGAAATGGTGTCTCCTCTTGCGTCAGATAGATGGCGCGAAAGAGAGATCGTAGCACAGCATGCACGCCGCTTGTAAAGGTTTGATCTTGTCCCTGATCAAAACTGGTCAGTTCGTTGGGCTGTCTTGCTCAAGATGAACGGGCTCAGCCCGGATATATTCTCTGTAGAAGGCGAACGGAGGAACGATTATAGTGGAACGCAAGGCGGATGAGGCGTTGATCGGTCGTCACCTGCGGGCGGCGCACGAGCGGTTTCGGGGCGAGCACCAGCTGGCCGAGTACGTGGCCTGGCTAGAGATAGAGGAGTGCGCGAGGATACTGGCCGCGAGCCCCACGAGCCTGTCGTACCTGGCGAAGCGCCACGCCGAGTGCCGCGTCGAGGCCGGGGAGGACCGGGACTTCGACGCGGTGATCCGGGCCTGGACCCTCTATGTCCTCTCGGGCCTGGAGGGTGGATAAAGACGTGCGGGCCATGATCCTGGACGCCCCTGGCGGGCGTCTGCGCGCCGGGGAGGTGCCGGTGCCGAAGCCCGGGCCGGAGCAGGTCCTGCTGCGGGTACGGGCTTGTGGCGTGTGCCGCACGGACTTGCACATCGTGGACGGGGAGCTGCCGGAGCACCGCTCGCCCCTGATCCCGGGCCACCAGATCGTCGGGATCGTGGAAGCGGCCGGGGAACGTGTTGACCGTTTCGCCGCGGGCGACCGGGTGGGGGTGCCCTGGCTCGGCTGGACCGACGACGCCTGCCGCTACTGCGAGAGCGGCCGGGAGAACCTGTGCGACAACGCGCGCTTTACCGGCTACGACCTGGACGGCGGCTACGCGGAGTACGCGGTTGCCGACCACCGGTTCTGCTTCCCGATACCGGAGGGCTACCCGGACCTGCAGGCCGCGCCGCTGTTGTGCGCGGGCCTGATCGGCTACCGCTCCCTGCGCATGGCCGGGGATGCCGAACGCCTCGGCCTCTACGGCTTCGGGGCCGCCGCCCACATCATTGCCCAGGTCGCCGTCCACCAGGGAAGGGAGGTCTTCGCCTTCACCAGCCCCGGCGATACAGAAGCCCAGCGGTTCGCCAAGGAGTTGGGCGCGGCATGGGCCGGCGGCTCGGACGGCCCGCCGCCCGAGGAACTGGACGCGGCCATCATCTTCGCGCCCGTGGGCGCCCTCGTGCCGGCGGCGCTGCGGGCCGTGGCGAAGGGCGGCGTGGTGGTGTGCGCCGGCATCCACATGAGCGACATCCCGGCCTTCCCCTACGGGATCCTCTGGGGCGAGCGGGTCGTACGGTCCGTCGCCAACCTGACGCGCCGGGACGGCGAGGAGTTTCTGGCCCTGGCCCCAGAGGTGCCGGTCCGTACCGAGGTCGTGACCTTCCCGCTGGAGAGGGCCAACGAAGCCCTCGTCACGCTGCGCCGCGGCGAGGTCCGGGGCGCCGCCGTGGTGGTGCCCGATCAGGCCGTCTCGTAGCGCTGGCGTAGCAGCCACACCAGGAAAAGCCCGTGTATCGCCCCGACCACAGCGCCCGCAGCCGCCAGAGTGGAGAGCAGGACCAGCACCAGGACCGGCCCGCCACCGCCGGGCGGCACGGAGCCCGCGCCGGCGAATATTATGGCCATCGCGGGTGCCCAGGCCACGGCGTTCGCGAAGACCCACCACCCGGCCCGCCGGACGTACCGGCGGAGCACCAGCCACTGCGGAAGGCCCAGCACCGGTCCCAGCAGAAAGCCCATCACGAAGGCCAGGCCGTAGGTGGCTATGGAGTCCATTTCAGCGGGCGGTACCCCGCCCGCGTCAGCGCCGATGTTCGCCAGGGTGCTCGGTACCATGCCCAGCGTCCAGGCGACAAAGGCCCCAGCAGCGGTCGCCAGCGTCCACGCCCGCCAGGGCAGGACCGTTAGCGGTTCGCGCAGCACGAGCCACTGCGCCGTGCCGACCGCCGTTCCCTCGATAACCGCGCCGGCCACCACCACGATGGCGGCCATCGCCAGGACGGTTGGCAGGTCCGTGGCGCCGGTGGACAGGGCGTAGGCGGCGAGGAGTGCGGTCGTGCCCAGGCCGACCATCTCGCCCGCGACGTTCGCCAGCACCCATCTCAGCCACAGGCGCCGGCTCCACCCTTCGCTCTTCGTCGCGGTTCGAGAAGTGATCTCCGCCTCCTCTGCTTTCGAGGTAAAGATATCGGAGGCGAGGCGAAGCGGCATGACCAGATTTGCTCCGTTTGCATGATCAAAATAGTTCAGGGAGGGCTCCTCGTATGATCTTTCCCGGCCCAGGGCCCCGCCTTGACCCACACCGGTGAGATGTTAGATTGTAATAAGCATACAGCGACGAGGAGCTGTCATGTCGAATCGGGTGGCACAAACAAAGCCTTCCGCAGATGGGGTGGGGCTCTACCTGAGCCTGCTGGGGGGATTTTCCGTTCGGCTCGGATCCCGGGAAGTTTCTGAAGCAAACTTTGCCCGCCGCAAGTCTTGCAGCCTGCTGAAGCTCCTGGCGCTCCAGCCCGGGAATCGGTTGCACCGGTATCAGGCCATGGACCTGTTGTGGCCCGACCTGCCCCCTCGAAAAGCAGCCGCCCAGTTGTACAAGGCCGTGCATCATATCCGGCAGGCTTTCGCCACCGTTGGGCCGGCGCTGCTGTCTGACACAATGCTCCTGGAGGTTCGTGACGAGGTACTCAGCCTGCAGGCTCCGGGGGGTGTACGCACGGATGCAAAGGAGTTTGAGGAGCTAGCTCAGGTAGCGGTTCGCGAGCGGGACCTGGGCCTGCTGCAGAAGGCGGTTAGCTCTTACAGGGGAGACCTCCTACCCACCGACCTCTACGAGGAGTGGACCGCAGAGCACCGCGACGCTTTGCGAGAACGCTTTCTGGAGTTGCTGATCATGCTAGGAGAGGAGTATCTGGAAGCCGGGTACCTGTCCGAGGCTGGAGACGTCTTCCGTCAGGCTCTGGACCGCGAGCCGATAAGGGAAGAGGCACATCGGGGCCTGATGCGCATCTACGCTGTTCGGGGCAGCGACGCCCGGGCGCTGCACCAGTACCAGGTCTGCAAGGAAACGCTGGTGGAAAAGTTGGGGGTAGACCCTTCCACCGAGACCACGCAACTTTACCAGGAGATACTGAGGGGAGAAGTACGACCTCTCCAGCTACCGCGCACGCTGCCGAACACGAAACCCGTGTCTCTACCGCCCCTTGTCGGGCGGCGGCCAGAGCTGGAGGAGATCTCCGGGCTGCTAGAGCTTCTGGAGGGCGGAGGAGCTGTTTTGGGAATAGAGAGGGGCGCGGGCCTGGGAAAGACCCGGCTGGTACAGGAGATGCTGCAGGCCGGCAGAGACAGAGGTTACCAGGTCTTCGTGGGCAACACCCCCGAGCTGGAGGGCCGGTCCCCGTACACGCCGTTTATCGAGGCTCTGCGCATGGCGCTACGCGAGAGCCCGGCACATGCCAACCTGATCCCGGCGGAGTTAGCCGCCGCCATCCCGGAGCTTCCCCCCACCGCTCAACCGGTAGGGAGCGCCGACAAGCTGGCCGCGCAGAACGCCCTGTTCGCGGGGGTGTTGCGTTTCCTCGTGGCCCGGGCGGGCGACGCGCCCGTCGTTCTGATCCTGGACGACCTGCACTTCGCCGACGAAGGGTCGCTGAAGCTCTTCCACTACCTGGCCCGGCAGGCACCGTCGCACCCCCTACTGGTGGTTGGGACCTGGCGTCCCGGCGAGCCCGGTTCCCCGCCGGGCCTGGAAGCCACGCTCGGCGACCTGGAACGTCAAGAGCTGTTGCGCCGGCTCACCCTGGCACCCCTCTCCAGGGACGAGCATCGCGCTCTGCTCGAGCGGGTCTTAAAAGGAGATGTGGATGGCCGGCTGGCCGGCGAGGTCTACCGTTTCTCCGAGGGCAACCCCCTCTTCGCCGGCGAGATAGCTCGCCAGCTGGCCGCGACCGGCCGAATCTCCTTGCGGGACGGCGTGTGGCGCATCGCCGGCCGGGGAGCGCTGCTCCTTCCCTCCTCGCTGCAGACGCTGTTCAACCGTTACCTGGCCCGGCTCTCCCTGCCGCACTCGCTGCAAACGCTGTTCGAGCGGTACCTGGGAGGCATCTCGCCGACGGCGCTCCGGCTGCTCCAGCTGGCCGCGGTGTCGGGCCGGGAGGTCTCGTTCCCGCTCCTCGAAGCCGGCATGGCGCTTGAAGAGGAGTACGGGCAAACCTCTCTGCTGGATCTGCTGGACGAGCTGCTGGAGGCGCAGTTCCTTCAAGAGACGGGCCTGAGCTATAGCTTCCCGCACCCTCTGCTGCGCGAAGCCGTCTACCAGCAGATGTCGGAAGCCCGCCGGCGTACGCTGCACGAGCGATCGGCGCAAGCGCTGGAGACGCTCTACGGCGACGAGCCCGACGTTCCGGTCGAAGCCATCGCCTTCCACCACCTGCAAGCGGGGAGAGTAGAGCAGGCGGTACGCTACCTTATTCAGGCCGGAGACAGGGCCGAAGTGGTCTATGCCCACGACGAGGCCCTGCTCCGCTACCAGGAGGCGCTCTCGATCCTGGAAGAGGAAGTCGATCCGGGACTGCAACAGCTTCAGGCCGGGATACAGGAGCGGATCGGCGACGTGTACCGGACCACCGGCGACGTACACGGCAGCGTGGAAGCGTACCAGGCGGCGCTCGAAGCCCTGGACCGGGCGGAGGTGGCGCCTTCCGGGGAAGCTCGCGGTACCCTCCACCGCAAGACGGCCCTGAGCGCCATCCTGACCACCGACATGCCCACGGCCGCAGAGCATCTGGAGCTCGCCCGCGAAGCCCTGGGACCCGACCCGCTGGAGGAGGCGCGGCTACTGATTGCCCATGCCCTCTTCGACTGGCACCGCAACGCCCTGGAAGAGGCCGTGCAGCACGCGCTGCGAGCCCTGGAGATCGCCGAAGCCAATGGCTCCCCGGTCGAGGTCTCCCAGGCCTGCGAGATGCTGGCCCTCTCCTACCTGCCCCTGGGTAACTGGGAGGAAGGGGTGAAGTACGAGCTGCGCCGGGAGGTGGCGGGATGGTCGCCGGAAGTTGTGGTGGCCACCGACGGTCACCTGTGTCTGTGGGAGTATCACGTTCACGGCGACGAGCCGTACCGGAAAGCCCAGGAGTTCGTGGAAGCCGTGGCGGAGCACGCCGCCGAGCTTGGAGACCTGCGGTGCGTGGCCGTCTGTCACTACGCCCTGGGCAGCATGGCCCTGCTACGGGGCTATCCGGAAGAAGCAGAAGAGAACCTGGAAGAGGCTCTCAGGCTCAACCACCGGATCGGCT
>SIRX01000133.1 GCA_004563715.1 Actinomycetota bacterium | reverse complement strand
GCCTTCTTGGCTACCTGCAGGCCCTCCTTGTAGTAGGAGAGCGGCGCGTACACCAGATCCATGTAAGCGTCCACCGACTCCTCTACCAGGCTCTGCAACGCCCCCCTCTGGGCCTCGGCCCGCTCAACGAGCTCCTGGGTCATCGCCCGGTTGCTCTCGGCCTGGGCGCGAAGCTCCTTTATGGAGCTGTCCACGACACCCTGGGCGAAGCGGATGTTGCGCTCCTGGAGGCCTACGGTGTGGTCTATGACCGTCTGGTAGGAGTCTTTGGTCGTCTCCGCCATGCGCTCCACGGTCTTGTTGGCCTTCTCGGTGCTAGCTATCAACTCTGTTACCTCCGTAATCGGTCTTTACTGCTTGATTTCTACTGTATGTGCAGTTTACACATATATTCTACAGTGTCAAGCCTGCGCTGAGAATTTTGTAGATCGGGGCTCCGGGGCGCGGGTCGTGTAAAGTTACGGGTCGTGGGGTTCGACGGGAGCGCGGCGGCAGCCGCAGCGGAAGAAAGGGGTTGGAGGGTACATGCGCGGCGAGCAACTACGGGAGATGAGCACGGCGGAGCTGGTGGAACTGCGCTCGGAGATAGAGTTGTTGCTGGCGGAGCGAAGCCTGGCCGGTGAGAGTGGTTCTGCGCGAGAGATTCTGGAGGAACGCGAGGCGCCCGGGGGAACCCTCCGGCGCGAGTTGCGGGTGGACGAGGACGGCGCGGTACACGGCCCCAACTGGTATTTCTACTACTACGCGGACACGAAGACCGGCAAGCGGAGGCTCGTTACGGAGAACCTGGGAAGGGCGTTGCCGGAGAAGTATTCGTAGCGGACACAACGCTTACGAGGCTCACAGCCCATGCTTCAGATACCCCTCCCCTTGACATTTAACGGCGCCGGGGTAACAATTATGATCCCCGGCGTCCGTGTACTCCTTCCTTTCCCTTTCCCACCCATCACCCTCATACGGGCGCCGGCTCTCTGGTCCACAGTGTAGATTACGATGGCCCGCGAGGGCTCTAGGTCTTTTGTCCCGGTATCCGCCGCGGTCCCGGATCTCGAACCCGTTACAGGGTCGCGTACTCTCAGGCGAAACGCGCGGTATCCTGCAGCATCTCGCGGATCCTGCGTCCCTCCCGGTGGCCCTGGTAGTAGGCGAGCCGCTCCTTGTCCGCCCAGTTGGAGAGCTCCTCGTTGGAGCCAAACGCCTCCAAACTCCCGAAGCGGCCGTCCTCCCAGCCACTCCGGTAGGCGCGGCTCTCACGGAAAACCTCTTTCTGCCTCACGCTATGCCCGCGGATCATGCAGCCCTCCCGCTCTGTCGACGCCAGGACTTATATAGCACGTTTACATCTTTATTTGAACACTTTCTTTAACGTTTATTTAACAAATTTTGCAAGATCGCTACACGGCTCTACGCGGGCTCCGCGGGGCGGAAGATCCCGAAGGAGGCTGTGTAGCCGTGCAGGAAGGTGTCGCCGCCGACGGGGCCGATCTCGCCGTTGCAGAAAAAGCCGCCGACCGGGAGGTCTCCGAGGTGTTCGCGGAAGACGCCGGTGTCGAAGTTGGGGCGTCCGTAGAGGTTCTCGCCGCGGCCCAGGCAGGAGAACAGCAGGGCGCCGGAAGCGGGGGTGCTCCCGGTCCCGGAGGTGGCTTCGTCGTAGGCGTCGAGCATGGCGTGCAGGTCTTCGGCGGCCGAGGCGGCGTCCCGCACGTGGAAGCGGAGGCGCATCCCATCCTGAAGGTTCTCCCCCACGGCGACGCCGCCGCCGCGGGGATCGACGCCGAGGAGGTTCCGGATCAGGAAGTCCCCGGCCCGGGGCTCCTCGCGGAACTCGTCCATCAGGACACCGGCGAAGAGCGCCGTGGTCGCCAGGTGCCGGTCGCGGTCGTCGAGGCCGGCGACCAGGTCGCGCAGCATCTCCAGGGCGGGCTCGCCGTCCAGCTCGTAGAGCAGGTTGCCCTTGCAGGAGGTTACCTGCATGAGGGGGCCGATGGGCCGGCATCCCTGGGCGACGACCGTGTCCACGACCACGGCGCCGTGCAGGGCCAAGCCGACGGTCCCCGCGGTAAAGACCTCGCCGTCCAGGAACAGGGCGTTCGTGCCGGGCGAGGTGCCGCCGCTGGCGAGCCCCCCGACCTTGGCCGTCCCCGGAAAAGCATAGTCGAGGCCCGCGAGCAGCTCTCCCGTCGGGGCCGAGAAAGGGTCGGACAGCAGCACGAAGCGGGGAGCTTCGCGCGCCCGCACGCCGACGAGGCCCTCCCAGGCCTCCGGCGGGCCGTCCAGGTCCGGCAGGTCGTCCCCAAAACGCAGCGGCGTCACCTCTACGCCGGGCAGCCGGGCGGCGTAGAGGGCGACCGCCGGGCTCCACTCCACCTCCTCGCCGCCCCCGATCACGCCCCCGCCCGAACACCCCGCGAAGACCTCCGGTGCCAGATGGCGGGCGACGGCCTCCGGCACCCGCGGGTAGTAGGCCGCGAAGTGCGGCGCGACAAAGGCCAGGACCAGCGAGACGGGTCCGGGGCCGAGCTGGCTCCGGACGGCCTCCGAGCACTCCCGCAGCGCAGCCTCCACGGAAGTCTCGCGCGATATCGCCGTCGCCCACTTCATACGCGTACCGTCCCCTTAGCCTGCTCCTAGTTTATACCCGCCCGCGCCGGAGAAACGTCCGCGGCGCAGGACCAGGTACCCGAACAGCGCGGTCCCGAGCAGCGCGGGGAAGAGCAGCAGGGAGAAAACCGCCACCCCGGTCCAGAAAGCGACCGCTATGATCAGGCTGTCGAGCAGGCCGGGGCGCGGCGGCGAGCCCCACCGGCCGGCCGAGATCAGGATAGCCACGGCCAGCAGCCCGGAGAGCGCCCAGCCCAGGTAGTTGCTCAAAGGTACACCGTAGTACGGGCCGCCGTCGGACCAGTCCCAGAAGCCCAGAGCGACGGCGCCGGGGTCCAGCACGCCGTCCACCAGGATGAGAAGCAGGACCGCTCCCAGGACGTGCCGCGCCCGGCTCCGGCGGCTCCAAGCGGCGGCGACCGCCCCGATCACCAGCGGCACGTAGGAGACGGGGAGCAGGTAAGGCACGATCCCGAACGCCTTCGGCCCTAGGGCGTCGCCATAGCGAAAGGAGCCGTAGGGGTATCCGGTCACCACCCCGACGGTCTCTATGGCGTAGGCGAAGGCAGCCAGGGCGAGCAGGACGGAGACGGCCCGGCGCGTGCCCAGGTAGCGGAAAAGGGCGACCAGGGCCGGCAGGGCTATAAGGGACGTCGCCGCGTAAGAGCCTGCCTCGGACCCCGGCGCATCCGGGAAGCGGAGGGGGAAGTAGGCGGTGGCGAAGGCCAGCGCGGAGGCCGCGAGCAGGGGCCCCGGGGTGTCGCGTAGCGTGCGGCTCAACACCCGCCTATGTTAACCCAGAGGTCCCGGGGCGGGAGGCTGGTATATTAATTCCGTGTTCCTGCGCCTCCTGCACATCTCGCGCCCGGTCTTGTGGGTCAACACCCTGGGCCCCGCCGTGGTCGGGATGTGGCTCGCCGGGGACCTCTGGCGGTGGGAAGTGCTGCCGGTGCTGCTCTGGCTCACGCTGCCGTTCAACCTCCTGATCTACGGCACCAACGACGTCTTCGATCAGGAGACCGACGCGAAGAACCCCCGCAAGGGCACCCTGGAGGGCGCCCGCATCCGGCCGGAGGAGGTCCGGCCCATCTGGCGGAGCGTCCTCCTGACCAACCTGCCGTTCCTCGCTTACTTCCTTCTTTTCGTACCCCCCGCCGCCGTCCTGTGGATGCTCCTCTACGCCGGCCTGTTCGTCGGGTACTCGGCTCCGCCGCTGCGGTTCAAGGCCCGCCCCTACCTGGACTCGCTCTCCAACGCGGCCTACGCCTTCCCGCTGGTCTTTACGCCGCTGGCCCTCGGCGAGCCGGTGGTCTGGCCCGCTGCCCTCGGGCTCATGGCCTGGAGCGCCGCCAAGCACACCTTCGACGCCGTCCAGGACATCGCCGAGGACCAGCGGGCGGGCATCGTGACGACGGCCGTCCGGCTCGGGAGCCGGGGCGTGGTGCTGTGGAGCGGCCTGTGGTGGGCGCTGGCCACCCTCGGCTTCGCGGTCGTCAGCCTCCCCGTCGCGCTGGTCAACGCCGCCATCGCCGGGGCGCTGCTCTACGCCCTGCACCGGGACCCGAAACCGCGCACGGGACACCGGCTCTACCGGTACTCCATCGCCTTTCCCTACGTGGCCGGAACCGTCGCCGGGGTCCTGCTCGTAGCCGCGCTCTCCCTGGGGGCGTACCCGTGAGCCGGGTCGTGGTCGTGGGCGGCGGCATCGGCGGGCTCGCGGCGGCGGCCCTGCTCGGCCGCGCGGGCCACGAGGTGACGCTGCTGGAGGGCAACGCCTACCTGGGCGGCAAGAGCCGCCGGGTCCACCTGGCCGGCCAGCGGGTGGACACCGGTCCCTCTCTCTTCACCTTCCCCGGCGTCTGGGAGGAGCTGCTGCGGCGCTGGGACGGCCCCGACGCCGGACGAGGCGCGGAGGTCGCCGGCCTCCGGCTCCGGCGCATGCGGGAGGTGGGGACCTACCACTACCGGGACGCCACCGTTCCGCTACCGGTCCCGGAGGGCCATCCCTGGCACGGGGCGTGGGAGCGGTTCGCGCGGGTCCACGGCGGCCTCGGACCGGAGGTGACGCGCCTGCTGACGGCCGACCCGCTCGACCGGCGGACGTTCCCGGCGCTCTACAAGCTGCTGCGGGTCTACGGACCGAAGCCCACGACGCGCGGCTACCTGGACGGCCTCCGCTGGCTGCCGGAGGGACTGCGGGAGATCGTCGCGATCCACACCCTCAACGCCGGCGTGAGCCCCGCCCGGACCCCGGCGCTCTACGCGAGCATGCCCGCAATTATGGCCGCCGAGGGCGTGTGGGCGCCGGAGGGCGGCGTCTACGAGGTGGTGCTCGCCCTCGAACGCCTGGCGCGAGCGGCGGGCGTCGAGATACGGACCGGCGAGCCCGTAACCGGGATAGAGCCCGGCCGGGTCGCCACGGCGGAAGCCGGGTACCGGGCCGCCGCGGTGGTGAGCGGGCTCGATGCCGGCCGCCTGGAGCACCTGCTGGAGCCCGCCCGGAAAACCACCCGGGAGAAACTCTCCTGCTCGGGTGTGGCGATCTACGCGGCGCTGCGGGAGAACCTGGACCTGCCCCAGCACTCCGTCGTGCTTCCAGCCGACCCGGAAGCCCTGTACCGGAGCCTGGAAGCCGGGGCCGAGCCCGCCGAGACGATGGCCTTCGCCAACTACTACGAACCCGGCGAGGTCTACCCCAACGGGAAGGCGACGCTCGCCCTGCTACTGACCGCCCCACCGGATGGCCGGGAGTACGGTCTGGACGATCCTTTCGTGGAGCGCGAGATAGAACGGGTCTCACAGCAGATCGGGCTCGCAGAGCCCGCCACCCGGCACTTCGAGGACTACACGGTGCTCCATCCCCGGTACTTCGGCGCGTGGGGCGGCACCGGCGGGGCGCTCTACGGGGCCGCGCGGCCCTTCTGGCGAAGCGGGCCGCTGCACCGTCCCCGCTACTCCGACCGGCGGAGGCCCTGGCTGTGGCGGGTGGGGGCGTCGGTCCACCCGGGCGGCGGCATCCCGGCGGTGCTCGGCGGGGCCATGATCTCGACGCGCAGGCTGCTGGGAGCGCTCGCAAAGGAGGATCCGTGAAAACGCCGTGCGAGAAAGCCAAGTTCTGGATCGCCGGCGACCTCGGCGGCCTGGAGCTCTTGCGCGCCACGTACGTGACCCACTCCTTCTCCCGCCACACGCACGAGAGGTTCGCCATCGCCGTGATCGAGGCCGGGGCCGAGGCGTTCTGGTACCGGGGAGCGACCCAGGTGGCGCCCCCCGGCAGCATCGCGCTGGTCAACCCCGGGGAGCCTCATACCGGCCACGCCGCCGGCGAGGAGGGCTGGTCCTACCGGGTCTTCTACCCGGAAGCCGGCCTGCTTTCACGGGCTGCCCGGCTCGCGGGAGCGCGGCGGGAGGTCCCCTTTTTCCCCGAGCCCGTAATCCAGGACCCCCTCGTGGCCGCGCTCCTGGGCGGAGCCCACGAGGTCCTGGAGCGCTCCTCCTCGGCGCTGGAGCGGGAGTCGCGGCTGCTGTGGGCCCTCTCACAGCTGATCTCCCGCCACGCCGAGCGCCGTCCGGAGCCCCAGCCCGCGCGGAGGGAACGCGCCGCCGTGCGGCGGGCGCGGGAGTACCTCCGGGACCGATATCGGGAGAACGTCTCGCTCGAAGAGCTCTCCGGGGCCGTCAACCTGAGCCCCTTCCACCTCTTGCGCGTTTTCCGCGAGGAGGTCGGCCTGCCGCCGCACGCGTACCTGATCGGGGTGCGCATCCGGAGGGCCCGGGAGCTGCTCGCGGCCGGCTGTCCGGTGGGCCGCGCGGCGGCCGAGACCGGCTTCGCCGACCAGAGCCACCTGAGCCACCAGTTCAAGCGGAAGTTCGGCTATACACCCGGCCAGTACGCCCGGAACAGCAAGAACCTACAAGATTAGGCGCCGGCCGCCGCGTACCGTGGGGGTATGGCAGGCAGGAAGGCAAAGCACAAACCGCAGGAGCCGGTCTCCTTCGGCCTGAAGGGCGCGCTGGCCGGGGCGCGCCGGTGCACGCCCGTGGCCGTGGGCGTCTTCGTCGTGGGGCTCGTTTTCGGAGCACTGGCCCGCGCCGCCGGCCTCAGCGCCGCGGAGGCTACCCTCATGAGCACCCTGGTACTGGCCGGAGCCTCGCAGTTCGTCGCCCTGGACCTGTGGGCGTCGCCCTTGCCGGTGTCCGCGATCGTACTCACGACCCTCGTCGTCAACCTCCGGCACCTGCTGATGGGCGCGGCGCTAGCCCCGATGCTCCTGCGGCTCGGGCCGCTCCGCGCCTACGCCTCCGTCTTCTTCATGGTGGACGAGAGCTGGGCGATGACGATGGACGAATACGCCCGCGGCCGGCGAAACGGCGCCTTCCTGCTCGGCTGCGGCCTCACGCTCTCTACCGCCTGGGCCGTCGCGACGCTCGCCGGCCACGTCGCGGGCGAGGCCGTGGGAGACCCGTCCCGCTGGGGCCTGGACTTCGCCATAATCGCCGTGTTCGCCGCGCTGCTGGCGGGCTTCTGGAGGGGAAGTACGGACTTGGCGCCCTGGGTCGTGGCGGCCGCCGTGGCGGTAGCGGCCGACCACGTCCTGCCGGGCAACTGGTACATCCTGCTCGGCGGCCTGGCGGGCGGCCTGGCGGGGGCGGCGCGGCCCGGAGCGGCGCGCAACGCCACGCGGAGCGCGACGTGAGCCTCGGTCCCCAGGCGCTCGCCGCGATCCTCGGGATGGCGCTGGCGACGTACGCCACCCGCGCGGGCGGGCTCTGGATCGTCAGCCGCTTCGAGCTGCCGGAGCGGCTGCGGGCGGCCCTCGAATACACCCCCGGGGCCATCCTGCTCTCTATCGTCGTCCCCGCGGTTATCGCGGGTGGCCTCGCAGAGCTGTTCGCGGCCCTGGCGGCGGCGCTCGTAGCCCGACGCACCGGTAGCCTGCTCTTCGCCGTGGCCGCGGGGGTGGGCATGCTCCTGCTGCTGCGCCAGGTGCTCTAGAGACGTGAAGGCGGCCCGGCTCTGTGACATAGTAGACGGTGGGCAAACTGGAGGGAGAGGCGGATCATGATCCTGGAAAGCCAGCGGGACCTGTTCGACGAGATCCCGGAAGAGGTCTGCTACCTGAACTGCGCTTACATGTCCCCGCAGCTGAAGTCCGTGCGCGAAGCCGGCGAGAAGGCGCTACACCGCAAGTCCCGCCCCTGGGAGATCACCCCGAAAGACTTCTTCGAGAACTCCGAGGCCGCCCGCGCCCTCTTCGCGGAGCTGGTCGGCGGCGACGCGGACGGCGTGGCGATAGTACCCTCCGTGAGCTACGGCATGGCCGTCGCCGCCGCCAACGTGCTCCTCCGTCGGGGGCAGAGCATACTGGTCCTCGAAGAGCAGTTCCCGTCCAACGTCTACCCCTGGCGAGAGCTGGCGCGCGAGAAGGAGGCGCGGCTCGTCACCGTAGCCCGCCCGGAGGACCACGACTGGACCTCCGCCGTGCTGGAGAGCATAGACGGCGACACCGCCCTCGTCGCCGTGCCCAACGGCCATTGGACGGACGGCTCGCTGGTGGACCTCGTCCGGGTCGGCGAGCAGGTACGGGAGGCCGGGGCGGCGCTCGTGGTAGACGCCACCCAGTCGCTCGGGGCGCACCCGTTGGACGTTGCGGAGGTCCGGCCGGACTTCCTCGTCTGCGCCGGCTACAAGTGGCTGCTCGGCCCCTACAGCCTGGGTTTCATGTACGTGGACGAAGCCCGCCGGGAGGGTAAACCGGTCGAGCACAACTGGATCTCCCGGGAACGCAGCGAGGACTTCGCCCGCCTCGTAGAGTATCGGGACGCCTACGGGCCCGGCGCCCGGCGCTACGACGTGGGCGAGCGGAGCAACTTCGTTCTGCTCCCCATGGCGGTAGCCGCCCTGCGCCAGCTTCTGGCGTGGAACGTGGAGAACGTCTCCGAGGCCCTCGGACAGCTCACCGGCCTCGTAGAAGACCGGGCGGAGCGGTCCGGCCTCGCGGCGGTCCCGGCGGGCAGGCGGGTGCGGAACATGGTCGGGCTGCACCTCGGCCCCGGAGCCCCGGGAAACCTGGCCGCCACACTGGCTGCCGAAAACGTCTTCGTCAGCGTGCGCGGCGACAGCATCCGCGTCTCCCCGCACCTCTACAATACGGAGAAGGACGTGGAGCGTCTGTTCGCCGCGCTCGACAGGGCACTTTAGACCCGAAAGCTCGGATGAGCTCAACCCCCCTGCGAGGGCCTGTAGGACTGATCGCGAACGACCGCCGTCTCGGGTTGGAACCTTACGAAGAGTCATGTATCCGGGTCTTCCAGGCCCTCTACAAACCTCTCCCGGTCCCACTTCGTCGCGTCCCGAGGTGCCGGGCCAGCAGCCGCCGGGCGCAGGCCGCCTCCCAGGGCTCCAGCGTCGCCTTTACCCGGAAGCCCACGTGCTGAACCAGGCCGGTCTCGCGGTCGAAACCTACGACCCCCACCGCGCATGGGGGTCCCGCCGAACGCGCTCGTGGAAGGTGTTCTCGGCCGGGACGGCGATGATCCAGAGGGCGCCCTCTTCCTAGAGAAACCACACCGGAGAGTCGCATGGCCCCTCCTCGGAGACGGTGGCCAGGTGGACAAACAGGGGCCGCGCGAGGAACGTGTCGAGGTCCAAATCTCCGGCTCTCCCCACGACGCGCATGCGGCGGTTACCCGTCCGCAAGCCCCACGAGGTACTCGCGCCGCAGAACCGCGCAGTGCTTTATGTCCCGGTAAAAGCCCATCACCCGCTCCCGCAGCTTCCGACGAGCCGACCTTCCTCCCGATGGACGGCGCTCCAGGTAGTTACCCGCCGGCGATAACCCGCTCGATGCTGGACCAGGGCAGGAACTCGTAGCCGGTAGGATCCCCGCTGGGGTCCCGCACGTCCAGGAGCAGGCCGCTCTCGTCCCGGTCACAGACGTAACCCATGAGGTCGTTGCCGATCCGGGCCGAGACCGAGACGAGCTCTCCCCGGCCGAGAACCCCGGAGATCTGGGGCGCCCCGCTCCTCAAACCCTGCAGTCCTCCCGTACCCTCGCTCCGCAAGCCGCCTCCTCCGGTCGCCTGATCCATCAGGGTACAACACCCGAAAGCCCGCGTCCGGGGTTGGCCTCCCGAACTAGCGGAATGCCAGCGGCACCGAGACGCCCCGGAAGCTCCCGTCGCGGGCGGAGTACTCGCCTACCTCCACGGTCCCCGTCTTGCCGCCCAGGTAGGCCGGATAGTCCGCGGTGAGAGCGAACCGGCCCCAGGTCGTCGCCCAGTCGCTGGTGAGGTACGAGCCCTCGCGCACGACGTTGCCGTAGGCGTCCTTTACCCGCCAGCTTCCCCGGGCCTCGAAAGGCCGGGCGTAACCCGTGACCGTAAAGATACCGGGACCGACCGTGTAGCCCGCGCGGGGTTGCTTGACCACGACGGTCTCCCCCACCGCCGGGTCCGGGTAGAAGTTCTGCCCGGAAGTCGGCACGTCGACGACCACGCGCGCCGGGTAGTTGAGGTAGAACACCGTAGCCGGTCCTGCCGCGTCGGTGAGGTGGAACTCCACGCTCATCCGGTTTCCGTTGAAGCTCCGAACGACGTAGTAACGGGAGATGGCCTCGCCCAGACCGACGCCGTCCGACGTCAGGGTCGCGGAGACCGTGGGCAACACCACCCTGAGAACGGTTCCGCCGTCAGTGTAAGCCCACCGGTAGTTCGGGGCGAAGTCCGCCGGAAGCTCCTCGTACCCCAGGTCGATAACCGCCCGCTCAAACGAGCCGTGGTCCCCGAACCTCACGTCCCGGACCGTGTCCGCCGCGCCCAGGCTCTGCGCCGACGCGGCTCCCGTCAAAGCCAGGGCGACGAGCATGGCCGCCAGACAAACAAACCAGCGCCTCATAGCCAACTCCTTACTAGAGACTCCCCACGAGCCTCCCACCTCGTTTGTCTAAACATACCAGTGTTCCGTTACCACCGGGTAACGGCCCGGTAACAGTTTCATTACATATGCAACATGTAAAATGCATGCAAATACGCAACGGTTGCGTCCCGCGATCCGGTTACGGGCCTATGAGGTCATCTATGGGAACGGCGTTTGTGGGCTCGGGCCCGGGGTCTACGACGGCGTAGCCGGCCCCGGCTTGGCGGGCGACGAGGGCGTGGCGGCGGAGGCCATCGGGGTCCTCTATGGTGGCGAGGTGTGCGGGGAGGTCCAGGTGCGGGGCCCGCTCCTGGAAGGCGCAGGCCTTCTCCGGCGAGCTAAAGAGGGCGGCGACGAGCAGGTCTCCGGCCTCGTCTTTCACCGAGATCAGGGGGGCTTCGCCCCGTTGGTCGGAGAACAGGTAGAGCGGGAACGGCAGGGTTTCTTTTTGCCGGGCCAGGTGTTGGGACAGGTCTTCCGCGTGGAAAAGCCCCGTGCCCCTCTCCGAGACCACCAGCAGGTAGTCCGTTTTTCCGGCGGCGTAGCGTTCCACCGCGTCCAGGTCCGGGAGCTCCCGGGGCGTGGCCTCTTCCAACCCGGCCAGGCCGTACTCGCCGGCGTTGCGCGAGAACTCCTCGGCCAGTTCTTGGGAAGAGAACAGCGCCCCGACCATCGCGGGTTCTCCGCCCACCGCCGTAGACACGAGGGCGTCGGCGTCGCTGGCGTGGACCAGCTTGAAAAAAGGCGGCCGGGGCAGGTCTTCCAGACGTAGCTCGCGGGTGGGATCGCTCATGGGATCTCAGACCTCGTACCCGGCCACCGGATCTAGCATGCGGAGCCTCAGGCTGCTGGGCATCTTCCTCGCCATCCCGTCACGCAGGGCATGGAGCAGTGGGTTCTCCGCCTGCATGACCCGGCCCATCCGCCGGGAGTGGCGCACGATAGAGCCGGCACGCCGGACCCGCCGCCGCTCGTAGGACCTCAGCGCGGTGGCCGGGTCTCCGGGCGCGGCGCCGGCCAGGGTGTCCGCAAGTACCGCGGCGTCTTCTATAGCCTGGCAGGCACCCTGTCCGAGGCTCGGGGTCATGGGGTGGGCCGCGTCGCCGAGGAGCGTGACCCGCCCCGCGCCCCAGCGCCGGGCGGGCTCCCGGTCATACAGGTCGGTGCGCAAGATGTCCGCTTCCTCCGTCGACTCCACCGCCTCGCGGGCCGGCTCGTAGGCGAGTGCGAGGCGTCTCAAGACTTCCTTCTTACGCCCGGCCAGGTCCTCCGGGGCTCCTTCCGGCGCGTTCTCCGTCGCGTACCAGTAAGCCCGCCCCCCGCCGATGTTCGCGAGGCCAAACTCCGCGCCCCGGCCCCAGAGATTCAGGCCAATACCTTCCGGCATGAGGCCGCCACCGTCTTCTGAAATACCACGCCAGGCCGTAAAGCCCGCGTATCGCGGCGGGCCGTCGCCGAGCACCCGCGCGCGGACCGCAGAGCGCAGGCCGTCGGCCCCGACGAGCAGGTCGCCGGTCTCTATCCCGCCGTTGGCGAGGTAGGCCGTCACGCCCCCGCCGTGCTGTTCAAAGCCCGTTAGCTCTGCCCCGAGCCTCACCGCGCCATCGGGCAGGACGGCGAGGAGCGCGGCCTGCAGGTCCGCGCGGTAAACCGCCAGGTTGGCCCCGCCGAACCTGCGCCGGAGGTCCTCGGCCGAGAACGAAAATAGCCTCTCTCCCCGCCACTTGCGGACCTCACCCCCGATCTCGGCCCCCGCGTGCCGGATCGCCTCGTAGACGTCGAGACGGCGCAGCACCCGGGTCGCGTTCGCCCACAGCGCGATGCCGGCGCCCGCCGCCCGCAGCTCCCGGGCCCGTTCGAGCACGACCACCTCTATACCGGCCCGTCGCAGCATCCCGGCCGCCGTGAGCCCGCCGACGCCCCCGCCCACGACGATAGCCTTCACTTGCAGCTTCCTTCGCGGGGGTGCGAGCTTCGGGTCATGGCTGGATGGTAGACCACGCAGCGCCGGAACGCGGTAAAGCTTTTATCCGATCAGGGACTTGGGTTTCACGAGCTGGCGGGCGGTGGTGACGAGCTCTTCCGGGGTAAAAGGCTTGCGCAGGATACGCACGGAGCCGTTCATCCGCTCGCCGAGCGCCCGGGTGGCGGGGTCCTTCTTCGAGGTCATGAGGACCACCGGGATCTTGGAGGTCTTCGGCATCGCCTTCAGGCAATGACAGGCGTCCAAGCCGCCCACTTGGGGCATCGAGATGTCCAGGATGATCAAATCCACCCTCCGGCTGAGCGCCTCCTGCAACACCATCTGGCCGTCGGCGGCCTCTACGACGCGAAAGCCGCCGGCGCTCAGGGCGTCAGCGGCCAACTTGAGGGTTTCGGGGTCGTCGTCGGCGAACATTACGGTCGGTCTAAAGTCCACAGCGACGATATTCTACACTCAAACGCAGCTTTGCAAAGCGGGCTGGACGGACGGTTCGGGAGCGACGAAACGACGGAAGCCGCCTCGTAGGTTAAACTTCAGGAACGCCGCCGGAAACGGCCGACGCCGGAAACGACAGATACGAGAGGTAAGCGTGCAGGACCAGAAGTATTTCCGTAAAGGTTTCAAAATGCGGGGCGAGGTTCAGCACCTTCTGGACCGCGACTACCGCTCCGAGATCGTAGACCGGGTGCGCGAGAACGGCAACTACCTCGACACCGGGGACCTCACGCTCCGGATCGCCGACGAGTTCGGGTTCTGCTACGGGGTCGACCGGGCCGTGGACTACGCCTTCCAGACCCGCGAGAAGTTTCCGGACCGCCGCATCTTTATCACCGGCGACATGATCCACAACCCCTCCATGAACGACCGGCTGCGCGATATGGGCATCGAGTTCCTCTCGGAGGGCTTTAACGGCCACCCGGACGAGCTTTTCGACACCCTGGGACCGGAGGACGTGGTTCTGCTGCCGGCCTTCGGCGCGCCGGTAGAGTGGGTGAGGAAACTCCGCGAGCGGGAGGCCATCGTCGTGGACACGACCTGCGGCTCGGTGCTCTCGGTGTGGAAGCGGGTGACCCGCTACGCGAAAAAGGGCTTCACCAGCATCATCCACGGCAAGTACTACCACGAGGAGACAAAGGCAACCGCCTCCCAAACGCGCAAGGACGGCGGCAACGGCAAGTACCTCGTCGTCCGCAACCTCGTGGAGACCGGCTACGTGGTGGACTTTATCCTGGGCCGGATGCAGCCCGAAGAGCTGCGGGAGAAGCTCTCCCATGGCATGAGCCCCGGTTTCGACCCGGAAGAGGACCTCCAAAGGGTCGGGGTCGCCAACCAGACCACGATGCTCATGAGCGAGACGATGGCCGTCGGCGAGGAGCTGCGCCGGGCGATGGCCGAACGCTACGGCGCGGAGAACCTCGACGAGCACTTCGAGCTCTTCGACACCATCTGCTCCGCCACCCAGGACCGCCAGGACGCGCTCTTCGACCTGCTGGAGCACCCGCTGGACGTGATGATCGTCATCGGAGGGTACAACTCGTCTAACACGAACAACCTGGCGATCATCGCCAAGGAGCGGGTTCCCCAGACCTACCACATAGCGAACGGCGACTGCATCGCGGGCGACACCATCCACCACAAGCCGGCCGGCACCCCGCTCGACGCCCGCGAGGAGGTGGCGGAGACGGGCTGGCTCCCCGATGGGCCCGTCCGCATCGGGCTCACCGCCGGGGCCTCGACCCCCAACTCCCAGATCGGTCTCGCCGTAGACCACATCCTGGAGGCCCGCGGGCTCTCCGCCGGGGCGATACTCGGCTAGATGGAACCCCGGACCGGAGCATCGCCCGGCGCGGCGCCGTGCTCCGTACCGTAGAGGTAACCCGCTACGCCACCCCGCTGCGCGAGGGCGGCTCGCTGCCGGCCATCGTCGAGGCCGACGACCTCGGCACCTACGTGCTCAAGTTCCGGGGCGCGGGCCAGGGCCACAAGGCGCTCGTGGCGGAGGTCATCGCCGGCGAACTGGCGCGGTTCCTGGGTTTGCCGGTGCCGGAGATCGTGCTCGCCCGGCTCGACCCAGAGCTCGCCCGCGCAGAGCCCGACCCGGAGATTCAGGACCTGATCCGCTCCAGCGCCGGCCTGAACCTGGCGTTGGATTACCTGCCGGGCTCGCTGGGCTTCGACCCGCTCGTCGAGCCCCCGGGCTCCTCCCTGGCCTCTCGGATCGTGTGGTTCGACGCGCTCGTGGCCAACGTGGACCGCAGCATCCACAACACCAACCTCCTCGTCTGGCACGACCGGCTCTGGCTTATAGACCACGGAGCCGCCCTGTACTTTCACCACACTTGGAAGAACCCCCGGGAAGCCGCAAAGCGCCCCTACGCGGCGGCGGCAAACCACGTCCTGCTCCCCTTGGTGACGTCCTAGACTGATACTGTTGGTTTATTCAACACGCCGGAGCCAGGGCTGCCAGATGGGAGCGCCGGGTAGCGGCGATGGGGGCTCCGTTCAGCCAGTTGCTCACCCGAT
>SIRX01000132.1 GCA_004563715.1 Actinomycetota bacterium | reverse complement strand
TACGGCAGAGCGCACCCGGCCATCGAGGTCATCGACGAGTTGGCCGCCTGAGAGGGCGCGGCAGCCGTCCAGCGGGGAGGAGCGTCAGGCCCCGGATCCCCCGGAGTCACCCCCGACGCTAGCCCAGCGTAAAGGGATCGCGCGTCTTGCCGGAGAGCTCGACCCAGACCGTTTTGGTCTGGGTGTACCCGTCGAGGGACTCCAGGCCGTTCTCCCGGCCTATGCCGCTCTGCTTGTAGCCACCGAACGGCGCGGTAAACGAGACGGCGCGGTAGGCGTTGATCCAGACCGTCCCCGCCCTGAGGGCGTGGGCAACCCGGTGCGCCCGCCGGACGTCCCGGGTCCAGACGGCCGCCGCCAGGCCGTAGGGCGTGTCGTTGGCCTGCCGGACGACCTCCTCCTCGGAGCCGACGGGGATCACCGAGAGCACGGGGCCGAAGATCTCCTCGCGCGCCACCGTCATGGTGTTCTCCACGTTCGTGAGGATCGTCGGCTCTATAAAGAAGCCGTCGCTGAGGGCGGGGTCCTCCGGGGACTTTCCGCCGTAGGCCAGCTCGGCGCCCTCTTTTCGGCCGGCGTCGACGTACCCCTGGACCTTCTCCAACTGCTCCCTGAAGGCTATGGGGCCCATCTCGGTCTCCATCTCGAGAGGGTCGCCGAGCTTTATGGCGGCGGCCTTCTCGGCCAGCCGTCCGACCAGCTCGTCATGAAGGGACTCCTGCACCAGGAGCCGGGAGCCCGCCATGCACGTCTGGCCCGTGGCCGCGAAGATGCCCGCCACCACGCCGTTGGCGGCGGCCTCGAGGTCCGCGTCCTCGAAGACTATGTTCGGCGACTTGCCCCCGAGCTCCAGGCTGACCTTTGCCAGGTGGTCGGCGGCGTCCTTCATCACCAGCTTGCCGGTCTCCGTGGAGCCGGTAAAGGCCACCTTGTCCACCCCCGGGTGCCGGACCAGCGCCGAGCCCGTGGGGACGCCGTAGCCGGTGACGACGTTGAAGACCCCCGGGGGGAAGCCCGCCTCCTCGAAGAGCCTGGCGAACTCCAGCGTGGAGGCCGGCGTCTGCTCGGCCGTCTTGGCGACGAACGTGCAGCCGGCGGCGAGGGCGGGGGCCAGCTTCCAGCTCAGCAGGAGCAACGGCGAGTTCCAGGGCACGATAGCGCCGACCACCCCGATGGGCTCCCGGCGGGTGTAGACGAAGAAGTCCGGGTTGGGGCTGGGGATCGTGTCGCCCTGGATCTTATCCGCCGCCCCGGCGAAGTAGTAGTACCATTCTGGCAGGGCGCGCATCTGCCCCTCCATCTCCCGGAGGAGCTTGCCGTTGTCCGTGGTCTCGACGGCGGCGAGGGCCCCGGCGTTCTCCGCGATAAGCTCGGCCAGGCGCCTCATGAGCCGGGCCCGCTCCGTCCCGGTGGACCGGCCCCACGGCCCCTCGTCGAACGCCTGGCGGGCGGCCCTGACCGCCCGGTCCACGTCCTCCTCGCCGGCCTCGGGCGCGGTGGCCCACACCCTCCCGGTGTAGGGGTTGACGCTCTCCAGCGTCGCGCCCGACCGGGCCTCCACCCACTCGCCGCCCACGAGCATCTCGTACCGGCGCGTCTCTTCGATCCTGGGCTTCTCGATAAGCTGCAACTCTGCCTCCTCCGGCGTTTCCGTTCTCGTACACCTCTGGCGTCCGCCGATCTCAGCGGACGGTTTGGCCAGCCCGGCGCGCCGAAGCTACCGCGCGGCGCGGGCCCCCTCATGCTCGAAACGCTTTTCGAGCTCCCGGATCTCCGGCAGCCCGATGAAGTCCGTGAACTCCCCGAAAGGCAGCAGCCGGTCTTCCATGATCGAGGCGGGGGTGCCGCTGGCGCGGATCCCGGCGAGGGTCTCCCGCACCGAACGGGTGGCCGAGAGGACCGTACTCAACGGGAAGATGATCAGGCGGAACCCCAGCTGTTTCAGGCGTCCGAAGTCCACGGGCGGCGTCTCGCCGCCCTCGAGCCAGTTAAAGAGCAGCGGCACGTCCGGGAAGGCCCCGGCCACGGCCTCCACCTCCGCGGCGCTCTTCGGGGCTTCGACGAAGAGGATGTCGGCCCCGGCCTCCCTGTAGCGGCGGGCCCGTTCCAGGGCACCGTCGAGGCCCTCGACGGCCCGGGCGTCGGTGCGGGCGATGATCACGAACTCTTCCGAGCGCCGGGCTTCCACGGCGGCGCGGACCTTCTCGACCATCTCGCCCGCCTCGATCACCTGCTTGCCCTGCATGTGGCCGCACCTCTTGGGCGCGACCTGGTCTTCTATGTGGACGGCAGAGACCCCGGCTGCCTCGTACTCCTGCACGGTGCGGATGACGTTTATGGGGTTGCCGTACCCGTTGTCGGCGTCGGCGATTACCGGCAGCTCGACCGCCCGGACGAGCCGCCGGGCGTTGTCCACCATCTCGCTGAAGCTCAACAGCCCGATGTCGGGACGGCCCAGCAGCGAGGCCGCCGCGCCGAAGCCCGTCATGTAGACGGCTCCGAACCCCACCTGCTCGACGAGCCGGGCGGTAAGGGCGTCGTGGGCGCCGGGGGCGAGCACGGGCTCGTCCCCGGCTAACAACTCCCGCAGCCTTTCCGGCCCCCGGTTCTGTCCTAGCAGGTTTGCCAACGGGTGTCCTCCGTCCTCGTCTGCCTCGATGCCACCCGACGGGCCCACGAGGGGCGCGGGCCCCGGTGCACATCCTTTACGGTCCATCCTTTACGGCCCTTACGGGCCGGCGGGCCGATTTCGCGCCGGGGACGGGGGCCCGTATCCCGTCCCGGCGCACTACTACGGGCGAAACGACGCTAGCTGGTCGCCGCGGCCGTCTCGGAGAGAGCCCTGCCCACGTTCGTGCCGATGACGCGCCCGAAGGTGTTCGACCGCAGCACCGACGTCGCCGGCGGATACTCGTGGTAGAAGAGGCCCGTGATCTCGCCCGCAGCGTACAGACCGGGGATCGGCACGTCGTTGGTGCTCAGCACCCGCCCCTCGGTGTCGACTTTCAGCCCGCCGAAGGTGAACGTAAGGTGCGTAGTCATCGGGAAGCCCGAGAACGGGGGCTCGACGATGGGGTTCGCCCAGTTGGATTTCGGGGGTGTGATGCCCGAGGTCTTCTTGCCGTCCAGCCTGACCGGGTCCCACTCGGTCTCCCGGTCGCAGGCCGCGTTGAACTCGTTGACGGTCGCCTCCAGCTTCTCCGGGTCGAGCCCGAGCTTCTCGGCCAGGCCAGCAATGGTGTCAGCCTGCTCCGGCGGCTGGTCGGTCGTCTCGTAGACCCAGCTGCCCTCGAAGCGGTCCATTACGGTCTTGTCGGTGATGAAATACGACTTCTGGTTCTGGTGGCGCCAGGTGTCGTAGGCGATCAACTCGAAGGAGGCGAAGAGGTAGTCCTCGCCCTCGTCGTAGAACCGTTCGCAGTCCTCGTTGACCACGATGCCGTAGTTGTGGCCCCAGATGACCGCGTCGGGCTTTGTCGCCCGCGTGTCGACGAGCTCGGCGTGGACCATGTCGAACTGCCCGGCCGTGCCGGCCCCGATCTCCATCGCCATGCGGATGCCGGCGCCCCGGTTGTACTTGATGCCCGGGGCGATGATCGGGAGGTCGACCGCGTCCTCGCCGATGTACTGGGTGAGCATCTCCGGGTTCCCCTCGAAGCCGCCGCACGCCAGAACGACCGCGCCGGCGGTGATGGTTCGCAGCAGGCCGTCGGGCTTGCGCACGACGACGCCGTTGACCCTTCCCTCGTCATCGAGGGTCAGCTTGATCGCCTCGTGCTCCCAGAGGACGTCGGCGGTCTCGTACTTCTCGATGTGGTCGAAGTAGGCGTCGATGATCGCCTTGCCCCCGCCTTCGGGGAAGGCGAAGTGCTGCTGCTCGAACTCCACGGCGACGTTCTCCTCATCGTGGTGGATCAGCTTGACGCCGTGGTCTTCCATGAACTTGACCGTGGCCGGTACCTCCTCCTCGAGCCTGCGGCAGTAGTCGAGGTCCGCCAGGCCCCGGCAGTCCTGCTCCACCCTCCCGACCCAGTCGCGCGAGAGCGTGTTGTCCCGGTTGAGCCGCAGGTAGGCCATCGTCCAGCGCGACGCCCCCGCCCGCTCGCCTTTTTTGCCGACCTCGATCAACGCCACCCGGCCAGGCTGACCGGCCTTCTCCGTCTCCTCCAGAAAGCTCAACGTGGCCGTCGATCCCGCGAAACCACTCCCGATGACCACCATATCGTAGTCCGCCAAAGCCTTCTCCTTTC
>ML214233.1:20174-29267 GCA_004563715.1 Actinomycetota bacterium | reverse complement strand
TTTCTGGATCCTGCTTCCAAAAAATAATTCGAACCTCTCTCTGGCACCTGGTTAGAGTATACAAGGGTTTTCTCCGCACGCAGCCGGGCCCCGGAGCTTTACGCTACGAGCGCCACGCCGATAACCGGCCATCTGCCTCAGCCGTTTCTCGCCTCTGTACTTCGAGCCATCTTTCGATGTTAGTTCCTGCTTCTCGGAGACCTGGTGTTATTCATTACACCCCGTCAGCACCGAAGCGCTGGCGTACGGTATTCTGGGGCAGGTTGGCGACGAAAGGTCCGGCCTTTGGGCCGTGCCGGCGTCCCAGAAGAACCGTGTACACTGCGGCGAACGCTTTTTTGGGCTTGAGCCCCCGCTCGACCGCCGTGCGGTACAGCAGGTCCTGTACCGCGTCTCCACCCTGGGAGGCGTCCAACTCCCCCGCAACGGCGGCCAGGTAGCCAAGCTGTTCTTCGTCGAGGGTCCGGGCCGCCTCTGCCGCCTCCTGCGGCTCCAACAGCCGCAGCCGGAGCGACTCCGGCGCCCACTGCTCCGCCCAATTGCGGGCGTACCGGAGGCCGTTTGCGAGCTCGTCGGGTTTCTCCGCAGCCTTCCCATAACCGCCTCGCCGTAGTATCTCCGCGGCGTCCTGCGGCTCACGGACGGTCTGGGCAACGGTTACCAGGTGGTTGAAAGGCACGGGGTCACCATCCACGGCGGCCCGGTACTCGTCCATAAAACGCGGGAAGTCCTCGGTGAGGTCGAGGTCCAGGGCGCGTCCCGGGTTACGTCCGAGCACCAACACCCGCAAGGCGTCGGGGGGCATGATCTCGAGCAGGTCCCTCGGCAGGAGCACGATGCCTTTGGAGCTGCTCATAGCCCCCTTGCCTTTTAACTGGATCCACTCGTACTCGTAGCGGCCCGGCACGGGGTAACCGAATACTTCCCGCGCCATCCGGTCCGCCGTGTCGGTGGAGCCGCCCCGGCTGGTGTGGTCTTTGCCGAACGGCTCGAACGTGACCCCGAGCGCCTTCCACCGGGCCGCCAGCTCCACCCGCCAGCCGAGCTTCCCCTCGCCTTTCGAGTAGTCCGCCACGCCCTCGTTTCCGTCCCGGTCGACGAAGACCACCCTGGTCTCGTTCGGCAGGTGCTCCAACACCCGGTTGCCGGTCAGGTCTCCGGAGGCAGACCGTGGCAGGTAGGGAGACCAGGCCTCGGGAAGCTCCCTCCCGCTGACCTCCGCCAGTATCCGCCGCAAATCTTCCGTACGGCTTATCGCTTCGCGCGTCACGTCGGTGTAGACACCGCCCTCGTACAGCTCGTGAGAGCGCAGCACCTCGACGTCCATCCGCATCTCGCGCATTGCCTCCTCGAAAGGAACCAGAAAGCGCTCCGCGTAAGACTCGTAATCTCCTTCCGGATCCGGTACGTAAGCGAGGCTCCGTCCTATGTAATCCCGGAAACTCTCCGGCACACCCGGGGCTACCTTGCGTAGCGGGTCTATTGTGTCAGCGTGGAAGACAAAGCGTACAATCTCGCCACGCTCCCGCAACGCGTTCGTCACCGCTTCGGCTACCAGCACCTCGCGCAGGTTCCCCACGTGGATGTTCCCCGAGGGACTGATGCCGCTCACTACGACGTGCGGGCCTTCGCCGAGCCTATCGGCGGTTTTTCTGGCCCATTCGGGTACGGGCGTATCCGTAACGCTCACCTGCTACTCCGTTTGGGGATCAAGTTCGGAAAGATGGCCGTCCGGGGCGGCGGGCTCTTAACTGGCGACCTCGACGTTGATTATCTCGTACTCCGTCGAGCCGCGGGGCGTGGCAACCGTGACTTTCTCTCCCACACGCCGTTTGAGGACCGCCCGGCCTACCGGGGAAGAGTGAGAGAGCTTGCCGCTCGTCGGGTCCGATTCGTTGGCCCCGACGATCTCGAAGGTCCGTTCCTCGTCCTTGCCGACGGGCCGCAAGGTGACGCGGGTCCCCAGGTCTACGGCGTCGTCGCCGACATCAGAGGGGTCTACCACCTTCGCGTTGCGGACCCGGCGTTGAAGCTCGCTGATACGCCGCTCCAGCAGGTACTGCTCGTTCTTGGCGTCGTCGTACTCGGAGTTCTCCGAGATGTCGCCGAACTCGCGGGCCTGCCGGATGCGATCTGCGATCTCCCGGCGCCGGTCTTCAGTAAGATGCGTAAGTTCCTTTTGGAGCTTCTCGAGCCCTTCCGGGGTGATCAACTCCTGCTCTTTATCCATCATTGAGGCGGTGAGTATACGTAAGGCACCCAAAAGTGTCAACGAAACGCCACGGTTTTTGTCCGGTTTTGTCCTACCGCCGGGTGTTTAGCCCGTAGAGCAGGAGGAGGCCTTTGAGGGTCAGATCGGGGTCGAGCTCTTCTATCTCCCGGCAGTGGCGCATAATGACGCGGGCCGGCCCGCCGGTCGCGATGACGCGCAACCCTTCTACACGGTCCTCGTCCGCCAGCTCCGTTTTGAAGCGCCGGATCAGGGCGTCCACAGCCCCCGCGTAGCCGTAGAGAAAGCCGCTGCGGATGGAGTCGGGCGTATTGGTCGCTATGGCCTGGGGCGCCTCTTCTTCGAGGTCTACCTCGGACAGCTTGGCGGCCCGCGTGACGAGAGCTTCCAGGGACACGTAGAGGCCGGGCAGGATGGCGCCTCCCCTGTAGGCCCCGCTGCCGTCCACCGCGCAGACCGTCGTGGCCGTCCCGGAGTCCACGATGATCACCGGAGCCCCGTAGTGGTGGATCGCGGCTACCGCGTTGACGATGCGGTCCGCCCCCACCTCTCCGGGCTCGTCGTAGCGGTTTTTCAGGCCGGTCTCCATCTCCGGGGTTACGCGGTAGAACGGAACCCCCAGCAGGTCCTCGGCCAGATGCTGGTAGGAGCGCGTGAGCCCCGGCACGACACTAGAGACGATCAACGCCTCTATCTCCGTGATCTCCAGCCCCCGGAGCCCCAGCAGCGAGGCGCTCATGCCCCCCAACTCGTCCGCGGTGCGGTGGGCCTCGGTCGCCAGCCGCCAACGCGCCTCCAGCTCATCTCCGTCGAAGAGGCCGACGACCGTCTGCGTGTTCCCGATATCTACCGCCATCAACATCGCCAGCCAACCCCTTCCAGCTCACGTACGCCGCCCAGATCGGCTTCGTCGAGCAGATCGCCCACCGCGCCGCGTCCGGGAATATACAGGTCCGGGTCTAGGTCCGCGAGTCCCCGCAGGTTGAACGGCCGCCCAACACCCCGGTGCGGAAGCCCGAGGTCCCGCGCCTCCTCGACCTCTTGTCCGTAGAGTAGAAGGTCAATGTCTACCGTGCGCGGGGCCTTCTCGCCCTTGCGCTCCCGACCCAGCGCCGCCTCGACCCCCTGACAGTAACGCAGCAGCTCCACGGCGGGCACCCCGCAATCCACCTCGGCCACGCAGTTGAGGTACTCCGGCTGCTCCCCGGAGACCTCGACCGGCTCCGTCTCGTAGATCTTCGAGACGCCTCGTACCTCCGTGCGCGGGGCGTTCCCGAGCGCGCCCAGCGCCGCCCGCAGGTAGCCCAACCGGTCGCCCAGGTTGCTGCCCAGGCTCAGAAAGGCGCGCGTCATCCCGATATCGCCGCCGCGACCTCCAGGGCTTCCCGGTTGGCCTTTACGTCGTGGACCCGGAAAAGCCTGGCGCCGCGCTCGTAAGCCAGCACGTTCGCCGCAACCGTGCCCGCTACCCGCGCGCGGGCCTCTTCGAGGCCGGTGATCTCCCCGATAAACCGCTTGCGCGAAGCGCCCACGAGCACCGGGTAGCCGAGCTCCACGATGGCATCCAGACGGCGCAGGAGCGCCAGGTTGTGCTCCCGCGTCTTGCCGAAACCGATGCCGGGGTCGAGGATTATGTTCTCCGGTTGTATGCCCGCGGCCACGGCGAACTCCGCCCTTTCGGCGAGGAAGTCCCGCACCTCCCGGACCACGTCGCCGTAACGCGGATCCTGCTGCATGGTCTTGGGCTCGCCCAGCATGTGCATGAGGACCACGGGGCACCCGGCCTCGGCGACGACGGCGGCCATGTCGGGGTCTCCGCGGAGGGCGGTCACGTCGTTGACGATAGAGGCGCCGGCCTCCAGGGTGGCCTCGGCGGTGGCGGCCCGGTAGGTATCCACGGAGATCACGGCCTCCGGATGGACGTCGTACACCGCGCGTACAACCGGCAACACCCGGCGCAACTCCTCGTCGGGCGAGACGGGGTCGGAGCCGGGGCGGGTGGACTCTCCGCCCACGTCTATTACCTGCGCCCCCTCGTCCAGCAAGGCGGCGGCGTGGGAGGCAGCGACCTCTGGGTTCAGGTAGGTTCCGCCGTCGGAGAAGGAGTCCGGGGTGACGTTGAGGACGCCCAAGATAACAGGGCCGGGACCCAAGGTGCGGCCCCCGGCCCTGAACGTGGCGTTACTACGCGTTGTGGGCGGCATCTACTCCTGGTGGCCGTTACGGTGCGGGCCGTCCATGTGGACCTTGTCCACGGCGTACTCCCCGACGAGGCGGCGCAGGTGCTCGGCGTCCACGGTCTCGTACTCGATGAGGTCGTTGGAGAGCTTGTGCAGCAACTCCCGGTTCCGGATCAGGAGGTCTTCGGCGGTATCGTAAGACTCGTCCACAATGCGCCGGATCTCCTTGTCGATCTGGAAGGCGATCTCGTCCGAGTAGTCCGGCTGCGACTGGAAGTCCCGGCCCAGGAACACCTGGCCCTGGTTGTGGCCCAGAGCCAGCGGACCGAGCTTGTCGCTCATGCCGTAGCGGGTGACCATCTGCCGCGCGGTCTGGGTAACCCTCTCCAGGTCGTTGGAGGCGCCGGTCGTGATCTCGTCGAAGATGACCCGCTCCGCAGCCCGGCCGCCGAGTATCATGGCGAGCTGCGACATGAGCTGGCCCCGGCTCATCATAAAGCGATCCTCTTCCGGCAGGCTCATCGTCACGCCGAGGGCCTGGCCCCGGGGGATGATGGTGACCTTGTGCACCGGATCGGCGCCCGGCAGGAGCGCGCCCACGATGGCGTGACCGGCCTCGTGGTAGGCGGTGATCTCCTTCTCCTTGTCCGAGATGAGGCGCGTCTTGCGCTCGGGCCCGGCGATTACCCGGTCCACGGCCTCCTCCATCTCGGCCATGGAGATCTCGTCCTTATCGTGCCGGGCGGCGAGCAGCGCCGCCTCGTTGACGAGGTTCGCCAGGTCGGCCCCGGTAAAGCCGGGCGTGCCGCGGGCTATGGTCTCCACGTTTATGTCGTCGCCGAGCGGCTTACCCCGGGTGTGGACCTTGAGGATCTTCTCCCGCCCCGGAAGGTCGGGCCGGTCGACCGTGATCTGGCGGTCGAAGCGCCCGGGCCTCAACAGGGCCGGGTCGAGGATGTCCGGGCGGTTGGTGGCGGCGATCATGATGATGCCGCTCTTGGCGTCGAAGCCGTCCATCTCGACGAGGAGCTGGTTGAGCGTCTGCTCCCGCTCGTCGTGGCCGCCGCCCATGCCGGCCCCGCGCTGGCGGCCGACGGCGTCGATCTCGTCCATGAAGATGATGCACGGCGCGTTCTGTTTGGCCTGCTCGAAGAGGTCCCGCACGCGGCTGGCGCCGACGCCGACGAACATCTCCACGAAGTCCGAGCCGCTTATGGAGAAGAACGGCACCCCGGCCTCCCCGGCCACGGCCCGCGCCAGGAGCGTCTTGCCCGTGCCGGGAGGCCCGACGAGGAGCGCGCCCTTGGGTATGCGGGCGCCGAGCTTCTGGAACTTCTGCGGGTTCTCCAGGAACTCTTTGATCTCGGTCAGTTCCTGCACGGCCTCCTGGGCACCGGCCACGTCGGCGAAGGTGACCTTCGGAGAGTCCTTGCTCATCCTCTTGGCCTTGCTCTTGCCGAAGCTCATCACCCGGTTACCGCCGCCCTGCATCGAGCTCATGATGAACAGGAACAGCAGGATGATCAGGAAGATCGGGGCTATCGTCCCGACCAGGGTAAGCCAGAAGTTGTTGCTCGGCGGCTCCGTGAAGAACGGGATGTTGGCCTCGTTGAAAGCCGCCGCTATGTCGAACCGTTCGGGGTAGGAGAACTCGAACTCTTGCGGCTCCCCCTCCCCGTTCTGGAGCAGGCCGGTCACGGTCTGCCGCTGGTCCTCTACGGTGAGCCTCTGCTCTTCTTCCGGCGGGTCCAGCACGAAGGCCCGGTCCTCGACGGCCTGCTGGAACTCCTGGGAGTTAAGCTCCTGCACGTCCGGGTTGCCCGCCGAGAGCACCCGGACGAGGATCACCGCGAACACCATCAGGATTATGAAATAAAGTAGTCCGCCGCTCCTCAAAATTCTACCCAACTGTCTTTACCTCTCATGGGATACGTCTAGGAACAACGGGATTATACTACCTGTGCCCGGAAGACAGGTGTTCCGTCTTACCCGGCACCGAAGACCTCGGGCTTGAGGACGCAGACATCGGGCAGGTTGCGGTAAGCCCCGGCGTAGTCGAGGCCGTAACCCACCACGAACTCGTCGGGGACTTCGAAGCCCAGGTACTTTACCTCCAGGTCTACCCGGCGCCGCTCGGGTTTGCTGAGGAGCGCGCAGATCTCTAGCGAAGCCGGGTTGCGCGCCAGGAGCGAGCGCCGGAGGTAGGAGAGCGTGAGCCCCGAGTCCACTATGTCCTCCACCACCAGGACGTGCCGGCCCGTTATATCCTCTTCGAGGTCCTTGAGGATGCGCACGACCCCGCTGGAGGAGGTGCCCGTGCCGTAGGAGCTTATGTCCATGAAGTCCACCTCGCACGGCAGGTCCACGTTGCGCATGAGATCGCCGAGCATCACGAACGCCCCGCGCAGGATGCCCACGAGCAGCGGCTTCTCGCCCCGGTAGTCCTCGGTAACGCGCACCCCGATCTCCCGCACCTTCTCCTGGATCTCGGACGAGGGTATGAGCACCTCCTGCACGTCGGGCATCATGCTAGTCATCTTCACGGGCTCTCTTTACCTCCAGCCTGAGTACTTTTTCCGTCTGTCCTCTCACCCGGTAGTCCTCACCGAGCTCGCCACCGGAGATCCAGGCCACCCCGCCGTCCGCGGCCACGACCACCGGCACCCGGCGCCGCAGGTCCCTGGGCAACCCCCGGTCCATCATCGCCCGCAGCACTTTTTTGCTGCCGCCGAGCCCCAACGGCCGAATACTATCCCCATCGCGCGCGGTTCGCACGCGGTACGGTCCTCTCTCCGCGTCGAGGTACGCCACCTCCGGCCGGGCGGCGTCGGCGGCGTCGAACGCCGCCACCTGCCACGCCTCGACCTCCCATTCCCCGAACACGAACCTTCCCTCCCGGACCTCCAGGGTCTCTTCCGGGACGCCGCCGGCCGCGTAGAAGGCCAACTCGCCGGTGGTGCGGGCCGCCGCGACTACCCCGCCGGGGAGGCTTAGCATCCGCGTGCCCTCGCCGCCTCCGAGCAACCCGAGGACGGCCTCGACCAGCGCGGCGTCGGGTGCCGGAGCGCCGGGCACCAGTTCCGCGTAAGCGCGCCGCACCGCGTGGCGGCGGACGGCGCAGGGCACCCCCGACAGCCCCGCCTGGTCTATGACCATCTCCCCACCCCGCCGGAAAACCACGCCGGCGGCCAGGGATTCGAGGGCTTCGAGGTCTTCGCGCAGGAGGGCTGCGGACCGGGCCATGTTCCGGGCTGCGCCAGGATACATGTCTTCGAGGACCGGAAGTACCTCCCTGCGAACCCGGTTGCGGGCGTATTTGCCGGTGAGGTTGCTCTCGTCCGTGCGGTACGGCTGGCTGAGCTTCTCCAGGTAAGCCAGAACCTCGTTTCTGGTCTGCCGGATCAGGGGTCGCGCAAAGCGTCCCCGGACGGGTGGTATCCCCGCCAGCCCCCGCAACCCTGCCCCGCGCGCCAGGTTCATCAGGATCGTCTCGGCCACGTCGTCCGCCGTGTGACCCGTGACGACGGTTTCCAGGCCCAGGCTGTCCGCCACCTCCTCTGACACCCGGTAGCGCGCCGTCCGCGCCCGCTCCTGAAAGTTGGCCCCGGCTTCGAGCCCGAGGCGCCTCACCTCGAAACGGACGCCGAGCCGTTCACAGAGCCCCCGCACGAACGCGGCGTCCTCTAGGGAGGCCGTCCCCCTGACGCCGTGCTCGACGTGCAGCACGACGGGCTTGCCGCCCAGCCCGACCAGGGCCCGCAGCAGCGCCACCGAGTCCGGGCCGCCGGAGACCAGCGCCAGCGGGCGCGAGAGGTCCATGCCGTACCGCTCGGCGGTCGCCCGAACGGCGGAGGTAAAGCCCTCGCGCTCCTGACCGGCTTCCATAGCGATAGTTTATGAGAAACGTCCGGGCGCGTCGTCCGCCGCCAACCCGGCGGCAGAAAGGTTTACATCCGGCCGGTCTGCCCGCATAATGCCGGTATCCGAGATTACCAGCCTCTGCTAGAGGCCGTTGGTCAGGAGGGGGAACAGCATGACGACCAGCCACCGGTTACGGACGACGCTGTCCACCGCGCTGGGGGCGATACTGGCGCTGGCGCTCTTCGCGTCCGCGGCGGGCGGTACTCCCGAGGACGTGGTGGACGAGACGGCGGAGGGCGCGCCCCACGCCGCCGGTGAGTTGATCCTGGTCTACGAGCCCGGTGCGGTGCCGGAAGCCGGGCGGTTACCCGAAGAGGCCGGTGGCGAGGTGGAAGAGGAGATCCCGGCCCTCGACGCCCAGGTCGTCGAGTTCCCCGAGATCAAGGCCAGGCCCGCCGAGGAGCAGAGAACCCGGCTCCTGGAACAGAAAAGAAGAGAGTTGGAGAGCGAGCCGGCGGTGGAGTCGGCCAGCTACAACTACGTCTACGAGGCCGCCTACACCCCGAACGACCCGCGTTTCGCCGAGCAGTACGGCCTGGAGAGGATCCGGGCTCCCCGGGCCTGGGACCGGGTGCGGGGAGCCGGCGTGAACGTAGCCGTGGTGGACACCGGTATCGCCAACATCCATCCGGACCTCCGGGAGAAGATCTTCGCCCAGAAAGATTTCACGAACGACCCGGCTACAAACCGGGCCGAAGACGACTCCGGCCACGGCACGGCGGTCGCCGGGATCGCGGCCGCCGCCACGGACAACAACGAGGG
>ML214233.1:0-20164 GCA_004563715.1 Actinomycetota bacterium | reverse complement strand
ATCGGGCTACCGGGAGAGGAGCGGTCGTGGTAGCCGCGGCGGGCAACTTCGGTGACGGGGTTCGAGTCTACCCGGCGGCCTACGAGAACGTCGTCGCCGTCGCCGCCACGAACAGGAACGACCGGCGGGCTTCTTTCTCCAGCTACGGCGACTGGGTAGACGTGGCGGCCCCGGGCCAGGCCGTACTCTCGACCAGGCTTCCCGCGGGATACGGCAACCAGAGCGGCACCAGCTTCGCCAGCGCGCACGTCGCGGGGGTTGCCGGCCTGCTCGCCGCCCAGGGACGGCCGGCGCGGGAAGTCCGGGACCGCATCGAGTCGACGGCCAGAGACCTCGGGCCCGCCGGAAAGGACCGCTTCTACGGCCACGGCCTCGTCGACGCCGCAGCCGCGGTCGGTCTCGGAAGCCCTCCCCGCAATACCAGACCCAGGGTCTCGAACCCGCGTCCCGCACCCGGCTCCCGCGTAAGAAGCCGCACCCCGGCCATCGCGGCGACCGTGCGGGACCGGGAGACCAACCTGCGCAAGGCGGACATAAGCTTGTTCCTCAACGGAGAGAGAACGACCGCTTTCAAATACGATCGGAGGACCGACAGGCTCACCCACACGCCCCGGCGTCCGCTCGCGACGGGCCGCCACACCATAAGGATCGTCGTCCGCAACCGGCAAGGCCAGCGCGCGGTGAGAAGCTGGTCCTTCAGGGTAGCCCCCAGGCCCCAGGGACCGCTGTCCTTGACCAGGCAACCCGGCTTTCCCTTTAACTTCTTGCCGGAGGACCGTATCTTCGACCGGGTGCGGTAGTCGAGAACCTGGCCCCGCGCTCCGCCATCGAACGGGCGCTATACACCGGCCAAATACCCTCGGAGCACACCTCCGCGACCAAAACCGGGTAGACAACCCCCCTCATCTGTACGAGCATAAGACCACAGGATGGACCCGGAGGTAAAACGCCTCCCCCGGCTCTAGTTTCAGACGGGTGTTGCCTGCCGCCGGCGGCGGTCGGGTTCGCTAGCATAGCCCTGGAGTTGGCTGGATCGATTAACGAGCGATGGTACGCAAGATAGCGTGGAGAAAGTGGCCCGGAACGTCGCGAGAATCACCGTAGCTGGCGAACCATGAGAAAGCTTGCAGAACTGGCGCGGAGGAAGTGGAGGCTCTTCAAGGAGGCAGAGCCCGGTTCTCGTTTTCAGCGGAGGTTCCGCAAGCGCCAGCTCCGGCGCAGGCACGCAGCGTTCGCAGGGTACGGGAGGTTCCTCAACCTCGTCGGCGGCATAGCGCTCATCGCCGCCGGTTTCGCGCTGGCGTGGGTACTCGTGGCCCTGGGCTTGCTGATGCTGGCCGGCGAGTCACTCGCCATCGCCCGGGTTCTCGACCGGGGCGAGGTAAAGCTGCGGGGGTGGGCGCGGGCCGCAAAGGCGATGTGCAAGCGCCATCCGCTAGGAGCGGGCCTGCTGGCCGCCCTGACGGTCCTGGCGATCCTGGCTTCCGGGATCTATCTCGTGGCCTGGTAGCGGCCGCGCAGCTCCAGACAGTTTGCTGCTGCCTCCCGGTGTGTCTCTAACATAGATGGCTCCACGCCTCAGCCCGGTTTACCCTTCAACTTCCTGTTGGAGGACCATATCTCCGACCTGGTAAGGAACCGAGACAACGAATCCGAAAGCAGGCGATCTCTGTCAACAGCCTGCTCTCAGAAACCCGAGCCAGCTACCACGAAGGTCCGGCCGAGAAACCAGCAGCCTATTCAGGTTACAATCCCGATTCACACCCGCCCGAGCTTTGTGCCCGTAAACGACGGTCCCCGGTCACAACACGCTCCCTTGCACCTTAGCTGGTCAACTCGACGACCAGCCCTTCGTCTCCCCGCACAGAAAGTGCGCCCGCCAACGCTTCTCCGTCGCGGTCGAGGTGAGTGCCGAGGATTACACGGCCCCGGAACACCCGTTCGTCGGGGTCGAAAGTCTGAGCTTCGTGTCCGAGGTTCAGAACGATCAGGAACTTCCGGCCATCGTTCTCCCGAACGTAGGCCAGCAGGTCGCCTGGAGTAACGACCGGCGCGTAGGACCCAACAGCAAGCGCGGGTTCGTCCCGGCGGAGCGAGATCAGGCGCCGATACAGGCTCAGCATCGACTCGGGGTCTTCACTCTCGGCTTGTACGTTGTTTTCTTCGTAATCGTCGGCAACGGGTAGCCACGGCTCGACGTCCGCCGGACAGAAACCAGCATTCGGGGTTCCGTCCCACTGCATGGGGGTCCGCGATGGGTCGCGGCCGAGACCGAGACCGGGAACGTTCTTCTCCCAGGGGTCCTGTACTTTATCCGGAGGTATGTCGACGGCGTGCATGCCGATTTCGTCCCCATAGTAGAGTGTCGGGGTGCCTCTCAGCGTCAGGAGAAGCACCGCGGCGACGCGGGCTTGCCCGGGCCCGACACGGGTAGCTAGGCGAGGCTTATCGTGGTTACCGAGAACCCAGTTTGGCCAGGCCCCCGGCGGAAGCGCACCCTCGTAGGTGTCGATAGTCGCCGCGATCCTGCGCGCATCCCAAGGCATTACGATGAGCTGCAAGTTATGCGGCATATGTACACCTTCGCCGTTCTTGCCGTAGTAGGTGACCAAACGCTCTGTCGGGAGGTACATCTCGCCGATCATCATGCGTTCGTCGTATTCGTCCAGCACGCCGCGCATCATTGCTACCACGTCATGCACCTCCGGCCTGTCGGTGGTGTAGACGGGCAGCAGAGACTCGAACGGGCTCATGCTCGGCTCGTGATCCGGGTTAGGGGGATTGTCCCGTAGTTGATCGTCCTTGATCATGTGCCAGATTACGTCCACTCGCAGGCCGTCCACCCCCCGATCCAGCCAGAAACGCATCGTATCCAGCATCTCTTTCTGGACTTCGGGTTTGCGCCAGTTGAGGTCCGGCTGCTCCTTGAGGTAAGCGTGATAGTAATATTGTTCGGTGGCCTCATCCCACTCCCACGCCCCGCCGCCGAAGACACTGAGCCAGTTGTTGGGAGGCCCCCCGTCCGGCGCCGGGTCCGCCCACAGATACCAGTCGCGCTTCGGGTTACCTCGCGACGAGCGAGACTCGACGAACCACGGATGCTCCTCGGAGGTGTGGTTGGGCACGAAGTCGAGGATGACCCTGATCTCGCGCTCGTGTGCTTTGGAGATCAGGTCGTCGAAGTCTTCATCCGTACCGAACATCGGGTGTATTCCCTTGTAATCGCTAACGTCGTAGCCGAAGTCGGCCATGGGAGACTGGTAGAAGGGAGAGATCCAGATAGCGTCGACCCCCAACCATTGAAGATAGTCGAGTCGCGCGGCTACTCCTCTCAGGTCCCCGATTCCGTCTCCGTAACCATCCATAAAGGAGCGAGGGTAGACCTGATATATGATGCCGCGTTGCCACCAGAGATACTTGTTACTCATCTTAGCTTGCCTCTCCCAGCCTCCTACTGAGGTTGGCAGTCTACACACGCGGACGCTCTCCGTCTATTCTTCTTGCCCATTTCTGCCCGGTACCCTCGCCCCCCTATCATAAGCCTGTACACCACGGAGACACACAGCGAGAAGGCAGAACGAGTACGGAAAAGGCCCAGCCAGTTTCTGGCCGGGCCGGTAGTAGCGGGGGCAGGATTTGAACCTGCGACCTTCGGGTTATGAGCCCGACGAGCTACCAGACTGCTCCACCCCGCGTCGCGAGACGGATTTTAACACCGCTGAAATGATTGTAAAGGCCCCGCGGGCCGTGGTACGGTAACCCCCGAGATGGGAACCGCGATCTTGATCCTCACAATCATCGGAGCCCTGCTCGCCCTGTTCTCCGGGGTGCGCGCCCTCCGGGCGTGGCTTAGCTTCCGGCGTACCCACCGGGCGTTTCAGGCACACCTTCTCGATGATGTGACCCGGCTCGCCGCCCGTACCAGCGAGCTGGAGAAAAACCTGGCCGCCGTCGAGGCCCGCTCCCAGCAACTTCCCGTAACCGTGGCCCGACTCCAGGAGAACCTGGCGACGCTGCAGGTGCTGACCAACTCGCTCGCCGTCTCGCTCCGCCAGGCGCAGCGGGTCCTCTCCTTCAGCGGGTTCAAGACCTTCAGCGCCGCCCGCCTCGCGGACCTGCTGCCGGACTTCGATCGCCGTCCGGGAAGATAACCTGGTGGGTGTCCGGCACCAGCGGCCCCCTTATACTCAAGAGGTGAAAGAGACCCCAAACCAGGAGCCGGGGCAGACCAGCGAGACGCCCCAACCAGCCGTCCAGGAGTGCGAGGTCTGCGGCACGGAGATGTACGGGCTACACTGCAAGATCATCTGCCCCACCTGCGGCTACCGCCGCGACTGCTCCGACCCGTAGCTCTAGGCTTCCGCCTCTACCAGCGCCCGCTCGCACCAACCCCGGACTTCAGCGTTCACGCCCATAGAATCCCAGTCTCCAGGGCCATACCAGCCCACCCTGTCCTCCTCGAAGGTCGCCCGGATCCGGGTGGAGCCTGCCGGACGGGCGAAGTAGATCAGGTCTATGTGCTCGTGGCCGGGACCGATGTGCTCTAGCTGCACCCCGGCCGGGCGGTGGAGCTGCACGGGGTCTTCCACGTCCTCGCGCCGCTCTCCGGTCAGAACCACCTCCACGCCGGTCTCTTCCAGCACTTCACGGCGTGCGGCGCCGTCCGGCAACTCGCCCGGCTCGATGTGCCCGCCCGGCGGCAGCCACATCCCGAGCTTGCGGTGGAAGTGGAGCAACACCCGTCCCTCCCAGACCACGAACACCGCGACCGTAAAGTGCCGCCCGTTTTGCAGAGTATTTACGGAGTCCACGGTGGACCATATTACAGCCAAAGCACGGCGCCCTCCGTAACTTGAGCCATGAGAGCGTAGGCTGATAAAGAGGAGAAGCGACGGTGCCGAGACTTCCGGAAGAAGCCTTCCGGCGCTACGACGAGTCGCCGGACGCGGAATTCTACCGCTTCCCCCGGCTCGTCACCCACATAGACGACCGGGCCATGGCCGCCGTTACCCAGCTCTACCGGGAGCATTTTCCGCCGGGCGGCGCCGTACTGGATTTGATGAGCAGCTGGGTCAGCCACCTGCCATCCGAAGTAGAGTACCGGCGCGTGGTGGGCCTCGGGATGAACGAGGAGGAGCTGCGGCGCAACCCCCGGCTGGACGGGTACGTGGTCCACGACCTCAACCGGAACCCGCGCCTGCCGTTCGGCGAGGCGGAGTTCGAGGGGTGCGGTATCTGCGTATCCATCGATTACCTGACCCGGCCCGTGGAGGTACTGCGAGACCTGGGCCGCGTGCTGAAGCCCGGCGCGCCGGTCGTCATAACTTTCTCCAACCGCTGCTTCCCGGACAAGGCGGTGGCGATCTGGCACCGGCTGGACGACGAGGGCCACTTACGGCTCGTCGAGCAGTACCTGGAAGAAGCCGGCAACTGGCGGGACGTACACAGCGTGGACCGCAGCCCGCGCAGGATGTTCTCCGACCCGCTCTACGCCGTTATCGGCCACAGCGCGGGTCCGCTAGAGAAAGGAACCAGCTAGATGGCGAAAAAGGACTACGAAGAGAAGTACACCCACCCCAAGCTCCGGGAAGAGATAAAAGAAGAGATCAAAGCCTCCGACAAGGGCGGCGAGCCCGGCCAGTGGAGCGCCCGCAAGTCCCAGCTTCTCACCCAGGAGTACGAGCGGCGGGGCGGCGGCTACAGGGGCGGCAAGGACGAGGACCAGAAAAACCTGGAGCGGTGGACCGAGGAGGAGTGGCAGACCCGCGAGGGCGAGGCGCAGGCCCGCGGGGACGGCGAGACGTCCCGCTATCTCCCCAAAAAAGCCTGGGAGAACATGAGCGAGGAAGAGCAGCGCGAGACCGAGCAGAAGAAACGTGAGGGCTCCCGGCAGGGCCAGCAGCACGTCGAAAACACCAAAGAGGCGAAGCAGGCCCGGGATCAGGCGCAGCGGGACCTGCCGCTCAACGGCTACGACCAGCTCAACGTGGGCGAGATCAGAAGCAAGATCAAGGGCCTCTCGAATAACGAGGTGGAGGAGATCCTCGCCTACGAGAAACACCATGAGAACCGCAAAACCCTCGTCGAAAGCCTCGAAAACCGCCTGGAGAACTAGGCACACCCCCCCGGCCCTTTGGCCTCTCGAACCGGAGGTCCAAGAGAAGCCTTCTCTGAGGAACCTGTCTTTGGCCGGCTGTCTATAGAAGCCGGGCGTCCCGCGCCCTCACAATGGTTCCCCATGTGGTATACAGTCCGCAGAGGGTTTGCAACTAAAGTCGCGAGGAAAGGAGGCGCGCGATGGTCTGGGAATGGCGGTTGCTGAGGTGCTTCGACGAGTTCACCGAAGACTTCGAGAGAAAGGGCTGGAACACGGAACCCAGGTACGGAGACATGCCGTCTCTGGTGGCGTGGAACGGCGACTACTGCATCGTATTCGATAGCTGGGACGACGTGACCGGCGAGTGCTGGTTCGAGTTGCGCGACCGGGACCGGCGCCTGACGACGCTCGTGAACGAGATACCGACCCCGGAGCAGGCCGCGGAGATCCTGCCCAAGAACAGCCTGTTGGCCCGGTGACCGCCCGGCCTTTGTAGCTATCGCCGGGTGCCGGGTTCGTTCCGGCTGTCCTGTAAAATGCGTGGGTGAGGATCTACGGCCTAGACTTCACCAGCGCCCCGAACCGTCGCAAGCCGCTCGTAGTCCTGGGCTGTGCGCTAGAAGGGGGAGCCCTGCGCGTGGAGGACGCCCGGGAGATGAAGGACCTCGGGGAGTTCGAGGGGTTTCTGTCCTCTCCCGGTCCGTGGGTGTGCGGCCTGGACTTTCCGTTCGGCCAGCCGCGCCCGCTGGTCGAGGCGCTAGGGTGGCCCGTAGCCTGGGAGGGCTACGTCGGGGCGGTGGCGGAGATGGGCAAGGAAGCTTTCGAGGCGGCCGTGAGGGCCGACATGGCGACGCGGCCAAAGGGCAGCAAGTGGCGTTACCGGCTCCCGGACCGGCGCTCGGGCTCCAGCAGCGCGATGATGCTCTTCCGGGTTCCGGTCGGGAAGATGTTCTTCCAGGGGGCGCCCCGGCTGCTCGCCTCCGGCGTAAGCATCGTACCCTGCCGCCCGAACGGTGACGACCGGGTGGCCGTGGAGGCCTACCCCGCCGTGGTAGCCCGGCGCTTTCTAGGCCGCACGAGCTACAAGAACGACGAACGCAGAAAGCAGTCCCCGGAGCAACAGGCCGCGCGGGAGAAGCTGGTCGCCGGGTTGCGGTCCCCCGTTCTGGAGGAGGCGTACGGTTTCGTGGTGGAGATGGACAAGGTTTGGGAGGAGCGGTTCGTCTCCGAGCCGGCCGCCGACGCCCTCGACTCCCTGCTGTGCGCCGTGCAGGCGGCGTGGGCTTACTCGCGGCGGACGACGGACTACGGGGTTCCGCCGGAGTGCGACGCGCTGGAGGGTTGGATCCTAGACCCCCAGTTACTGAACGGGTCGCCTTCTTGAGCTACGGGGAGAAGTTCGACCGGGCCCTGCTCTACGCCTCAGAGCTGCACCGGGACCAGAAGCGTAAGGGCACCGGCACCCCGTACATCACCCACCTCCTGGCGGTCGCGGCCCTCGTGGGCGAGAACGGCGGGACCGAGGACGAGGTCGTGGCCGCGCTGCTGCACGACGCCATCGAGGATACCGGGGCTACCGAGGCGTCGCTGGCGGCCGCTTTCGGGAAAGAGGTGGCGGCGATCGTGGCCGCCTGCTCCGACGCGGCGTCCATCCCCAAGCCGCCCTGGCGGGAGCGCAAGGAGCGGTACGTAGAGCACGTCCGCCACGCCACCCCCTCCGTCCGGCTCGTCTCGGCGGCGGACAAGCTGCACAACGCCCGGACGATACTGGCCGACCTGCGCGTCCTGGGCGACGGGCTCTGGGAGCGTTTTACCGGCGGCAAGGACCGTACGCTCTGGTACTACCGGTCGCTGGTGGAAGCCTTCCGGGGAACCGGGGAGGGCCCGCTCGTGGAGGAGCTAGACCGGGTGGTCACGGAGATAGAAGGCCTCGCCGGAACCCGCGATTGAGTAAAATTGCGGGGTCGTACAGAGAGGGAGGAGTTTTGCAGGACTCACCGTTGCCGATAGGAATACTGGGGGCCGCCAACATAGCGCGGGGCGCCATCATCCCCGCCGCCGGGAAGACGGAGGCGGTAGAGGTCTCGGCCGTCGCCACCCGCAACGGCGGTAAGGCCGACGAGGTGCGCAAGCTCGCCTCCGAGGCCGGGATCTTCGAGGAGTACGCCGCGCTGCTGGAGAGCGACGAGGTAGAGGCCGTCTACATCCCGCTGCCGAACTCCCTGCACGTCGAGTGGACGCTGAAAGCGCTCGAAGCGGGCAAGCACGTGCTCTGCGAGAAGCCCTTCGCCCTGGACGCCGCGGGGGCGGAGAGGGCTGTCGCGGCCGCCGAGGAAGCGGGGCTCACGCTCATGGAGGGCTTCATGTTCCGGCTGCACCCCCAGACGCGGCGGGTGCGGGAGTTGATCCGGGACGGCGCCGTGGGCACCGTCCGGCAGGTCATCGCCCAGTTCGGCCACCTCCTGGACGACCCGGAGGACGTGCGGGGCGCCGGCTCCCTGGGCGGCGGGTCGCTCGGGGACGTCGGCTGCTACGCGGTGAGCGGGGTGCGGCTAGCCTTCGATAGCGAGCCGCGCCGGGCCTCGGCTTTCGCCCGCTTCGACGCGGACGGCGCAGACCAGGAGCTGGCGGGTGTCCTGGAGTTCGACGAAGGCCTAGGGGTCGTATCGAGCAGCATCTCCAGCGCCCGCCGGGAGCGATTGGAGATCATCGGTACGGAGGGCAAGATCTCGCTCACAGCCCCCTTCCGGGCGGACAAGGCCGGAGGCACGGTAGAGATCACGCGCGGCGACGAGTCCACGACCGAGGAATTCCAGGCGGACGACCCCTACCTGGCGGAGCTGGAGGAGTTCGCCGCGGCGGTCCGGGAGGGGAGGGAGCCCGCCGTGGGACCGACGGAGATACTGGGCAACGCCCGCGCTATCGGCGGCCTGCTGGCCTCCGCCCGGGAGGGGGGCCGCGTCCAGAGCCTTTAGAAAAAGAGACCTGCCCCCAGGTCTCCGGCGCGGGATGGCGGTTGCAATGATCCGCGCTTTGCATTATCTTCATTATCTTGGCTGCATTCCCGCCAGGCGGGAAGCATGATCAGTTTTTGTCGGAGACATCGGTACGAGGGGATGGCGTAGCGGAAGCGAAGCAAGCATCTCGAGTAGGCAAGCTGGGGCTCGTGTTCTGGGTCTCTCTCGCGTTCGCGGTGCTGTTCCTGCTCTGGGGCGTGCTCTTCACCGAGAACCTCTCCGAGGTCACGACGGCGATCCTGGACTTCGTGGTCGTCAACTTCGGCTGGCTATACCTGGTAGCCACCACGCTGTTCCTGTTCTTCGTGATCTACCTGGCCATCAGCCGCTTCGGCAACATCAAGCTGGGTAAGGAAGACGAGGAGCCGGAGTTCGGGCGGCTCTCGTGGTTCGCCATGCTCTTCGCCGCGGGCATGGGGATCGGGCTGGTCTTCTGGGGGGTGGCCGAGCCCATGTCCCACTACGGCACGCCCCCGTACAATATGGCGGAGCCGGGCTCCCCGGAAGCGGCGGAGCTGGGCCTGCGCTACGCCTTCTTTCACTGGGGCCTGCACGCCTGGGCGGTGTACGCCGTGATCGCACTGTGCCTGGCCTACACCAACTTTCGGCGCGAGCAGGGCGGCATTATCAGCTCGATCTTCCGCCCCGTCCTGGGCGACCGGGTGGACGGCCCCTTCGGCAAAGTAATAGACATACTGGCAATCCTCGCCACCCTGTTCGGGGTCGCCGTCTCGCTGGGGCTGGGGGCGCTGCAGGTCAACGGCGGGCTGAACTTCCTCTTCGAGGTGCCCAACGCCGTCTCGGTGCAGATAACCATAATCGTGGTCATCTTCGCGCTGTACATGGTCTCGGCGGCCACGGGCATAGACAAGGGCATCCGGTACCTGAGCAACCTCAACATGGTGCTCGGGGTGCTACTGGTCCTCTTCATATTCGTGCTGGGGCCGACGGTGCTCATCGTCGGGTCGCTCGTGCAGGTAGCCGGCTCCTACGCGGGCTCGCTCGTGCAGATGAGCTTTGAGCAGAACATCTTCGCCGACAGCACCTGGGCCAACGACTGGACCATCTTCTACTGGGCGACCTGGATCGCCTGGTGCCCGTTCGTGGGGACCTTTATCGCCCGCATCTCCCGGGGGCGTACGATCCGGGAGTTCGTCATCGTCGTGCTGCTCGTGCCGACGCTGGTGAGCATGTTCTGGTTCTCGACGTTCGGGGCGGCCGGCATAAACGCCGATCGCGAGATGGACGGCGCCATAACCGACGCCGTGTCGGAGAACGTGACCACGGCGCTGTTCATCACCCTGGGACAGTACCCGCTGGCGATGGTCACCTCCGTCGTGGCGATACTCCTCGTGAGCGTCTTCTTTATCACCTCGGCGGACTCGGCCTCGTTCGTGCTCGGCAGCATGTCCACCGGCGGGGCCCTCAACCCCCGCACGCTGGTCAAGTTCGTCTGGGGCATCGTCATCGCCGCCTTTGCCGCGGTGGTGCTGCTGGCCGGCGGGCTCGACGCCCTGCAGAAGGTCGCCATCATCGCCGCGGTGCCGTTCGCGGTGATCATGATCGCGATGTGCTACGCCCTCTACGTGGCGCTGTCGAGGGACGAAGCCCCCGGAAGACCCCCGGGCGGCGCGACGAGAGAAACCCGCCCGCCAAACCCTCGGGGAGAGTGAGGAGCGTTTTCGTGTACCCGGCCCGCAGGATAACGCCCGGAAAGCTGTTGCTGGCGGTCCTGATCCTCGTCGTGGCGGCCGTTACGGTGGGGTGCGGCGGAGACGGTGGCAGCATAAGCGAGGAGTACAGCCTGAGCGGGCCCCAGGGGAGCGTCCGGCTGGCCGTGGGCTCCAAAGACTTTACCGAGCAGGAGATCCTGAGCAGCATCACCCGCCAGGCCCTGGAGGCCGCCAACGCGGAGGTCGTAGACCGGACGGGGCTGGGCGGCACCGAGAGGACGCGCCGGGCGCTCGTCTCCGGCGAGATAGACATGTACTGGGAGTACACCGGCACCGGGTGGCTGATCCACCTCGCCGAGCCAGACCCCATCCCCGACCCGCGGGAGCAGTACGAGGCCGTGGCCGAACAAGACCTGGAGCAGAACGGCGTGGAGTGGCTCCCGCCGGCGCCCGCCAACAACACCTACGCCGTCGCCGTGCGCGAGGGGGCGCTGGAAGGCGTCGAGAGCATCTCCGGCCTGAGGCATCTGGTCGAAGATCGGCCCGAGGAGGCGACGCTGTGCGCCGGCCCCGAGTTCCGGGAGCGGGCCGACGGGCTGCCGGACCTGGAGGAGCATTACGGCTTCGAGTTCCCGGCGGAGAACGTCTCCGTTCTCCCCGACGACACGATCTACGGGGCCGTGAACCGGGGCGAGCGGTGCAACTTCGGCTCGGTGTTCGAGACCGACGGGCGGATCCCGGCGCTGGACCTCCGCCTCCTGGAGGACGACGAGGAGTTTTTCGCCGCCTACAACCCCTCGCTCAACATCCGCGAGGAGACGCTCGGCCGGCACCCGGAGCTGGAGGAGATCTTCGCCCCCATCTCCGAGAAGCTCGACACCGGGACGCTGCGCGAGTTGAGCGCCGCCGTGCTGGTGGAAGGAAGCTCCCCAGCCGATGTGTCGGAGCGGTGGTTGCGGGAGAACGGGTTTATCGGGTAAGGAGACGGTGCGGGAGTTTCCCGGGATGGAGGGAGGAGCGTTGGCGAACAGACCGTTTCACGGCTTTATGGACGCGGTACACGAGATAAAGCGGATACAGGACCGTATGTATGGTGAGGGCCCGGAGCCGCCGGGCTCGCACAAGCGGCGCACACCGGCGGACGCGTGGACGCCCACCTCGGAGGCGCTCACGAAGGGCGACGACCTCGTGATACGGGTGGAGCTTCCCGGGGTGAAACCGGAGGACATAGACATCACGTTCATGGACGGCGCGCTGACCGTCTCCGGCCAGCGCGAGCGCGTCGCGGGCGAGGAGGAAGCGACCTTCTACGTCCGGGAGCGCTACTACGGAGCTTTCCGGCGCAGCATGACCCTCCCGTCGGGCGTGAGGGAGGACGACATCAGCGCCAGCATCTACGACGGCGTGGTTGAGATAACCGTCAGCGGCGGCGGCACCGCGGCGCCGGAGCCCCGCCGCATCCAGCTGCGGAGGACGGACGGTTAGAGGACCGCGCCCGGCGCGGACGCCTGTGTTTCAGGAGACCGCGGTCTGGACGGCCTCGGCGAGGGTCGGGTGGATGTGGACGGCGTTGCGCAGGACGTCTATCGGGGCGCCGGCGTTCATCAGGTTTATGTACACGTGGACCAACTCCGCGCCCTCGGCGGCCAGCACGGCAGCGCCGAGGATCCGGCCGCTAGAAGCGTCGGCGACCACCCTCACGAAGCCCTTGGTCTCCCCGATCTCCGTCGCCTTGCCGTTGCGCCGCATCTCGCGGCGAAGGACCTCGACCTCGTAACCCGCCTCCCGGGCCTCGCGCTCGGTCATGCCCACCCGGCCCAGCTCGGGGTCGGTGAAGATGCCGTAGGGCACCACCCGGTCCGTGGTGTGGGAGCCGTCGCCCACCATCTGCGAGAACAGCACCCGGTAGTCGTCGTAGGAGGTGTGGGTGAACATCGGGCCGCCCCGGACATCCCCCGCCACCCAGACACCGTCTACCCCCGTCCTTAGCCGCTCGTCGGCCCGGACGACGCCCTTCTCCGTCTCCAGGCCCACGTTCTCCAGGCCTAGGTCGTCGGTGTTGGGCCGGCGGCCAGTCGCGATAAAGACGTGCGTGGCCTCCAGCTCCGAAGGCTCGTCGTCCCCGAGCGTGAGCTTTACCCCGCCGGCGGTCCTCTCCACCTTCTCGGCGCGGGCGTTGTGGACGAACTCGACGCCCTCCTCTTCCAGGTATTCCTGGAGAGCACGGGAGACCTCCTCGTCCTCCCGTGGGGCAACCCGCCCGGAGCTGCCGGAGACCACCGTAACCCGGCTGCCCATGCGGCGGTAGAACTGCGCCATCTCCAGCCCGATGTAGCCGCCCCCGACGATGGCGGCGTGCCCGGGAAGCTCGGTGTGGTCCAGCCAGTTGCCGGAGTCTATATAGTCCACCTCGTCGAGGCCGTCTATCGGGGGGATGAGGCTGCGCGTCCCGGTGTTGAGCACGACCTCGCGGGCCAGGACGCTCCGGTCCCCCACCCGGACCCGGAAGCCGCCGTCCTCCCGGCCCTCGAAGGCGGCGTGGCCCCGGATGAGTACCGGGTTCTCCGAGCCCTCGAAGCCGCTCTCGATTCCGCTGCGGCTCATCTCGGCGATGCCCCGCGCCCGCCCGATGACCGCCGGGAAGTCCACCCGGACCTCCGGTATCTCCACGCCGTACTCGGAGGCGCGGCGGGCCTGGAAGGCGACCTTCGCCGACGCCACGGCCGCCTTGGTCGGCGTGCAACCGAAGTTAACGCACGAGCCGCCGAGGTCTTTCCTCTCCGCGAGGGCCACGCTCCGGCCCTCGCCCGCCAGCGCGTAGGCCAGCGGGATACCCGCCTGGCCCCCGCCGATGATCAGAACGTCGTAGCCGCTGTTCTCCACCGGGTCTCCTCTCCAAAAAGCTCGGAAGTTCGGCCAGTATATTCCGCCCCGCAAGGTGCGGAGCACCGTCGGGGAACGCGTGATCGCTCCCGGTTCAGACGCTCCGGGAGATAAAGATATTACGGCCGGTTAGCGGACGACGGCGCCGTCGTCGCGGATGATCTCGACCGCGTCCGGGTCGGTGTGGAAGACCCGCACCTGGACGGAGGAGGCGGCGAGCAGCATCCCCAGGATGCCCGCCCGCAGCTCGTTGGGCTTGGCTGGCTCGACCCAGCCGACCTCGGCGTTGTTGAGGTCGGCGTCCGTTGTCACGAACCGTTGCAAGAGCAGGCTCAGGGGCACCCGCAACACGAACGAGAGCAGCATGGCCCCCACGAGGAGCAGGAAGAAGCTGCCAAGCGAGAGGCCCAGGTACAAGCCGACGCCCAGAGAGCCCAGGAAAAAGACCGCCGCGAGCAGGTTAGCGGCGACGATGGTCGTGCCGCAGTTGCGGTGGATGGCGAGGCCGCGCTCGCCGTTCCTGAGCCGCCGCAAAGCCTCGCGGGCGGCGCTGTCCACCTCTTCGAGCGACCGGACGCCCTGCACGAAAAAGCCGTCGTCGGTAGAGAAGCCGTTGAACTTGCGTCCCGGCTGGCGCTCCATCATCACCACGATGGTCGCGTGCTCCAGTGCGTGGTTGCGGCGCAGGATCCTGTTCCCGAACATCGCCTTGAGCTGCTTCGGGTACACGAACAGGCTCCCGACCGCCTGCAGCGAGTACAGGATCGGCAACAGGAAAAGGAACGCCACGAAGGCGAAAGCCAGCAACGCCAGTAATATGAAAGCCACTCTACCGCCTTTGATACGGATTCTCGTACGAGATGAAGTATAACCTGTAGCGACGGACCGGGGCGTGAACGCATACCCGCCTCCTCGAAGGCTTGATCCCGGCGGCGCGTGCTGTATACTCGCCCAGCTACGCAATAGCGAACTTACGTCCACGATCTTCGAGATGCCGGAAAGCGGGCATCTCTTTTTGTGTCCGGTGCCCGTCCTCTCCCGTCGAGTGGCCGCCACGACGTACGCTCCTTACGGTGGCCGCCACTAAAACCGACGTGAAAGGAACTGCGCATCTTGACCGCACACACCAACACCGACCCCGAGCGGACCACGTTCGCGGGCCTCGGCATCTCCGAGCCAACCCTCCGGGCCGTCCGCGAGCAGGGCTGGTACAGCTCCACCCCGATACAGGCCCTGGCGTTGCCCGCGCTCCTGGAGGGCGAGGACGTGGTCGGGCTCGCCCAGACCGGCAGCGGAAAGACGGCCGCCTTCACGATACCCCTGATCGAAGTCCTCAGCCCGAAGGCGCGCGGCGTGCAGGCGCTGGTGCTGGTGCCGACGCGGGAGCTGGCCTCCCAGGTCGCGGGCGAGCTGGCGAACCTCTCCCGCCACGGGCGGGTGCGTTCGGTGGTCCTCTGCGGCGGCGCGTCTATGGGCCCCCAGATAAAAGCTCTCAAGAACCGGTCGACCTCGGTGGCCGTGGGCACGCCGGGACGCGTCCTGGACCACCTGCAGCGGGGCACGCTGCGGCTCGGCTCCGTGCGCTACCTGGTGCTCGACGAGGCCGACCGGATGCTCGACATGGGCTTCGCCCCGGACGTGGGGCGCATCCTGTCGCACACGCCCGGAAACCGGCAGACGGCCCTGTTCTCGGCCACGATGCCCGCCGAGATCAAGAAGGTGGTCGGGCAGCACATGCGCTCCCCGCGGTGGCTCGCGGTGGAGTCCGCCGCGCCCACGGTGGATACTGTGGAGCAGGTCTGCTACCGGATGCCCGGCCGGCACAAGACGCGCGCCCTGCGCTCGCTCCTCGACGCCGAGCGGGAGCCGCGGGCCATCGTTTTTCGCCGCACGAAGCACGGAGCGACCAAGCTCCACCGCCAGCTGGAGCGCGACGGCTACCGGGTCGGGCTGCTGCACGGCGGCAAGACCCAGGCCCAGCGCGGCAAGACGCTCGCCGCCTTTACCGGCGGCAGGACCCGGGTCCTCATCGCCACCAACGTCGCCGCCCGCGGCCTGGACATCCCCGACGTCTCGCACGTCATCAACTACGACCTCCCCGAGGACGCGGAGACCTACGTACACCGGATCGGGCGCACGGCCCGCGCCGGCAAGAGCGGCGTGGCGACCACGCTCGTCGGCGAGGACGAGGGCCGGGAGTTTGGCCGGATACAGCGCGCCCTGCCCGTCACGGTGCGCGAGGGCGAGCTACCCCGCACCGCCTGACCCCCTACCAGCTAAACGGCAGCTCCGCCTCGCCCGGCTCCTCCAGCCCGGGCAGCAGCGCGAGCGCGGCCCGCGCGACCGCCCGGTGCCGCTCCCGGTCCCCCGGCCCGCCCATCGGGAAGTTGTACGGGAACGGCACGTAGGCGACCCTCGGGGCCGCCACACCTCGCTCCATTGCCAGGGTGACGGTCGGTATGCCTCGCTCCTCTATAGCCCCGCTTACCAGCCCGACGGACCGGTGGCACAGGGGTCAGGAGGGGGTTAGCAGCACCGCGTCCACCCGATCGGCGGCGAGCTTCGCCGCCACCGCCGGGGCGGTATCCTCGACCAGAGGCGCGGGCTCGTGGATGGCCCCCATAAAGCTGAAGTGCCGGTCGTTCAGTTCCCCGGTAAAACCCTCCGACGCCAGCTCCCGGAGCGTCCACAGCGGGAATACGGCGTCGAGGTCGGGGCGGTCCTCTGGCCGGTAGTAGGCGTGGGTCCAGGTAAGTTCTTCAGCGTCCGCCGGGATCTCCCGGTAGGAGCAGTCGCCCGCGAAGTCGTCTATGTCGAAGCGCTCCTGTTCCGGCAGGTGGACGCCGCCGGTGGTGACGAGCGCGACCCGGCACCCGGCGATCGGCTTCGTCGGGCGGACGAAGGGTCTCCCAGCAGCCATCCTAGACGTTGAAGCGGAACAGGATGGTGTCGCCGTCCTTCACGACGTAGTCACGGCCCTCGAGGCGGACCTTCGCCTCCTCGCGGGCCTTCGCCCAGGAGCCGGCGCGCACGATATCCTCCCAGTTGCCGGTCTCCGCCGCGATAAACCCGCGCTCCATGTCGGTATGGATCCTGCCGGCCGCCCGCCGCGCCGTAGAACCCTCGCGCACGGTCCAGGCCCGGCTCTCCTTCTCGCCCGCGGTGAAGAACGTGATCAGGCCCAGCAGCCGGTAGGCCGCCCGCACGAACTCCTCGAAGCCCGTGCTCTCGACGCCGAGCATCGCCAGGTACTCCCGCGCCTCGTCCTCCGGCAACTCCGCCACCTCGGCCTCCAGGCGGGCCGAGATCCTCACGGCCTCCGCCCCCTCGCGGGCCGCCAGCTTCTCGACCGCCGCGCTGTAGCGGTTGCCGTGCGCAACCGACGCCTCATCCACGTTCGCCACGTAGAGCGTGGGCTTGGCCGTGATGAGCGTCCCGAGGGCCTCGGCCACCGCGCCGTTCTTCGGGTACGTGCGGGCCGGGTCTCCGCCGGAGAGGTGGTCGCGCAGCTTCTCGAGCTCCGCGGCCTCGGCCCGCAGCATCGGGTCGCCGCTCTTGGCGGCCTTCCCCACCCGCTCCAGGCGCCGCTCTACGGTGGCCAGGTCGGCCAGCAGAAGCTCGGTGTTGATCGTCTCTATATCCCCCGTCGGGTCCACGCCGCCGTGGACGTGGACGACGTTCTCGTCCTCGAAGCAGCGGACCACGTGGGCCACGGCCTCGCACTCCCGGATGTTGCCGAGGAACTGGTTGCCCAACCCCTCGCCCCGGCTCGCGCCCCGCACCAGCCCGGCGATGTCCACGAAGTCCACCGTGGCGGGCACCACGCTCTTGCTGCGCATCGTCTCCGCCAGCGCGCCCAAACGGCCGTCCGGCACCACCGCCACGCCCAGGTTCGGGTCTATCGTGGTGAACGGGTAGTTCTGGGACTCCGCTCCCGCCCGCGTCAGGCTGTTGAACACCGTGGACTTGCCCACGTTCGGCAATCCGACTATACCTACCTTCATGCAAGGTATTGTATCAAGTGGTAGCAAGATGTCATGCCCGCCGCGGCGGCGCGGCCGGGGGGGCCGGCCTGGGGAAAGGTCAGTTGTCGGACCGCTTTCTCCGGCTCCAGGCGCCGGTAGCGGTAGAGACCAGGATCAGGAGCGCCGCCTGGATAAACCCGGCGAAGACCAGGCTCAGGAGGAACATCTGCCAGACCTGGTCCGGGGGGATGTCCAGCCCGGCCATGTCGGAGACCATGCGGGACATCTCGGCGGTGCTGACGTTCCGGGCGGAGATGATGGACCCGGCGGCGGCCGCGATTACGAAAACCGGCGCGGCCAGCGCGCCGGAGATCAGGCCGGCGAGGGCCCCCGAGCTGCGGCCGGCCTCGGCCACGGCGGCCCGGCGGCCGCAGGAGAAGCCGGTAAAGCCCGCCACCAGCACGCCCGCGACGGCGCCCCCGATAAGGGCCACCAGGAACCCGATAACGCCCCCGATGGCGCCCCAGATCATCCCGACCCGCACGGCGCCCCGCTGCTGTTGTTTAGGTTCCATAGAAGATATTGTAAAGCCTGCACACACCGTCGTGCCCGGGACCGCCAACAAAGGGTTCATCTAGGGTATATTGAAAGCCTCGTCGGCGACCGGAGAGGAGGCCGCATGGAAAGCAGGCTCGTGTGCGGCGTGTGCGGAACCGTGTTCAGCGAGCACGAGGCCCGGCTGAAGCTGGTGGACCCGGAGGAGGACGAGATCATGTGCCCCAACTGCGGCTCTGCCCGCGTCTCTCCTTACGCCCTGGACCCCGACGGCCCCGTGGACGATCCCTTCGAGGCCGATGAGGAGTCGAGGCTGGCCTAGCTACGGCCTGGCCCGGCGGCCTACACCACGTTGCGCAGGACCTCTTCGATGGTGGTCACCCCCCGGGCGGCCTTGAGAAGCCCGTCGGCGCGCAGGCGGGCCATACCCCCGCGTTCGGCGGCGGCGGAGATTTCGCCGGTAGAGGCGCGGCGCAGGATCAACTCTTCTATCTCCCGGTTTATGAGCATCGTCTCGTAGATACCGACGCGGCCCCGGTAGCCGCTGCCCCCGCACCGCCCGCAGCCAACAGCCCTGTGGAAACGCGGGCCGCCCGGCGGGAGGCGGTCGAACGGCAGGCCCACATCCTTCAGCACCCCATGCTCGACCTCCGCGGGCTCCTTGCACCGCTCGCAGAGCCGGCGCGCCAGCCGCTGCGCCACGACACAATTGACCGCAGACGCGGTGAGGAAAGGCTCCACGCCCATGTCCGTGAGGCGGCTGAGGGCCCCGGGAGCGTCGTTGGTGTGGAGCGTAGCGAGTACCAGGTGTCCCGTCAGGGCGGCCTCGATGCTCGTGCGGGCGGTCTCCGCGTCCCTTATCTCCCCGATCATCACGACGTCCGGGTCGTTGCGCAGGATGCTCCGGAGCCCCGAGGCGAAGGTTAGGCCGGCCCGCGGGTTTACCTGGACCTGGTTCACGCCCTTCAGCCGGTACTCCACCGGGTCCTCGACGGTGATGATCTTCTTTTCCGGGGAGTTCAGCTCGCCCAGCGTGGCGTAGAGGGTGGTGGACTTGCCGCTGCCTGTGGGGCCGGTGACCAGGATGGTGCCGTAGGGCCGATTGAAGACCTCCCGGTAACGCTCCAGGTCGCCGGGCGCGAAGCCGAGCCCGGCGAGGTCGGTCTGGAGGTTAGAGGTGTCCAGCAGCCGGATAACGATCCCCTCCCCGTAGACCGTGGGCAGGACCGCAACCCGCAGGTCAACCTTCGTCCCGCCCACCCGGACGCTAAAGCGGCCGTCCTGGGGCACCCGGCGCTCGGCGATGTCCAGGTTGGCGAGGACTTTGAGGCGGGCGATCACGCCGCCCCGCAACCCGGCCGGGATGGACATGGTCCTCCGCAGGACGCCGTCGACCCGGAGGCGCACGTCGAGCCCGCCGGCGTGGGGTTCGACGTGTACGTCGGACGCGCCCTCGCCAACGGCGTTCTTCAGGACCGAGTCGACCAGGCGGACCACCGGCGCGTCATCCTCCCCGGCTCCCAGCTCTACCTCTCCGGTGTCCCCGGTCTCGTCCTCCGCCGCCTCCTCCAGAATCTCGGCCACTCCCTCGCCGCCGGAGAACGCCCGGTTCTGGGCCCGCTGCAGGTCCTGTTCGGCCACCACGACGGGCACGACCCGGCGGCCGGAGATAATCCCGAGATCCTCCAGGGCGTGGATGTTGGTCGGGTCGCTCATCGCCACCACGACTTCGCCGTTTTCGGCGGCGAGCGGCAGGGCGGCGTGCCGGCGCAGCACGCTCTCTGGGATCAGCGAGAGCACCGCCGGGTCTACGGTGATCCCGTCGAGCTCTTTGTAGGCGAGGTTGAGCCGTTGGGCCTGGGCGCGGGCGAGGTCGTCCTGAGAGATGTAGCCGAGCGAGACCAGGGTCTTCCCGAGGTCCATGCCGTTGCTTTTCTGGGCTTCCAGCGCCCGCTGGAGCTGCTCCTCGGAGAT
>SIRX01000129.1 GCA_004563715.1 Actinomycetota bacterium | reverse complement strand
AAGATTCCCTATTCGACGGCGGGCGGCAAGTCCCCCATCAAGGAGAAGAAAAAGCTCACCACCAAGAAAGCCCCCGCTACGGCGGGGCGTCCCGTGTTCGGCAAGGACGCACGGAAGTGATCGTCGCCTTCTCCCTCTCGCCAGCATAAAAGCCGGGGGCTCGGTGTGAAACCAATCTTCGGGTTCTACGTTGCTCGTGGTGTGGCGAACGTCGCTCATCATGTACAAACTGGCGTTCGAGAAACGGTGTGGGATCGCCCGTAACCCTGCTGCCCGAAGTATCCGGCCCCGAAACCGAAGACGCTGCTATACAGGCCGAACTTGTTTCGTCGAGCTTTGCGAGTACCTCCACGCCGGTGCCGTATCCTATCTACCCTCACGGAACGGCCCGGCTACACAGCCACTACGTGCGCCCGGTGGCGGATCTGCTCTGGAGTAGCGCCGCGCGAAGCTGTTTATGAGCGTGAGGAAATTTCGCCATCCCCGAGCATCGTTCTCACCGGCGGTAGCTGGGGGCGCCAATCCGACGCGGGCTCGGACGTTGTTGGTGCCCGCGGGCCGCGAGCGATACCGACTCGGGTTTAACCCCCGATCTGGCTCATGGTGCGGTTGCGCGCCTCCTCGGGGAGGGTGAGGCCGGCGGCGGGCTTTATACGGGCGGTTTCCCAAAGGACCTGGTGGATGGCCGGGATCGGGTCCTCGGAGCGGATGGCGTCCTTTACCGGCACGTCCAGGTCGGTGAGGAGACACGGGTGGATCTTGCCGTCCGCCGTGAGCCGGAGCCGCGAGCACCGGGCACAGAAGGGCTCCGAGACCGGGGTTATGACGCCGAAATTTCCCGGGGCGCCGTCGAACTTGAACTCGTCGGCGGGGGCCGCCGGGTCGTCTTTCTCGACGGGCCGCAGGTCGCCCAGCTCGGCCTGGGCGCGGTCTAGGATCTCCTGTCCCGAGATAAACAGCGACCGGAACCGGGAGCCGTCGGTGTCGCCATTGAGGGGCATCAGCTCGATAAAGCGCACGTGCAGCGGGTACTTGAGGGTGAGCCTCGCCATGGCGGAGATCTCGTCGTCGTTCACCCCGCGCAGCGCCACGGCGTTTAGCTTTACGGGCGAGAGGGGGGTATCCAGGGCCGCCATTATCGACTCCCAGACCCGCTGGAAGTGGTTGCGGCGGGTGATGAACTCGAACTTCTCGGGCTGGAGGGTGTCCAGCGAGATGTTCACCCGGTCGAGGCCGGCGTCCACCAGGTCTTCCAGGTAGTCCTTGAGCAGGAAGCCGTTGGTTGTCATGGTCACGTCTTCGTAGCCCATTTCCTTGAGCTGCTCGACAAACCAGACCACACCGCGCCGGACCAGCGGCTCGCCGCCGGTCACCCGGACCTTGGTGACGCCGAGCATCAGGCAGGCTTCGGCGAAGGTGAGCATCTCCTCCAGGGTCAGGATATGGCTCTTGTCCTGGAACTGGATGTCCTCGGGCATACAGTACTGGCAGCGGAAGTTGCAGCGGTCGGTGACGCTGATCCGCAGGTAGTCCATCTTGCGGTTGTAGGAGTCCGTTAGCTGAACCTGGGTCATAACTGGTCTCCTTCCTTTGAGGGTATTGTAAACCCTTCGCCGCCGTGTCGGGCGTGGAACCTGCTTTCCTACTACAATGTCAGCGGTATCAAAGCAGATCGCGCCGGCATCGGGTCACGCCGGCGTTCACCGGGGTAGGGTATGTGACTCTTGAGTGGCTGGAGGAGCTTCGGGACGTTGAGGTCGGTTTCGTGCAGCATCGGCTGTGGGGGCACCTCCGGAAGTGGCCGCTATACTGGTAAGGGAGACCGCTTCTGACGGCGTTTCAGGCCCTCGCGCCGCTGGTCCTGGCGCTTCTGGCCGCGCCCGTGGCGGTGCTGGCGGGTTTGATCCGGCCTCACTTCGCGGCCCCGGCGGGGGCTGCGATGGCCGCGCTGGCGTTCGCGGCCGCGCTCTACGGGTGGCTCGCGGGCGGGGGGAGCGTGGACGTGCCCTGGGCCCCGACGCTGGACCTGCGCTTCGCGGTGGAGCTGGACGGGCTGGCCGTTCTGTACTCGCTGCTCGCCACCGGCATCGGCTTTCTCGTGGTCGTCTACTCCTCCCGGTACATCCCGCTCCACCTGCACCACGAGCACCGGCCCCCGGGCGACGCCGTACGCTTCCACTTCTTCATCCTCATGTTCATGGGCTCGATGGTCGGGCTCGCGATGGCGCAGGACCTGATCCTGATCTTCCTGTTCTGGGACCTCACGGCGATCGCCTCCTACTACCTGATCGGCTACGACGCCCACCAGGAGGAGTCCCGCTTCTCGGCCCTGATGGCCCTGCTGGTCACAGGCATCATCGCCGTTCTCCTGCTCATAGGGGCTCTGGTCTTCTACGCGGCTTACGGGACGTTTTCGGTGCCGGAGCTCGCCGGGCTGACGGAGCCGGGTCTATTGCTCATCGTGGCCGGTGGGCTCATAGCGGTGGCCGGCCTCGCCAAGAGCGCGCAGGTCCCGTTCCAGTTCTGGCTGCCGCGGGCGATGGCCGCGCCCACGCCGGTCTCGGCGTACCTGCATTCGGCGGCGATGGTCGCGGCGGGGGTGCTGCTCATCGGGCGGGTCTACCCGCTGCTCCAGAAGAGCGAGTTCCTGCTCGGGGCGCTCACGGCCATCGGGGTCGGCTCGATAATCGTGGGAGGCCTGATCGCGCTGACCCGCGACGTGCTGAAGCAGCTTCTGGCCTACTCCACCATCTCCCAGTACGGCTACGTGGTCTTTATGTTCGGGATGGGCGGCAAGTACGGCGCGATGGGGGCTTCTTTCTACGTGATCGCGCACGCCCTCGCCAAGAGCGCCCTCTTCCTGACCGCCGGTGCGGTGACGGAGGCGACGGGCGAGAAGCAGCTCTCCCGGCTCGGGGGACTCGCGCGTCCGATGCCGCTCCTGGCGGCGTCGAGCGGGGCGGCGGCGGCGGGGCTGGCGGCCCTGCCCCTGAGCATCGGCTTTTTCAAGGACGAGGTTCTGTTCGCGTCGGCCCTGCAGCGGGGACCCGTTTTCGCCGGGCTCGCGCTTATGGCGGCTACCCTGACGCTCGCCTACACCTGGCGTTTCTGGACCGGCATCTTCCTGGGCGAGCGGCGGGGTGAGGCGCGCGGCATACCAGTGGCGCTCGTGCTCCCGATAACGGTGCTCGGGGTGCTGGTGCTCGTCGGCGGCGTGTTTGTCTCGCCCTTCGAAGAGCTGGCGCGGGCGGCCGGAGAGGTCTCCTACGCCGCCGCGATCGAGGACGTCGAGCTCGCCTACCACCTGGACGCCCGACCGGAGAACCTGCTGGCGCTGGCCACCTTTGCCCTCGGGGCGCTGGTGGTCCTGTCGCGCCCGGTCTGGGGCGGGGTGGTGGCGGCGTTCGCCCGCCTGGGCGAGAGGGTGGGGCCGGAGCGGGTCTACCGCGCGGGTCTCAAAGAACTCAACGACTTCTCGACGTGGGTGCACCAGGTCGAGGTGCGGGACACGCGGGGGCGGGTGGCGGCGATCCTGGTGCCGGCGGGTATCCTCGTGGGGCTCGGCCTGGTCGCCACGGGTACGAGCGGCGTGTACCGGTTCGGGGGCTTCGTCACGGAGGACTTCCCGCTGTTGCTGGCGCTCATCGGGGCGACGGTCGCCTCGGTCGCCACGTGCTTCGTGCGCAAGCACGTGACGCTAGTCCTGGTCATCTCCGCCGCCGGGTTCTCAATAGCGGTGTCCTACGCTTTCTTCGGGGCGCCGGACGTGGCGCTGGTCGCGGTGCTGGTGGAGACCCTCATCACCCTGATACTACTAGGCACGCTGAAGTTGATCCCCTTCGAGGTGCTCCGGCGCGGGGCGCGGATACCGGTTCAGTACGCGACCGCCAAGGTGCTGGTCGCGGTGCTGGCCGGCGGCTTTATGATGGCCCTAAGCTGGGCCACGCTTTCGCAGACCACCACGGAGGAAAACGCCGCCGAGGGCCTGCTGGAGCTAACGCCCGAGGCGCACGGCAAGGACGCGGTGACGGTCATCCTCGCCGACTTCCGGGGCCTGGACACCATGGGGGAGATCTCGGTAGTCGCCCTGGTGCTCCTCGGCGTGGCGACCCTGCTCTGGCGCGGGAGGCTGCCGTGAGGCCTCCCGCCGGGGACGGAAAGCCCCTCGGACCGGAGAACGGCCTCACGACCGACGTGCCCGGTGGCGTGCCGGAAGGGCAGACGAGCGTCATGACGCGGGCCGTGTCGCGGTTGCTGTTGATGCCGACCATCGCGACGGCGGCGGCGATCCTGGTCAAAGGCTACGTCGAACCGGGGGACGGGTTCAGCGCCGGCGTCGTGGCCGCGCTCGGCATCCTTATGCAGTACCTGGCCTTCGGGCGGGAGCAGGCCGAGCGGATGCTGCCGCTGCGGGGCCTCGGTTACATGGCCTTCTTCGGCCTCTTGCTCACGCTCGTGGTCGCGTTCCGGGGTCCGGTCGTGGGCCAAACCCTGATGACCCAGTGGCCGCTGCCGGGCGATGCCGTGATCCACGTCGGAACACTGGAGGTCATAACGGCGGTCGCCTTCGACGTCGGCATCTTCCTGCTGGTCCTCGGCTACGGGACGGGCGTGATCAGCCTCATCGCCCGGGTCGTCGGGCGCGCGGAGCGCCGCAGCAAGGAGGAGAACCACCGCGACCCGGACGAGGCTTACGGGGAGGACATGGGATGACCTTTATCATCTCGCTGGCCGTCTCCATCGTGTTCGGGGCGGGGGCGTACCTGGTGCTCCAGCGGAACCTGATCCGGGTCGTCATCGGGGTGATCCTGATCTCGAACGCGGCTAACCTGTTTATCGTGGCGGCCGGTATCATGCGGGGCCGCCCGCCGATCTACCCGCTCCCCGAAGGCCAGGTGGTGAGCGATCCCCTCGTCCAGGCGATGGCGCTCACGGCCATCGTTATCGGGTCCAGCGTCGCCGCCCTGCTGCTCGCGCTGAGCTATCGGCTCTACACTTCCCACAGCACTATAGACATAGAGGACATATCCCGGGCCGAGGCGGAGGACGCCGAAGCCCTGGACCGCGGCGAACCCATCCGGCGCAGGAGACGCGGGGGTGGCGCTTGATCCTGATCTCGTTGGCCATAGGTGTTACCTGGGTCTTCGGGACGGTGCTGGCCATGCTCGACGGGCGCAGAACCTATGTCGGCCTGCTGGCCCTGGGGGCGATGGGGACGAGCCTTGTCTCGGGTGTGCTGCTCGGGGTAAGGGTCCTGCAGGAAGGCACGGTCGAGTTCGTGGCGGGTGGCTGGCCGTTGGGGCTCGGTATCGCCCTGCGGGCCGACGTGCTGGGCGTGACGTTTGCCGTTCTGTCTTGCGGGGTGGTCTTCGTCTCCCTGCTCTACGAGGTGATACTGGGCATCCGCTCCCGGACGTTCCCGGCGCTGGTGCTGTTTCTCAACACCGGGCTCGTGGGCATCTTCCTCACGGGGGACATGTTCAACTTCTACGTGTTTTTCGAGATCGCGATGACGGCGGCTTACGTCCTGACGGCCTACCGGGAGCACGATTACCAGGTGCGGGCGGCCTTTATCTTCGCCATCGTGAACTTGCTGGGGTCGGTGATCTTCGTTATCGCGGTGGCCGCCCTCTACCACGTAACGGGCACGCTGGACATGGCGCTCGCCGCCGAGCGGGTGACGGAGGCCGGCATCAACCCGACCATCGTCATCGCGGTGGCCATCTTCGTCGCCTTCGGTCTGAAGCTTGGGTTGTTCCCGTTCCACTTCTGGCTGCCCGCGGTCTACGTGGGCAGCCACGCGTCGGTTGCGGCGATCCTGAGCGGCGCCCTGGCGAACATCGGCAGCTACGGGTTGCTCCGGTTCGGAGGCTACATCTTGCCCGAACAGCTCGCTTTCGGGGCGCCGGTGTTGCTGGTACTGGGCTCGGCGAGCATTGTCTACGGGGCGCACCAGGCGGTCGCCCGCCGCTCGCCGGTCGAGGTAATGGCCTACTCGGCTATCGGGCAGGCGGGCTACATACTCATCGCCATAGCCATCGCCGGCCCGATAGGGTTCGCGGCCGGCGTACTCTACGCGGTGGTCAACTCGCTGAACAAGACGCTCGTCTTTCTCGCCACCGGCCTGCGCGGCTGGATGGTGGGCGCTGCTTTCGCCATCGCGGCGTTCAGCATCGCCGGCGTGCCGCCCGCGGTCGGCTTTCTCGGCAAGCTGGCCCTTTTCCGGGCGGCCCTCTCGCTGGACAGCCTGGCGGGCACCGTGACGCTCGTGGCCCTGATCTTTCTCGGCGGGGCGCTCTCTTTTGTTTACTCGTTCCAGATCTACCAGAGCGTGTACCTGAAGCCGAGTCCCGAGGAGGGCAAGCCGAGCCCGCTGGCCGCCCGGCTCCTGGTAGTCGTCCTGGCCGCCCTGCTCGTGGGGCTTGGTCTCTACCCCGAACCGTTGCTCTACGTGAGCGAACGGGCCGGGGCCCTCGTTGCGGGAGGTCCCTGACTTTGAAACCGGTCCTGAAGTATGGCGCTTTCATGCTCGTCGGTGTTACGCTCGTCTACCTGCTGGTGCTCGGCAGCTTCGACCCGGCGGACATCGCCGTGGGCGCGGTGATCTCGGGCGCGCTGCTGTACGGCACGCGGAAGCTCACGTTCGTGGAGGGTCCGGCCTCGCCGAACATGTTCCGCCGCCTGCTGTACTTCTTCCCGCTCGCCGTAGCTGAGACCTGGATCATCATCGTCGGGACCTGGAAGGTAGCCCTGGTGACGCTGCACATAAGCTCGGTGGAGTGCCCCGGTATAGTCGCCATACCAATAGGCGAGCGCACGCCCAGCGGGGTCGCCGTCTCCGCGCTGTGCTCTACGCTTTCGCCGGGTACCTTCCTGGTGGACGTGGACTGGGAGAAGAAGGTCATGCTCATCCACGCCATCGACGCCTCGGACCCGGAGGAGGTCCGCCGGGAACACCAGGAGTTCTACGACCGGTGGCAGAGCAAGGTGTTTCCCTGAACGGGAGCTTTGGATCTCGTCAGACCGAGAGGTTGACGAAGGTCAGCGTTAGAACCAGGGCCAGGAACACCAGGGAGGCGACCACCCAGTACCGCAGGCTGCTCTCCAGCCAAGTAGGATACACGACCCGCAGCTTCTCGGAGTAGTGTGCGTACCGCGGGTTGGTGGGCCGATCCGCCAACCGCGCCGCCGGAGACGGGATACCGGCCTCCCGCAGACGGCCCGACAGCCCCATAAGCCATGTCAAGGGCACCAGGATGTCCCCCGGGGGCACCCGCGGTGTGGCCTCCAGCCCCATCCTGGGACCCAGAATCCAGAAAGCGGCCGCCAGCAGGACGCCCAGCGTCACCGGCCATATGGTGCTGAACGAGAGCGTAACGCCGGCCGTCTGCAGCGGGTTTCCCGGAAGCGCCAGTATCCCAAAGGTGATAAGGCCCAACTGGGCGGCCCAGGGGAGCCAGAGGCCCGCGAACAGCTTGCCCGGTTCCGTCCGCGGCAAAACGGCAAACAGAAACCGCGCCATGAGCAGGGTTGTGCCGACAGCCCCCACCTGAAGCAGCGCGTCCAGCACTCCGGGCCAGGAGCCGGGGGCTGTGGCTATGGTCTCTTTGAGGGAGTACTTGGCCACCGCGCCGCTGGTGAGGGGGGCTCCGGCGATCGCCAGCGCGCCGACCAGTAGTCCCGCCAGGGCCAGCCGGCGAGTTCGGGGGCTGTTGGATCTCTCTGTCACGCCCAGGCCCAGAAAGAGCGAGCTCTTGGCGAGCGCGTGGTGGGCGGCGTAGACGGTTATGGCGGCCAGGGCGAGCGGCCAGGCCTCGGGGGCGAGAAGGCCGACGCCGAGCCCCACGGTCATCCAGCCCATCTGGCTGATGCTGGAGTAGGCGAGGACGGCCTTGGGGTTCTCCTGGGTGAGGCCGATAAAGACCCCATAAAAGGCGGCGGCGAGCCCCGCTACCGCAATCAGGGTTCCCCAGAAAAGAGGACCCGCTTCCCCCGTAGGCAGGAACAGCAGCCAGCCGAGCAGTCCGGCTTTGATCACGGGCCCGCTCAACACCGCCGCGCCGGGCGGCGGCGCGGCCGGGTAGATTAGCGGCAGGGAGAAATGCAGCGGCAGGACGCTCACCTTGGTCCCGAACCCCGCGAAGATCAAGAAAAAGATCAAACCCCGCAACGGGCTCTCGGCGACGGCGGCGGGCACCTCCTCTAGCTGGTAGCTCCCGGCGACGACCGAGACCAGGATCATGCCCGGCAGCAGGAAAGCCTCGCCAGCCACCACGAGGATCAGGTACACCCGCCCCGCCCGGAAAGCCTGCCGGCTACCCCCGTGAACCACGAGGCCGTAGGACGCGAAGCTCATCAGGATAAAGAACAGGTAGAAACCGACCACATCCCGGGTGAGTATCAGCCCCAGGTTGCCGCACATGGTCGCCAGGAAAAACCCGAAGAAGCGGACGGAGGGGCCGCCGTCTCCCATGTAGAACCGGGCGTATAACCCGGCGAGCAGCCACAAGCCCGCGCTGAACAGGAGGAACACCTGCGTGGTCTCTGTGAGGCCAAAACGGGTGCCGAGCAGCAAGGGCACCTCGATGACCGTGCCCACCCCGGCGAAGACCGCGACCAGGAAGGCGGGCGCGGCCGCCAGGGGAGCCAAAGCCTCCGCCAGCGGGCGCGAGGGCTTCAAGGCGAGCATGATGATCAGCAGCAGCGGGACGGCGGCCGGCGAGGTCCACAGGATGGCCGAGAAAAAGTCGCCGAAGTTCATGGGAGGATCTCATCCAGGTTGTATGAGAACTCCCGCCCGACGATCAGCTCCGTCCACTGCAGGGGGCTGACGTCTAACGTAGCCAGGAGCCCGGCCAAGAGCGCCAAAGCGGCGGTGATGAGCAATGGTGCCAGCATCATCCCGTTGGTCTCGAAACGTCCCTTCGGGAGTTTCTCTTCAAACGGGGCGTCGGGTTTTCTAAACCACGAAACGTAGATGATCGGCAGGAAGTACGCGGCGTTCAGGACCGCGCTCGCCGCGAGCACGGCCACCGCCCAGTAGGCCCCGCCCTGGGCGGCCCCGAAGCCCAGGTACCACTTGCTGATAAACCCGGCGGTGGGCGGCAGGCCGATCATGCCTACCGCCCCGACGGCAAAGGCGATCATGGTCCACGGCAGCCGCCGGGCCACGCCGTTCATCTCGCTGATCTTCTTTACGCCTATCGTCTCGGCCAGCACCCCAGCGCAGAAGAAGAGCGTTATCTTCATGATCCCCTGGTGCACGAGGTGTACGACGCCGCCAACCGTGGAGGCCGAACCTACGATCGCCACCCCGAGGGTTATGTAAGAGAGCTGGCTGACGGTCGAGTAGGCCAGCCGCAGCTTGAGGTCGTCCTGGCTCAACGCCTTTACCGAACCGTAGATGATGGTGACCCCGGCCAACGCTCCCAGCGGCCCCAGGACCCCCAGGGCCTGGCTGAGCTCGATTCCGTAAACCTCGTAGACGACCCGCACGATGCCGAAGGCCCCGGCCTTGACGACGGCCACGGCGTGCAGCAGCGCGCTGACCGGCGCGGGGGCGACCATCGCCTGCGGCAGCCACCCGTGCAGCGGCACCAATGCAGACTTTACTCCGAGGCCGACCATGAGAAGCACGAAGGCAATGGTCAGCGGGATTCGAGCCCCCTCGACGCCCGCGAGTGAACCGCCCTCGGTAAACTCCACCGACCCGGCGAGCCCGTACAGCCAGACAACCCCCGCGAGCATAACCGTACCGCCACCCAGGGTGTAGAACAGGTAGGTGCGGCCCACACGAAGAGCCTTACCGGTCTGGCTGTGAATCACCAGGGGGTAGGTGACCAGGCTCAGCATCTCGTAGAAGAGGAAGAAGGTCAGGAGGTTGCCGGAGAGTGCGATACCGGCGGTGGCGGTAACGCACAACCCGAAAAACCCGAAAAAGCGGCTCCGGTTGGGCGAGCTTTCGAGGTAGCCTATGGAGTAGATGGTGGTCAGCAGCCACAGCCCCGCGGTGAGCGTCAAAAAGAACATGCCGAGGGCGTTAGCCCGGAGTAGAAACTCCACTCCGGGCAACAGGGCCACGCGCGTTTCGTAGAAGGCACCGTAGTAAATGCCGACCAACATGAAGAGGACCAGGATGAGCTTTACGATTTCAGCCCCCAGGTAAAGCGCCCGGCGCGCGCGCAACTGCGCGTCGGTCATAAAGAAGATCACGAGGCTCGGCACCAGCGAGGTCAGGATCACCAGCACCGGCATCCAGAAGGAGAGGGTCACGGGATCATGCTCCCGAGCGGGGCCCCGACTTGCAGTAGCTCCAGTATCGGGGCCGAGACGAGGCCCAGCAGCAAGGCTACGCAGGCCAGTATGAGCGCGGTAGCCTCCGTGCCGCGGGCTGGCTCGTGCTGTACTTTGACCGTCGGTGTCGGCGTCAGCAGGTGGGCCAGGGCGCGCAGTAGGTAGCCCGCGGCCAGCAAACCTCCGAACAGCACCACTGTCACATACCACCACTGGCCGGTCTCCAGGGCGGCGGAGAGCAGCAGCCACTTGGCCGTAAAGCCGCCGCTAAAGGGCAGCCCCATGAGCGTTATGCCCGCGAGCCCGAAGGCGTAGACCGATAACGGAAACCGCTCGGAGGACCCGTCCAGCGTGTCGAGGTCGTCGTTGCCCAGGGCGTGCATCAGCGTCCCGGCGGCCATGAACATCGCGGCCTTGGCGAACGCGTGGGAGAGGGCGTGGTAGACGCCGCCGCTCCAGGCTTCCGGGGTCAAGAGCGCGAACAGGATAAAGAGGTAGCCGATCTGGGCGACCGTGGAGTAGGCGACCAGGAGCTTCAGGCGCCGCTGCACGAGCGCCAGGATGGAACCCCAGACGATAGCCGCCGCCCCCAGGATACCCAGCAACTGCCCGGCGGCGGGCGTGACGGCCTCGGGGAAAACGTCGAACCAGAGCCTGAGCAGCAGGTAGAAAGAGCCTTTTACCACCAGGGCCGAGAGCAGGGCGCTGACCGGGGACGGCGCGCTGGAGTGGGCGGGCGGCAGCCAGAAGTGAAGCGGGAACAGAGCCGTCTTGAGCGCCATCCCGGCGGTCACCAGCGCGAGCGCCGTCCACGTGGCGGGGGAGGGGAACATCTGCTCGCCGATCTCCTGGACCGCCAGGACACCGAAGGTGCCGTACAGCAGGGCGACGCCCAGGAGGTAAGCGAGAGAGCCCAGCAGCGAGACCAGCAGGTAGCGCATCCCGGCGGTGAGGGCGTCGCGTTCGCCTTCCAGGGTGAGCAACGCGACGGCCGAAATGCCCATCAGCTCCAGCCCCACGTAGAGGTTGAAGATGTCGGCCGAGAGAAAGATTACGTTCAGGGACGACCAGGCAAACATCCACAGCGGCCAGAAGTGGCGGGCGACGGCGGGCTTGCCGGAGAAGTACCCGGCGGCGTAGACGGTTATAGCCGTCCCGACAAAGGCGGACATCAGTAGCATCACGGCCGCGAGGCCGTCGGCGTAGAGCTCGATGCCGAGCGGTGCGTCCCAGCCGCCGATGGTATAGGAGAGCGGCCCCTGATCCATCACCTCCAGCGACAGCACCACCACCGCTGCTATGGTGCCGGCGGCGGTGAGCAGGCTCATCGTGATCGCGCCACGCCGGAAGAAGAACGTCAGGGTCGCCGCGAGCAGCGGCAGCATTATGGGCACGACGATGGCGGACCCCGTCATCCCGCCTCCTCCGGGGGGTCCTGTTCTTCGGGGAGGTAGGAGCTGCGCGTGACCTCGTGTACGCGGCGGGCGAGGGCGAGGGCGAAGGCGGTGGCGCATACGGCGACCACGATGCCGGTGAGCACCATGGCGTGCGGTACGGGATCCGGGTTCTCGCCGGGAACGCGGCGGGAGAAGCTGAGGAAGACCAGGAAGATGCCGCTGCCCATGACGTTTATGGCGAGTATCTTGCGGATCAGGTGCGGGTAGGAGACCAGACCGTAGACGCACACGGCCACCACGACCATCCCGGAGAGGGCGTAGAGCGTGACCGAGGTCACTTCTCTACCTCCGGGGCCTCCAGGGGCGAGCCGAAGAACAGGGCCGCCAGGGTAAAGCCGATGGAGACCGTGAGCGCGCCTTCGATGAACAGGATCAGGCCGTACGCGAACTCCGGCGGGTACTCTAACAGGTCGTTGCCGAGCAACATGAACCCGGCCCCCAAAGCGAGAAAGATGCCGAAGCCGCCGGCCAGGGCGAACCTTACCAGCCGCTCGCGCCGGAACCGGCCCCGGACGAACCCGGCGAGAAGCAGCAGCTCGCCGGCGGCCGCCAGCGCGGCCCCGGCCTGAAAAGCTCCCCCGGACCGCGAGGTACCGGCCCACAGCAGGTATACCGTAACCACCAGGATGCCCGGTACCAGCATCCGCACTAGCAGCCCCAGCACCGGCGTCTGGGCTGTTTCGGGGTCTCGGTCGGCGGGGGCGAGGTACAGCGACCACACGGCAACCAGCGCCAGGAGCAGGACGCCCACCTCCAGGAACGTGTCGTAGCCCCGGAAGTTGAGCAGCACGGCCGTCACAGGATGGTCCACGCCGCTGTTCTCCATCTCGGCGTCCACCAAACCGGTGAGCCCGGTGGCCGGTTCCGGGAGCGTGACGACCGACCAGCCCAGAAGCAGCGCCAGCGATGCCGCGAGCAGGGCGGCCGGAACCCGGATCAGGACACGCCGCAGGCGGGTGTTGGTAGGCGACGCCATCAACGCCGCTCGCTTCGCCGCTCGCCGAGTCGGGCGAGCGTCTCCAGGAACAGCGCGCCGGTCACGCCGGCCCCGACCGCGGCCTCGGCCAATGCCAGGTCCGGGGCCTCCAGGCGCACGTAGGCCACGGAGATCAGGAGCCCGAAGGCTATGAACAATACCACGCAGGTGAACAGCTCCCGGGCGGCGAGTACCCGCCAGGTCAGTATCGGCAGGGCCACCGCCAGTAGGACGTCGAAGATCAGGCCGGCGTTCATCGGCGCTCCCAGAGCTGTATCCCGGCTCGTACGGCGGAGTCGGCGATGAGCTGGGCCCCGGAGGCGCCGGCGAGCAACACTAGCAGCCAGACGAGCAGCAGCTTGAGCACCACGGTCCACGAGCCGGCCTGCAACATGAGGCCCAGGACGGTGAGCCCCAGCGCCAGGTTGTCGGCCTTGGTGAGCGCGTGCAGCCGGTTGTACACGTCGGGGAACCGCAAGACCCCCACCGTGCCGGCCAGAAAGAAGAACGCCCCGGCGATCAGCAGCGCCGCTGTGGCCCAATCCAGAATGCTCACGGACCCCTCCCCGGTTCCGAGCCCGGCTCCGAACCGGGCTCTGGCTGGTCTTCGTCCGGGCTCGACGCCCCGCGGATGAAGGCGACGACGGCTACCGCTCCGAGCAGGGCGAACACCAGCGCCACGTCCCGCAGGGCGGCGACGCCGATTGCCTCGGCCAGGACCAGCAGGATGGCGACGCCCGTGGTGCCGAAGAGCTGGGCGGTCAGCATCCGGTCCTGGAGCGTGGGACCCCTCAGAACCCGGACGATGCCGGCCAGCAAATTCAAAAGGATAAAGAAGGACAGGACCAGGTACAGCTCAGTCATCGGGCTCCTCCTGCCCGGCGTTTGGCGGCAACTCTACGGCGAACATCCGGGCGATCACCTCTTCCGTGTGCCGCAGCTCGTCGTGCAGGTCGTCTTTTTTAGCGAGCGTGTGGACCCGCAGGTTCTTGCCGCGCAACTCGGTCCCCAGGGTCCCCGGCAGCAGGCTTATCGTGTTGGAGAAGAAGACCCGTGCGTCCTCCTCGGGCAGCCGGAGCGGATACTCGATGAACGCCGGGTCCAGGTCCGGGCCCCGGCTGAAGGAGCGGCGGGCCACGTCTACCCCGGCGATCAGCGACTGCCGGAGGAAGAAACCGACGAAGAGGAGCGTGCCGACCGGGCTCCAGAGGCGCGGGGCCGGGGGCAACAAGACCAGGCTGGCGAGCGTGGCGACGGCTATTCCCAGCGCCCCGAGCCACCAGGTACCCAGGTCCCCGTCGGTGAGCGCGAGCCACAGCAGCGAGAGCGTGACGGCCCTGAACACCACGTGGACCAGCAACTTGCCGGTGGGCAGGTTCCGCTGGTTCAGGCCGAGGTCCGGCACGTTCGTCCTCACCTCAGGCCGGCCTTCCTATACGCCGCTGGAGGCTCCGGGCGGCCACCACCGCCAGCGTGATTCCCGTCAGCGGGATCACGAACGCCAACATGACGAAGCTGAAGGCCGGTAGCGCCTCGTGGCGGGTGGCGTCGAGAAAGAGATACAGCACGTAGGCTACATAGTAGCCCAGAAACAGGAGGCCCTCCCAGCGGTTGATGCGGTGGCCGGTAAAGAAGATCGGCAGGCAGGCGACGGCGGTGGCGATCATGACCGGTATATCGAAGCTGATCGCCGCCGGGGCCACGTTCAGGCCCTGCGGTGCGACCAGGCTCGTGAGCCCCAGGACAGCCAGGATGTTGAAGAGGCAGCTCCCGACCACGTTGCCCACCGCTATCTCCCGCTCGCCGCGGAGGGCTGCCAGCACGGAGGTGGCGACCTCTGGCAGCGAGGTCCCGGCGGCCACGACCGTCAGACCGATGATCAGCTCGCTCACCCCGACCGCCGAGGCGATGGCCACGGCCCCGTCTACCAGCCAGCGCGAGCCGACGACGAGCATCGCGAGGCCGGCTACCACGAACCCGACCTGCACGGCTATCCGTTGGCCCCGCAGGCCGGACCCGTACTCCTGTTCGTAGGCGGCGGAGACCTCCGCCGGCTCCCGCCGGCTCTCCCAGATGGCAAACAGCGTGTAGGCTATGACGCCGCCGAAGAGCAGGAGGCCGTCGAGGCGTCCCAGGTTCCCGTCCAGGGATAGAACGAGCAGCAGCACCGACACGCCGACCATGAGCGGGGCGTGGATCCGCACCAGCCGCCCGGAGACCACCAGCGGGGCCACCAGGGCCGACACGCCGAGGATGAAGAGGACGTTGAAGATGTTGCTGCCGACGACGTTGCCCACGCCGACGTCGGGCTGGCCGCCGAGCGCGGAGCCGACGCTGACCGCCGTCTCCGGCGAGCTGGTGCCCAGCGCCACCACCGTGAGGCCTATGACCAGCGACGAGACGCCGAGGGTTCCCGCGAGCCGCGAGGCCCCGCGAACCAGCAGCTCCGCGCCGGCTATCAGGAGGACCGTTCCCAGCGCGAACAGAAAGAGTGTGAGCGCGTCCAGCTTCTAGCTTTCCAGGCTGGCGGAGGCTTGCAAGAACACCCCGCAGCGTAACGTTGTTCTACGGTTCGGCATGCGACACATTCGACCATAATAGAAGATGAAAGGCCCCCGGGAAAGCTCCCGCAGGTTCCAGGGTAGAAAAAACGCGGCCGGGACCTCCGATCCTGGCCGGTGGCGGCCGCCGTGGGCGGTCTATATACTCCTCGAGCAGAGGAGGTGCGAGCTTGCACGAGATAACGTTCTACGTTGCCGCCGGGTGGATGACGGTGCTGCTGGTGGTTACCGTGATAGCGACCATCCAGCTGCGCGACACGGGGGGGCGCATCCTGGCGCTCGACACCCTGACCCTCATCCTGGTGGCGCTCCTCGTGCTCTTTACCGACGCTTTCCAGACCGCCTACTACCTGGACGCGGCCCTCATCCTGTCGCTGCTGGCGTTCGTGGCCACCGTGGCCGCCGCCCGCTACTACGGTGAGAGGAAGATGTTCTAGTGGCCGCTATCTTATCCTGGCTGGCCGCCTGGCTGGCAGACGTCCTGGTGGTCTTCGGTACCTTCGTGGTCACCATCGGGGTCTACGGCATAATCCGTATGCCGGACACCTTCACCCGGCTGCACGCCGCGAGCAAGGCGGTGTTCCTCGGGGTGATAGTGCTGCTTCTGGCCTCGACGGTCACGGGTGATCCGGACATCATCATGCGCGTGGCGGTAATCGCGTTTTTTCTCCTGATCACCACCCCTGTCTCGGCGCACGTGATCGCGAAGGCCATGTTCGAGCGGGACGAGAGGATGCGGGCCCCCCGGGCTATCGACGAGTCGGGCCACCACCTGAACGAGCCGGAGGATACGCACCGGGAACCCTAGTCACCGCCGCCCGCCAGGGCGGCCACCCGGGCCGCGATCTTGTCCCACCCCAGGTACTCGACGCTGTTGTTGCGGACTATTTCACCGTAACCTGCCCGCTGCTTTTCGGGCGTTTGGAGGTATTGCAACAGGGCGCGGGCCAGGTTCTCCTCGAAGCCGTCCAGGCCAACGCGCAGGTCGAAGGGCAGGCCGCGGCCTACGATGCCGCCCGCCTCCCGGAGCCCGGAGTGGTTGGCGACGAACGGGGTAACGCCGCTCGCCGCGAACTCCGCCGCCACGAGGCCGAAGCTCTCGGGGAATATGGAGGGCACGACGGCCACGTCCGCCGCCGGAAGCAGCTTCGCCAGCATCTCGTGGCCCAGCGGCCCCACGAACTCCACGCTGTTTTCCATCCCCGCCGCTGCCTGGATCAATTCTCTGGTGAGGCGGAAGTGCTCCAGTGGTCCTGCGGGGCCGCCCTCGAAGAGCCGCCCGCCGGCGGCCAGCAGCTCGGCAGCGGGAACGTCCCCGGTGCCGAGGGCCAGGACCAGGGCTTCGAGCGCCTCGCGGAAGGTGCCGAAACCGATAATTGCCAGCCGGGCTCCCGTGAGCCGGTGAATCTGGGCGAAGGCCGAGAGCAGGCTGTGGACGCCCTTGGAGTGGATGAGCTTGCCGACGAAGAGCACCACGGGCGCGTCACCGGCGAGAAAACTTTGCAGCCGCGCTCCAGCGTCCCGGTCGTGTGCCCGGGCATCGTAGGAGGCGGCGATGGCTCCGAGCCCCGCCTCTAGCGCCGCAGCGTCCTCCGGGTTCTTTCCCAACAACTCCCGCAGCGCCGACGCCTGATCCGGCCCACGTCCCGACCCGCCATACAGACCAGACAGCGAACCGAGGTCCAGCGCCCCGGGCCGGAAAAGCTCCGTGTCCACCCCGCCGGGCAGGTGACCGACTCTCTTTGAAATCTCCGGGAAGCTTTCGGCGACGGTGCCCGCGCTGTGGGCGGAGAGCGCGAGCACCCGCCGCGCGCCGCCGAGGCCCTCGCGGGCTACCTCGAAGTATTTCGCGCTCTTGCGCGCGACGTACTGGAGGGCGCTGCCGTGGACGATGCTCACGTAAGGCACCCCCGTGCCCGCGAGCGCGCGGCGGGCGACCGAGGGACCCGGCACCGCGTGGTTCGTCACCACCGCTTCCGACCCGCTGGCGGCCAGCACGGTCCGCACCGCTGCGACATTGCGCCCGGCGTACGCCGCGAACTCCTCATCCGTGAGGTCCAGGAAAGTCTTGACCCGCCAGCCGGCATACTCGTCGTAGACGTAGACCGGGAGCAGGTCCCCGATGTCCGGGTTGTAGACCACACACCGGCCGGGATACGGGGTTTCCTGGACGCCGACCCGCCGGGTACCGGCTTCACCCGCCTCGCGGTGCTCATCCACGAAGTCGTAGGCGAGGGGGCTCGGCTCCTGGCAGAGCAGGTGTACCTCGTGGCCCTCCCGGGCCAGGGCGCGGCAGAGGTTCTGGACGTAGACATTGCTCCCGGAGCCCGAGAGCAGGTAGCCGTGGGTCATGAGCAGCTTCACGAGCCGAGGATAGCAGACCATATGTACGCTGGGACAGGTTCGCAGGAAGACGCGGGCAGCGCATGGGTCAGATGGTGGCTCAGCCTGTAGTATCTGCGTAATAGAACCCTTTTGAGATAGGAGAGGAGAGTGCTGCGGCGCGTACCTAGTGCACAATCAGGCGACCTCCTGTGGAACTGTAAGATGCTCGTAATGCGGACAACCGAAAACCCGGCACACTCTGTCCGCGAGTTCGTAAGCTCCGAGCAATCCGTCGGGTTCGACGACCTTG
>SIRX01000128.1 GCA_004563715.1 Actinomycetota bacterium | reverse complement strand
CCGCTAGGCCAGAGGTAACGGGGAAGACCCCGTCATAGCGTGCTAAGATGCCCGCGGTGAGGACCGTGGTTGCCATAGTGAACCAGAAGGGTGGGGTAGGCAAGAGCACCACGGCTATCAACCTGGCCGCTTACCTGGCGGGCAAAGGAGAAAAAGTACTGGTCGTGGACATGGATCCACAGGCCAACGCTACCAGCGGGTTGGGGGTCTACGAAGCACCCGGAGGGTGCATGTACGACGTTCTCTTGGAGGGCAAACCTCTGCAGGAAGTGGCGGTTACCACCGGAGTGGACGGGCTAGACGTTGCTCCCTCCTCCATCAACCTCGTCGGCGCCGAAGTGGAGCTCGTGTCCGCTTTGGCCCGGGAGTACAAGCTAAAAAGAGCTTTGGAGAAGTTGCCAGGCGAACTCTACGATCGGGTGTTGCTCGATTGTCCGCCCTCCCTGGATCTTCTGACCCTCAATGCTCTCACCGCCGCCAACGAGGTGCTCATCCCGATACAGTGCGAATACTACGCCCTCGAAGGTCTGACCCAGCTGATGCGCAGTATCCGCATGGTCCGCGAGGAGTTGAACCCGGATCTTATGGTGGGCGGGGTATTGCTGACGATGTTCGACCCCAGGACAAACCTGGCGCATCAGGTAGCCCGGGAAGTCCGCTCCTTTTTTGGCGACCGGGTGTTCCATACGCAGGTACCCCGCAACGTGCGGCTCAGCGAGGCTCCCAGCTACGGGCTCCCCGTGGTGCTCTACGCACCAAAGAGCAGTGGGGCGGAGGCTTACGCCGCAGTCGCCGAGGAGGTGTTAAACCGTGGGTAGACGAGGGTTGGGGCGCGGCCTCTCCGCCCTTATAGCCACCGGCGAGAGCGTGGGTGGGCTGCGTTTCGAAGAAATACCGATCTCTGCCGTACGCCCCAACGCCAACCAGCCCCGGCGTAGCTTTCCCGAAGCAGGAATACGTGAGTTGGCCGCCTCCATACGTGAGGTGGGGATACTCCAGCCCCTGGTAGTGCGCTCAACAGAGAGCGGCTTCGAGCTCATAGCCGGTGAACGCCGGCTGCGGGCCGCCCGAGAGGCTGGGCTAGACCGGGTTCCGGTCTTGATCCGCCAGGCCGCAGACAACGAGAGCATGGAGCTTGCCCTCGTAGAGAACCTCCAGAGAGAAGACCTCAACCCACTGGAGACCGCAGCCGCCTATCAGGCGCTCATGGAAGGGTTCGGTTTGAGCAGAGAGCAGCTCGCCAGCCGCCTGGGCAAGAGCCGGGCAGCCGTGACCAATACCCTTCGTCTGGCGCAGTTGCCGGTGCGGGTCAGGGAGATGATCCTGGAGGGGAAACTTACCGAAGGACATGCCCGAGCTCTACTCGGTCTTCAAGACACGGACCAGATATCCCGTCTGGCGGAAAGGGTCTGGGCCGAGCGACTCTCCGTCCGCAAGACCGAAGAGCTCGTACGCAACCAGGCAACTGAACCCGCCGAGCAGACACAAGCTACCGGAGACCCTGCGGCAAACGACGCACCCGGCGAACACCAGGAAGCCTCGCGTCTCATGCAAGAAGCCCTCGCCTTACCCGTAAAAGTGCGTACCTACCGGCGGGGAGGAAAGATCGAGATTCGCTTCCGCAAGATCGAGGAGCTGGAAGCGCTCGTGTCTCTGCTAACCTCGGAAACTCCCGAGCAGTAAGCATCAAAAACGTTTAGAGTCATTTGTTTCTACAGCTTGTGGTGGAGTCGTCCGAAATACTCCGTTTGCGGGATATACAACGCGTGCTTCAAGGTATAGGATTCTGCGACGCGTATGGCGTGGCGGATGTTTCGCGATGGTGTGGGGGTGGTGGTGAAAGCTTACGGAGCAGGGCTGGTTGTGATGCTAGCCCTCTTGTTGTCCGGGACCGTTAGCGCGCAGCCGGCACAGTACGGAGAGGCGAATGCCGCAGGCGGCCCGATGCCGGATGTAGCAATTTTAGAAGAAGGTGCTCGGTCTCAAGCGGCACAGCTAGAACAACACATAGAGGAAGCCGCGGCGGTAGGGCACGAGATCGAGGAGGCCCAGGCCGGCGTCGAGGGGGCCGGGGTCCGGATGCGGCAGCTAGATCAGCGGTTAGGAACCCTGGAAGGTGAGATCGGGCAGCAACGACGAAACCTCGCTAAGTCCGAGGCCAGATACAAGGAGCAGGTAAGAGCCGCATATAGGGGTGACAGCGTTGAAGGGTTCGTAGGCTTTTTGGAAAGCATCGTGGGCGCCGGACGGGGCGGGAGCGCGTTGACCCCGGCCCAGATGCACCGGGCGTTGTTATCGGGACGGAAATCTCTCGAAGATTTCCGTGGTGCCCGGCAGGATTTGAGGAACACGGTGCGTCAGGTAGAGCAGAAGCGGGGCGACTACGAAAAAGCCGTGAGAGATGAAAAAAAGCGAACAGCCGAGTTACGTCGGCGAGAGCAGCGGCTCGAGAGGACCGTATCCCGCCTGAGCTCCAACAAAGCCCGAACCGACACCAGAATACAGCGCTTGCGGAAAGCCGAACGCGAGCGGATACAGAGGTCCAGACCCGCCACCTTCAGCGGGAGCGGTTGGAACCCCGGGAGCGGTGGACCGGTACTGCGGGCCCGGGAGCTGAAGATAGCGCGTGACGAGATCGTGGCGCGCCCGGCCAAGCCCATCTCCAAGAAGCAGTACAAAAAGCTGTACCAGAGGTCCGCGAAGAAGTACGGTTTTGGCAAAGATTGGTACATCCTCGCGGCTGTGGGAAAGGTCGAGTCAGATCACGGGGAGAACATGGGGCCGTCCAGCGCCGGGGCGATGGGGCCGATGCAGTTTCTTCCCTCGACCTGGGAGACCGCCGGAGTGGACGGCAACGGCGACGGGGTCGCCAACGTAATGGACCCCAGAGACGCTATCCCGGCCGCCGCCCGGTACCTGAAGGCCGGCGGCGCTCCCAAGAATTGGTACGCCGCCCTCTACTCCTACAACCACGCTGACTGGTACGTGAAGAAAGTCCTGGGTGTAGCCGAGGGGTACCGGCGGTTGGCGAAGGACGATAGGGTTGGTCCTTACGCCTAGCAGCCAGCGGGATGAGCTGGCCGGAAGATTGCAGGGCCGGTGGTGGCCTCCGCGAGAATTCTAGGCCACGCCTTCGTCGGTGAGCACCATTACGTCCGTGGCCTTGACCAGGGCGTTTGCCCGCTGGCCTTCTTCGAGCCCCAGTTCGTCGCAGCTCTCGCGGGTTATGAGGGCGACCACGTGGTTATCCCCGACCTGCAGCGTCACCTTCGCCACGACTTCGTCTTTGACAACCTCCGTCACGGTGCCGGGGAGCCGGTTGCGGGTGCTGAGCTTCATTATCCTCTCCTTTCTTTGTAGCCAAGAGCCCGAGTTGCAGGGCCAGCCGCGCGTCGGGGCTCTTCAAGTCTAAACCAGTCAGCGACCGGATGCGCGCTATACGGTAGAGCAGGCTGTTGCGGTGTAAAAAGAGCCGATCCGCAGCCTCGCTTGCGTTGGATCCCGCTTCCAGGTAGACGGCGAGCGTTCGTAGGAGGTCGCTGCGGCGTTCCCGGTCGTAGTCCTCCAGAGGCCGCACCAACTCCCGGAAAGGGGCCAGGTCCGGGGAGCGCGACAGCTCGTGCAGTAGGCGGTTGGGGTCTAGACAGTCCATGGGCCGGCGCGGGGATGTTACCAGTAATCCGGCGTCCGGGTTTCATGCTAAAAAGCTCGTACGTGGAAGATATGGAGAAACGCTGTTCACGGAGGTAAACCGATGGAGACTTCACGCGCCGACATGTTCCGCAAGCTGTTGGACCGGGACCCGGACAACCCGATGATCCTCTACTCCCTGGGTTCGGAGCTGTTCAGGGAGGAGGAGTATCAGGAGGCCCGGGAGTACCTGTCGCGGGCCGTCGCGAACAAACCGGACTACTCCGTGGCCTACCGGACGCTCGGCCGCGCGCTCTACGAGCTGCGCGAGGACGAGGGAGCGCTGCGGGTCTTCGAGAAAGGCCGCGAGGTAGCCCGGAGCAACGGCGACCTCCAGACGGTCAAGGAGATAGACGTCTTCGTGCGGCGGCTGGAGAAGCGCCGGGCCGCAAGAGGGTAGGACAAAGCCTCTGCTAACATCCGGGGCGTGTTGAGAGAGACCATAAGCATAATCGTGGACTACGAGAGCCCGCTGGCCCGGCGGGTGGCCGGGGACATCTGGTCCTGCCTCTCGCGGGCTGCGCTCGAGGCCGGGCACGCCCGGGTGGCCGCGCTCTGGGAGAGCCTCGAGGCGCCGGGGAGTCCGGAGAGCTCCCCGCAGGCCGGTGTCCGGGTCTTCGTCCTGGGCCAGGACCGGCCGGAGGCGGTGGACCGGGTCGGGGCGGTGGTGGCCAGGTCCGGGGAAGCCCGGCTGCACGGGGTGGTCGTCGCCGTGCCCGAGCAGCCGAGCCCGCTGTCGGGCGCCCTGCTCTACCAGGGGGTAGAGGGCGTGACCCGGAGCGGGGCCCGGGCTGGGGACGTGCTGCCCGCCCTGGTTCCCGTGGCCCCGCTAACGGAGTGCGAGGCCTACACGGCGCGGCTCTTCGAGCGCTTGCAGAAAGTGTAGAAGGTGGTTCACGCGCTACTGGCGTTGGGGGTCCCGGGCCTCTTCGCCGTGCTGGCCTACGGGTTCGGGATGGTCAGCCGCAGCGGGGCGGTAGGAGGGTTCGTTATCGCGGTACTCGTCTACCTACCCCTGGGCTGGCGGGGGTTTGCGGTGCTCGCCCTCTTCGTGGTCGGGGGGGCCGCCCTCACCCGGCTCGGCTACCGGCGCAAGGAGCGGTTCGGGACGGCGGAAGGCGGTGGGGGGCGGCGCGGGGCAAAGAACGCCCTGGCAAACGCGGGCGTCGCGGTACTCTGCGCCCTGCTTGCCGCCTCCACGCCGTACCCGGACGTCTTCGCCGCGGCTTTCGTGGCGTCGCTCGGGGCGGCCTTCGCCGACACCGCCGAGTCCGAGGTCGGCCAACTCTACAGCGGCAGGCCGCGGCTGATCACCACCCTGGCGAAAGTGCCGCCCGGCACCGACGGTGCCGTCTCGGTGCCGGGCACGCTCGCCGGCCTGGCCACCGCCGGGGCTACCGCCGCGCTCGGCCTCGCCGTAGGACTGGTAGGGGTGCAGGCCGCGCCAGTCGTCGCGTTCGCGGCCTTTCTCGGGACGGTGGCGGATAGCCTCGTTGGGGCGCTTGCCCCCCGCATCGGGAACGAGCTGACCAACCTGCTCTGCACCGCCGCCGCCGCCGCCCTAGCCTTGCTACTGGCCTGAGACACCCCAAAAAAAGTCCGACCCCTTGACAAAGGCACCGCCATAACTAATAATGAAACGGTACTGTATAGTTTACAAACGAGGAGGTATATTCTGGCCATCGAATCTGAGAAGCAGAGTCCCCGGGCTGTAGCAAAGCGAGAGCAGATCTTGTCCGGCGCGAGGCGAGTCTTTCTAAGAGAGGGGTTCGCGGCGACGAGCACGGATGTGATCGCCCGAGAGGCCGGGGTATCCAAACGGACGCTATACGCTTACTACCCGAGCAAGGAGGAGCTTTTCGGCGACGTCCTGCGCGGGCTTACCGTCGAGAATCCACAAACCCGGATGCTGGAATCCGTGCGGGGCATAGACCCGGGCAGTCCGGAGGAACTTCGCGAGGCTCTGATAGGGCTCGCGAAAAAGCTCGTAACCACCATTATGGACCCGGATTATCTAGCGTTGCTACGCACGATCATCGCTGACTCCCACCGTTTTCCCAAGCTTGGTGAGATTTTCCGTTCCACGGTCCCCGAGCGAGGCATCCGAGAGGGTAGCGCCATGCTGCGCCGGGCGCAGGAGAAAGGGGTGGCCGTAGACGGTGACCCCGAGGTCATGATGCGCATGTTTATGGGGCCGCTACTCACCTACGTCCTGGTAGACGGGCTGTTCCGGTCCGAGGATCAGCTGTGCCCGCCAGGACCCGAGAAGATCGAGGAGATAGTTCGCCTTTACATAAAGGCGGTTACCTGAGAGCGAAAGAAGAAGGTCGGCGCAACGGAGAACCGCGAGTTGGAGAAAGCCGTACAGAAACCCCAGTAAAGGAGACAAGCAGTGGGTGCCGTGACGATCGTGCTGGCAGATATTTGCCGGTCTGGCGTTTTTTGGGAGTCGGCGGCCAGAAGCTGGTCAGCAGAAAAGCCAGAAGGACCTGTTCGGATGTTTTGTCTCTACATTGTGGTGTCAGCCTGGGGCGTCTTGACAAGGAGAAGGGGTGTGTAATGAACAAAACTAAAACAAACAGACGCGACACAGACGTGCTGGTGATCGGGGCCGGGCCGACGGGCCTGATGATGGCGAACATGCTGGCCCGCGGCGAGGCCAAGTTCAGGATCGTGGACAGCAAAAACGGGCCTACCAAACAAACCCGGGCGCTCGTGGTGCATGCCAAGACCCTGGAACTTTTCGACAAGATCGGCGTGGCCGGCCGGGCGGTCGAGGAAGGAAGAAAGCTGGGGGCCGCCGAGCTATTCAGGGAAGGAAGATACGTAGGAAAGCTCTCTTTTCTGGACGATGACAAAGATGACCGCACGCCTTACCCTTTCGTCCTGATCTACGAGCAGAGTCAGAACGAGCGGCTACTTCTCGATGCGCTCGGTAAGGTCGGGGGCCGGGTCGAATGGAACACGGAGCTTTTGAACATTGAGCCTTCTGATGGAGGTGTCTCCGCGACCGTGCGGCGCCCCGACGGTTCTGAAGAGACTATAGAGGCAGGGTGGGTGGTCGGCGCCGACGGGGCGAGCAGCCTGGTCCGGCACTCGCTGTCTCTAGGCTTCGAGGGCGATACCTACGAACAGACCCTGTTCTTGGCTGACATAGAATTGGAGTGGTCGCTGGACGAGAGGCGGGCCTACATAACCATGACGCGCCAGGGTTTCTACGCGTTCTTCCCGATGCCCGGAGAAAACCGCTTCCGGCTCGTCGGAAGCGTGCCTGAAGAACTAGAGGGGAAGGAGGAGATTACGGCCAGAGACGTCCAGAGCGTCCTCGACAACCACAGCGGTTTGCAGGCCAGCGTCACGAACGTGCGCTGGACAAGCACCTACCGCATCCACCGCAGGATGGCCGAACGTTTCCGCGTCGGGCGCGTTTTTCTGGTCGGGGACTCCGCCCACGTCCACAGTCCCGCAGGCGGCCAGGGCATGAACACGGGTATAGGTGACGCGTACAACCTGGGATGGAAGCTCGCCCTCGCAGCAAGGGCCCGCGCCCATGAATCGCTACTCGACTCTTACGAAGCCGAACGCATGCCCTTCGCCCGCGCGATACTGGGCGGCTCGGACCGGGGCTTCTCCTTACAGGTGGCGACCACTCCCGCTACGCAAAGGCTCAAGATCCTTGCGGTCCCCAAGCTTTTCAAGCTCATATCGCGGCCACCGCTCCGCGGGCGTGTTTTCTGGCTTATCTCTCAACTTTGGACGGGATATCGTGACAGCCCGGCCGTCGCCCAGTTCGGACCGGCGAAAAAAGGGCCGAAGGCCGGCGAGCGGGCACCGCACGGCTTTTTCGAGGTCGGTCCCGAGGCCAGCAAGAGCATCTTCGAGAAGCTCCGGGGGCCGGACCACCACCTGCTCGTCTTCGAGGGGCCGAGGTCGGACCCCGACAGGCTGGAAGCGACGTACGAGGAGGCAAAGAGGGTGCTGGACCGCTACGGGGCACCTTTCGTCGTCCACCGGGTACCGGCGGGGAACAAGGAACTGCACGAACGTTACGGGGCGCGGAGACCGAGCTTGTTCCTGATCCGGCCCGACGGCCACGTCGCCTACCGGGACGCGGCCACGGATATCGTGGGCCTGAAGATGTACCTCAACCGGGTATTCACGAGAAGTCCGAGCCACACCGTTCAGAACGTCTACCCTCGGGACGCGGAGAATGTTGTGAGCGCATGAGCGCGACAAGGATGCCGGCTAATACAAGGGCATAACCTTCTATGTCGTCAGGTTACCCGGACTTTGACGGGGAGGTCGAGGAGCACTGGCGGGAGGCCGGGGGGAGCGTGGTCCTGGATAGCCACGGCGACGAGGTGGGCAAGGTAGAGGAAATCTACGTCTGGGAGCAGGCGGGGACGGTGCACCTGCTTCACGTCTCCGGGGAAGCGCGGGGCGTTCTCGTGCCGGTACACGCGGTGACCAGCGCCGACGAGGCAGAGATCAAGGTCGAGCAGAGCCGGCGGCGGATCGAAGGGGCGCCGGAGTTCGACCCCAGCGATGTCCCCGACGACGAAACCCGCCGCGGGGCTTTCCAGCACTTCGTCTACGCCGACCCGCCCGGCCTGGGCGGGTAACCGGGGCAGATCGAGACAACCTCACGGGAACCCCCGGGGTCATCGGGAGGTCATACGTTCCGGTCTCTTTTTCGGAAGCCGGCCGGATGCTATATTTAGGTCCGTGAGCACCCGGGGATACATAGATTGGACCGGTCCCCGACTATAGGGCTATAGCCGCCGCGCGCCTTTTCGAGCTACTTCAAACCCCGGTTACCAGAGTCCGCACAGGGGGTCCCAGTGAGTGAAACGTCCGTAAAACGAGAGTACAGACCGGCGGCCATGGAACGCCGCTGGCAAGAGCGGTGGTCCGAGAGCGGCCTCTACGAGACCGACGAGGACCCGGGCAAGCCCAAGCACTACGCGCTCACGATGCTCCCGTACCCGAGCGGCGACCTGCACGTGGGGCACTGGTACCCCATGACGCCCTCGGACACGCGGGCGCGTTTCATGCGGATGAACGGCTACCGGGTGTTCTTCCCCATAGGCTTCGACGCCTTCGGGCTGCCGGCGGAGAACGCCGCCATAAACCGCGGCGTCCACCCGTACAAGTGGACCATGTCCAACATCGAGAACATGCGCGGCCAGCTCCGCCAGATGGGGACCATGTTCGACTTCGACGCCGAGGTCGTCACCTGCGACCCGGAGTACTACCGGTGGAACCAGTGGTTCTTCCTCAAGTTCTTCGAGAAGGGGCTAGCCTACCGGGACGAGGCGCCGGTGGACTGGTGTCCCTCGTGCAACACTACCCTGGCGCGGGAGCAGGTCGTGGGGCCGGACCGCCGGTGTGAGCGGTGCGGGACACCGGTAATAAAAAGGAACCTGGCGCAGTGGCTGTTCAGGATCACCGACTACGCCGAGGAGCTGCTGGACTTCTCCAGGATAGACTGGCCCGAGCGGGTCGAGACTCTGCAACGGAACTGGATCGGGCGCTCCGAGGGCGCCGAGATAGACTTCGATATTCAGGGCTACGGGCCCGTGACCGTCTTCACCACCCGTCCCGACACGCTCTTCGGGGCCACCTTCTTCGTCATGTCCCCCGAGCACCCGGCGGTCGAGGAGATCACCACCCCCGAGCAGGAAGAAGAGGTGCGCTCCTACGTCGAGAAGGCCGGCCGGATGACGGAGATCGACCGGACCGACGTGACCCGCGAGAAGACCGGCGTCTTCACCGGAGCCTACGCGGTAAACCCGGCGAACAAAGAGCAGATCCCGGTCTACATCGCCGACTACGTGCTCATGGGCTACGGGACCGGCGCGATCATGGCGGTCCCCGGCCAGGACGAGCGCGACTGGGAGTTCGCCGAGAAGTACGGCCTGCCCATAGTCCGCACCGTCGAGCCGCCGGAGGACTTCGACGGAAAAGCGTACACCGGGGAGGGGCCGGCCATAAACAGCGGCTTCCTGAACGGCCTCGAGGTCGAGGAGGCGAAGGAGCGCATGACCTCCTGGCTCGGAGAGCACGGCGAGGGCCGGCGGGCGGTGACCTACCGCCTCCACGACTGGCTCATTTCCCGCCAGCGGTACTGGGGGACCCCGATCCCCATCGTCTACTGCGATGCGTGCGGCGCCGTCCCCGTCCCTGAGGAGGACCTGCCGGTCCTGCTCCCCGAGGACGCGGAGTTCATGCCCACCGGCGAGTCGCCCCTGAAGCTCGACCCGGACTTCTACAACACCAAGTGCCCGCGGTGCGGGGGACCGGCGACGCGGGAGACGGACACGATGGACACTTTCGTGGACTCCTCCTGGTACCAGTACCGGTATCTGAGCCCCCACTACGACGAGGGGCCGTTCGACCCCGAGCGCGGCAAGAAGTGGCTCCCGGTGGACCAGTACACCGGCGGCATCGAGCACGCGGTCATGCACCTGCTCTACACCCGGTTCTGGACGAAGGTCATGCGCGACCTCGGGCTCGTGGACTTCGACGAGCCCATGCTCCGGCTCTTCAACCAGGGGACCATCCTGGGGCCGGACGGAGAAAAGATGAGCAAGAGCCGCGGGAACGTGATCAACCCTCAGGAGTTCGTGGACCGCTACGGCTCGGACGCCCTGCGCTGCTTCCTGATGTTTATCGGGCCGTGGAACCAGGGCGGGCCGTGGGACGGACGCGGCATCGAGGGCGTCTCGCGCTGGCTGCGGCGCGCGCTCTCGCTCGTATCCGAGGGCGAGGCCACGGGCGCGGAGGCCGACCCCGCCGAGCTCGACCGGCGAACAGAACAGCTGGTCAAGAAGGTCACCGAGGACCTCGAAGCTTTCCGCTTCAACACCTCCGTCGCAGCCCTCATGGAGCAGACGAACTACCTGCTCGGTATAAAAGGCCGGATAGACGAGGCGAAGTGGGAGGCGGCGCTGCGGAGGTTCGCGCTCGTCCTCGCGCCGTTCGCCCCGCACCACGCCGAGGAGATGTGGGCCGGGCTCGGGGAGCCCTATTCCGTTCACGAGCAGGCGTGGCCCGGCTACGACGAGAGCCTCATAAAGACCGAAGAGATAACGCTCGTAGTCCAGGTCAACGGCAAGCTGCGCGACCGCATCCAGGCCCCGGCGGACGTGGCGGAGGAGACGGCCAAAGAGCTGGCGCTCTCCAGCGTCAAGGTCCGGCCGCACGTAGAGGGCAAGGAGATCCGCAAGAGCATCTACGTCCCCGGACGCCTGGTAAACATCGTGGTCGGTTAGGCGCCACAACCCGCGAGAGGGGGGATACATAGACTTCCTGCAACCCGCGACCTGGCAGGAGGCCCTGGAGGCGAAAGCCGCTCGCCCCGAGGCCCGGCCTATCTGCGGCGGCACCGACGTGATGGTGGAGTTGAACTTCGCCCGCGTTCGTCCGGAGGCCGTCATGGACCTGACGCGCGTGCCAGAGCTGCGGGAGTGGGGGACGGAGAACGGCCGCCTGCGGGTCGGGGCGGGGATCACGTACACGCGGGTCATCCGGGAGCTGGGAGACAGGTTGCCGGGCCTGGCGATGGCCTCGCGGACGGTTGGCTCGCCCCAGATCCGCAACCGGGGCACCGTCGGGGGGAACCTGGGCACCGCCTCGCCCGCCGGCGACGCCCTGCCGCCGCTCTACGTCTCCGACGCCGAGGTAGAGCTCGCCTCCGTCGAGGGTACGCGCCGCGTGCCGGTCGCGGAGTTCGTAAAGGCTCCGAAGAGGACCGCCACGAACCCCGAAGAGTTGATCTCCGCGTTCCTCGTTCCGGAGGCCGGCGGGCCGCAGCAGTACGCCAAGATCGGGCCCCGCAACGCGATGGTGATCGCCGTCTGCTCCCTCGGCCTCGCCGTCCACCCGGAGCGCAAGGAAGTATGCGCCTGCATCGGCTCCGCCGGTCCCACGCCCATCCGGGCCTGCGAGGCAGAAGACTTTATCCGGGGCGTCATCGAAGAGGAGGGGCTGTGGGAGTCGCGCGGTGAGCTGGCAGAGGCGGCGCTCGGGCGGTTCGGGGAGCTGGTGTCGGAGGCGGCGAGGCCGATCAGCGACGTGCGGGGGACGGCGGCCTACCGGACGCACGCGGTCGGGGTGCTGGCGCGGCGGACGCTCGGGTGGGCCTGGAACGAGTACCGGGGAGGGATCTAGATGCGCCTGAACCTGACGGTGAACGGGGAGCAGCGGGAGACGGACGGCGTCTGGGAGGGGGAGAGCCTCCTGTACGTGCTGCGCGAGCGGCTCGGGCTGCCCGGCTCCAAGAACGCCTGCGAGCAGGGCGAGTGCGGCTCCTGCTCGGTGTACCTGGACGGGATTCTCGTCTGCTCGTGCCTGGTCCTGGCCGGGCAGGCGGAGGGAAGCGAGGTCGTCACGGTGGAGGCGGTCTCCGGTGATAGCGGGCTGCACCCGGTGCAGGAGGCGTTCGTCGAGGCGGGGGCGGTGCAGTGCGGGTTCTGCACGCCGGGTTTCGTCGTGGCGACGCACGACCTGCTGCGGCGCAACCCGGAGCCCTCGGAGGCGGAGGTCCGGGAGGCGCTCGCCGGCAACCTCTGCCGCTGCACGGGGTACGAGAAGATCCTGGACGCCGTCCGCCGGGCGGCCGCGAGAGGAGAGGACGCCCCGAGATGAGTCAGACGACACCGACCACCCCGACCCGCGTCGGCCCCGGACCCACGACCTGGACGCCCGGCAAGGTGGGGGAGAGCGATCGCCGGCCCGACGGCGTCCCGAAGGTGACGGGCGAGTTCGAGTACTCCTCGGACATGCGCCTCGACGGCATGCTCTGGGGCGCGACGCTCCGCAGCCCGCACCCGCACGCGGAGATCCGGCAGATAGACACCTCGGAGGCCGAGGACCTGCCGGGCGTGTACGCTGTTTTGACGCACGAGGACGTGCCGGGCCGCAAGGTCTACGGGATGGAGATCCCCGACCAGCCCGTGCTCGCCTGGGAGAAGGTTCGCTACCAGGGCGAGCCCGTGGCAATCGTCGCCGCCGACCACCCCGAGACCGCCCGGCGGGCGCTGGAGAAGGTCCACGTCGAGTACGGGGTGCTAGACCCGATCACCGACGCCGAGAAGGCGGTGCAGGAGGACGCCCCGAAGCTCCACCTCTCCGGCAACGTACTCCGGCGCATCCGCATACTGCACGGCGAGGGGGTGGGCGCAGCGGCGAAGGCCGACGTGGTGGTGCGCGGGGAGTACGAGGTCGGGATGCAGGACCAGGCCTTCCTGGGGCCGGAGTCCGGGCTCGCGGTGCCGGACGGCCTCGGCGGGGTCGACCTGTACATCTCGACCCAGTGGCTGCACATCGACCAGGACCAGGTCGCCGAAAGCCTCGGGATGGACCCGGATCAGGTCCGGCTCACCCTCTCCGGCGTCGGCGGGGCGTTCGGGGGGCGCGAGGACCTCAGCATGCAGATCCACGCCTGCATGCTAGCCCTGGAGACGGAGCGGCCCGTAAAGATGGCCTACAACCGGGAGGAATCTTTCTTCGGGCACGTCCACCGCCACCCGGCGAAGCTGCGCTACGAGCACGGCGCCACGAGGGACGGGAATCTGGTCTACGTGAAAGCCCGGCTCGTCTTCGACGGCGGAGCGTACGCTTCGAGCTCCAACGCCGTGTGCCTGAACGCGGCGACATTTGCGTGCGGGCCTTACGAGGTGCCGAACGCCGAGATCGAGAGCCACATGCTCTACACCAACAACCCGCCGTGCGGCGCGATGCGCGGCTTCGGGGCGGTGCAGGCGTGCTTCGCCCACGAGGCCCAGATGGACAAGTTGGCTGATGAACTCGGCCTGGACCCTCTGGACCTCCGTATAAAGAACGCGCTGAAACCCGGCGACCGGTTCCCGTTCGGCCAGGAGGTCCCGCCGCCCGCGCCGGTGCGCGAGATCCTGGAGCGTGTAAAGGTCATGCCGCTGCCGGAGGAGCAAGAGGTGATGGGCCGGGACCTGCGCGGGCTGCCGGGCGGCGTCTCCAACGTAACCCACGGCGAGGGGGTGAAACGCGGCGTCGGGTACGCCGTCGGATTCAAGAACATCGGTTTCTCGGCGGGCTTCGACGACTACTCCACGGCCCGGGTCCGGCTCACGGTCGAGGACGGCGAGCCGCTGGTGGAGGTGCACACGGCTGCGGCGGAGGTGGGGCAGGGGCTCCTGATGCTCCAGGCCCAGATCGCGCGCACCGAGCTCGGCGTCGAGAAGGTCTCCATCCTGCCCGCCGACACGCGGGTGGGCTCCGCCGGGTCCACCTCCGCCTCGCGCCAGTCCTACGTCACCGGCGCCGCCGTGAAGCTCGCCTGCGAAGGCGTCCGCGAACGTCTCTTCGAGCGGGCGCGCGAGGAGCTCGGGGAGCCGCCGGACGGGCTCTCCGTCGAAGCCGGGAACGTCGTCCGCGACGGGCGGACGGTCGTGCCGCTGGCGGAGCTGCTGGACGGCGATGAGCTGGAGGAGACCTGCGAATACCATCACCGGGAGACGCACCCACTGGACGAGAACGGCCAGGGAGATGTCCACTTGCAGTACGCCTTCGCCGCGCACCGGGCGGTCGTCGAGGTGGATGTGGAGCTCGGGCTCGTGCGGGTCGTGGAGATCGCCACGGCCCAGGACGTGGGAAAAATAATAAACCCGCAGGCGCTGGAGGGCCAGATCGAGGGCGGCATCGCCCAGGGCCTCGGGCTCGCGCTGATGGAGGAGATCCAGGTAAAAGAGGGCAAGGTCCTGAACGCCTCGTTCACCGACTACCTGATCCCCACGATCCTCGACATGCCAACGGTCAAGATGGAGGTCCTGGAGCTGGCCGACCCGGAGGCCCCCTACGGCCTCAAAGGCGTCGGCGAGCCCCCCACAATAGCCTCCACCCCCGCCATAGTAGCCGCCCTGCGGGACGCGACGGGACTGGAGCTGACGCGGATACCGGTGCGCCCGGAGCAGCTCGCGGGCGTCTCCGACGGACCACCGTTACCGGATGAACCTACCCCCGGCGGCGCCGGGTACGCGGAGGTCGGCCGGCTGGACGGGCGGAGGGAGACGTAGTGCCCGGTTACCATCGGGCCGAGCTCACCGCCGAGCTGAGGGTCGTCGCCACCGGCCGGGCTGGGGAGCCGTCGGAGGAGCAGGTCGAAGCGGCGAGGCGGGTGGCGGGCGGGACGGGGCTGGCGCGCGAGGCGGGGCCGGAGACCATCTTGCTCGCGGGAGACCGCCGGGAGGTGCTGGAGGCCGCGATGGAGATTGTGGAGGCTGCGCTCGACGCCGGGGCCCATACCGTGGAGGTGAGGGTGGAGACCGAGGGAGAGGCCGACAGGTTCGGCCCGTGAGCGGGGGTTATGGGGCGCAAGATCGCGTTGAAAAAAGTCAACGAGCTGGACCGGGAGGGGTTTGTAGAACGGTTCGGCGGGCTCTACGAGCATTCTCCCTGGGTGGCCGAAGCGGCCTGGGAACAGCGGCCCTTCGGGAGCCTCGCCGGGATGCACGCAGCGTTCGCGCGGGCCGTACAAGAGGCTTCGCCCGGGCGCCGGATGGCCCTTATAAAAGCCCACCCCGACCTCGCCGGAAAAGCGGCGGTGGCGGGCGCTCTGACCGGGGAGTCCGCCCGCGAGCAGTCCTCGGCCGGGCTGGACCGGCTTACCCCCGAAGAGTACGAGGCTTTCACCCGGATAAACCGCGCGTACCGCGAGAAGTTCGGCTTTCCCATGATCGTCGCCGTCCGGGACCACACGAAGGGGTCGATCATCTCGCAGGCCGAGGCCCGGCTCGAGAACCCGCGAGACGAGGAGATAGAGACCGCGCTCCGGGAGATAGACCGGATCTCCCAGATACGCCTCTACGACCAGGTGGAACCAGAGGCGGAGATACAGGAAGATGGCAGCGTGGAGGAGAAGTATAAGAGCCGGATAGTCCTCGGGCAGAACAACTACGGCAAGTCCGGGGTTCGGGTCTTCAAGGTGCGGCGCGGTTCGGAATCGCACGATATCTGGGACCTGAATGTCCGCGTCGTCCTCGAAGGCGACTTCAAGGCGGCCCACGTAGAAGGCGACAACTCCCGGTTGCTGGCGACGGACACGATGAGGAACGCGTGCTACGCGCTGGCGAAGGACCACCTGGTCGGCAGCATCGAGGAGTACGGCCTCGCGCTCGTGGATCACTTCCTGGAGGCCGGACCGACGGTGACGGGCTGCCGGGTGGAGATCACGCAGTACCTCTGGAAGCGGATCGAGGTTGACGGCCAGCCCCACGACCACTCGTTCGTTCGCCAGCGCGGCGAGCGCGCGGCGGAGGTGTGGGGCGACGAGTCGGGTGTGCGGAAGGTCGGGGCCGGTATCGGGGAGGTCTACGTCCTGAAGACTACGCGGTCGGGATGGGAAGGCTTTCTGCGCGAGCGCTTTACGACCCTGCCGGACACGGACGACCGTATCCTGGCGACCGTCGTAACCGCGAAGTGGGAGTACAACACGCGCCGGGCGGACTTCGACCGGTTGTGGAACGGGGTGCTGGACCAGACCCTGCGGACCTTCACCGACCACTACAGCCCCTCGGTGCAGAACACGCTCTACCGCACCGGCCGGGCCGTGCTGGAGCGTTTCCCGGAGGTGGAGCGGATCTGGTACTCCCTCCCCAACGTGCACCACGTCCCCTACGACCTGGAGCGGTTCGGGATCGAGAACGGGGGCGAGATCTTCCACGCCACCCGGGAACCCTACGGCCAGATCGAGGGCTGGGTGGAGCGCCGCGCGGGGCGCGAAGCGTGAGCGGCTTCCTGACCACCCACGTCCTGGACACCGCCCACGGCACGCCCGCGTCCGGTATGGAGGTGGAGCTGTTTCGCGTCGAGGGTGGGGAGCGGCGCCTGCTGAAGGCCGTCGTCACCAACCCCGACGGCCGCACGGACGAGCCGTTGCTTCCTCGGGGAGAGCTCGAAACCGGGGTCTACGAGCTCGTGTTCCACCTCGGGCCGTACTTCGTCGGGGAACCAGGAGTTCCCGACCCGCCTTTTCTGGACCTGGTGCCGGTACGGTTCGGCGTCGCCGACCCCGGGTCCCACTATCACGTACCGATGCTCGCCTCGCCCTGGTCCTACAGCACCTACCGGGGGAGCTAAGTGGGCTTGGCTGGCTCCGTTATGGAGCGGTGTGAGCTGCTGTCGAAGCTCAGCGAGGAGCCTCATGTGCTGACGAGGCCTTACGGCTCCCGGGCGATGGGCGAGGCCAACGAGGCCGTTGCCCGCTGGATGCGCGAAGCTGGCATGAACGTCCGGCAGGACGCCGTAGGGAACCTCATCGGCCGCTACGAGGGCGCGGGCGGGGGGACCTTCGTCCTCGGCTCCCACCTCGACACCGTGCGCGCCGCCGGCAAGTACGACGGCGTTCTTGGCGTCCTGGTCGCCGTGGCCTGCGTCCAGCGGCTTCATGTCCGGGGCGAGAGGCTTCCCTTCTCCGTGGAGGTCGTCGGCTTCGCGGACGAGGAGGGGCTCAGGTTCGGCACGGCCTTTCTGGGTAGCTCGGTGTACGCCGGGCTCTTCGACGGGCGGCTACTGGACCTCGAAGACGGTGATGGCGAGAGCCTCCGGGACGCCGTACTGAATTTCGGGGGGGACCCGGAGGCTCTCGCTCGTGGTGCCCGGGAAGCCAGCGACTTTCTCGGCTACTGCGAGGTCCACATAGAGCAGGGGCCGGTGCTGGAGGATCTGGGCCTGCAGGTGGGCGTCGTGACCTCGATCAACGGCCAGAGCCGCGTCCGGGCGGGCTTTGCCGGGCACGCCGGGCACGCCGGGACCGTGCCGATGAAGATGAGGAAAGACGCTCTGTGCGCCGCGGCAGAGCTGGTGTTGGAGGTGGAGAAGGCCGCCAGGTCGCGGCCGGGAGCGGTGGGTACAGTAGGCGAGATCTCGGCGCAGCCCGGGGCTGGCAACGTCATCCCCGGGGAGGCTTTCGTGAGCCTCGACCTGCGCCACCCGGAGGATGAGGTGCGTGGACGCTTGCGCGACCACCTCGAAGACCAGACCCGGAAGATAGCTGCCGTCCGCGGCTGCGAACCGGTCTGGAAAGCACACCAAGAGATCCCGGCCGCGCGGATGGACCCGCAGCTAAGCGGTCTGCTCGGACGGGCCGTGGAGGAAGTCGTGCCAGCCGTACACCGGCTGCCCAGCGGTGCCGGGCACGACGCGGCCCTGATGGCCGCCCGCTGTCCGGCGGCCCTGCTGTTCGTCCGGTGCGAGAGGGGTATAAGCCACCATCCGGCCGAGGCCGTCGCGGAGGAGGACGTCGAGGTGGCGATAGCGGTCACGGCACGCTTTCTGGAGCTACTGGCGCGGGACCGGGCATAAAGGACGGCATGCCCCTTCAAAGACAACCTCACGCAAGGAGGGCAGACCGGTGGGCGACGTGAAGATAGCGGCCGGGCCGTTCGAGTTTCTAGCTCGCTGGGAGAGGGGGAAATCTCCCGAGACTTGCGAGGCGTTCGAGAAGCTGCTGCCGTACCAGCAGAAGATCATCCACGTCCGGTGGAGCGGCGAGGCGTGCTGGGTCCCGCTCGGAAACTACGACCTCGGGGTGGGTTTCGAGGAGGCCACCAGCTACCCGCAGGCCGGTGAAATCCTGTTCTACCCCGGGGGTTACTCGGAGACGGAGATCCTCTTCCCCTACTACGGCACGCACTTCAGGAGCAAGCTGGGCACGCTCGCGGGCAACCACTTCCTGACGATAACCCGGGGCCACGAAAACCTGCGGCCGCTCGGGGAACTGACGCTCTGGGAGGGGGCCCAGGATATCGTCTTCGACCGCGCCTGAACTCCGTGGTTTGTCCTGACGCCCGGAGCGGACCGGCGTGGGGTTCCGCGCTACTCAGCTGTTCCGGTAACCGGCGATCCTCCGGTTGCCGGCGAAGAGTAGGGAAGCCGCCGAGCACGCAGCGAGCAGTGCCGCTGCCAGCCAGAAAACGCCCCCGAGCCCGATCTCGCGCGCCAGGAGCCCGGCCAGTATCGGCCCGGCCGTGGCGCCGGTCATGGTCGCGAAGCGGTAGGCGCTGTTCACCCTCCCGAGCAGGGTCTCGGGTATGGAGCCCTGGCGCAGGGAAAGGGTGGTGACGTTCCACAGCACGAGGTGGAAGCCGTTCACGACCAGCATGATTCCTACCACGATGGCGCTCCCGGTCAGCGCAATGCCGGCGTACGAGGCGGCACCCAACGCGAGCGAGATGAAGATGGCCGCACCCGTTCCCGCGCCGCGCACGACGCGCCCGGCGCCGAGGGCGCCGGCTATGCCGCCCGCGGCGCCCGCGGCGAGCAGCGCCCCGTAGGCGAAGCTCCCGAGCCCCAGGGTGTCGCGCACGTAGACGACGAAAACGGCGAACACGCCCGCGTCGACGGCCCCGACCAGGGTGGAGATCAGGGCCAGGGGACCGAAGAGCCGGTGGCGCCCGAGCCAGGCGAGGCCCTCGCGAACGGCCGCGAGGATAGCCGCAGGAGATGTCGGGGAGCCCTCCCGGTCCGCGGCGCGGAAAGAGCCTCGCAGGGCCAACACCAGGGCCGCCGAAGCGGCGAAAGCGCCAGCGTTCAATAAAAAGGGGGCGGCGACCGCCAGGGCGAAGAGCGCGCTGCCCAGAGGGGGGCCGGCTAGATCGTTGGCGACGATCCTCGCCCCCTCCAGGCGACCGTTGGCCTTTTCCAGGTTCTCCCTCGACACGACGGCTGGCAGGATGGTCTGGGAAGCGTTGTCGAAGAAGGTCTCCGAAAGGCCCACGACGAAAAAGACGGCATACAAGAGCGGCAGAAAAGCGAGGTCCAGGAGCATCGCGAGGCTCAGAACCCCCAGGGCCGCCGCCCGGGCGTAGTTGGCTATACCCATGACTCTCCGGCGGTCCAGACGGTCCACCAGCGCGCCGCTCACCAGGGAGAACAAAAACCACGGGACGGTCTGGAAAAAGACGACGAGGGCGACCAGCAGAGGGTCTCCGGTTAGAGAGTAGGCGAGAAGAGGCCCAGCGGCCATAAGGACGCCGTCGCCGAGGTTGGAGACGGCGCTGGCCGAAAACAGTTTACCGAAGCCTGCCCCGAGCCTGGGGATGCGGAAGACCTCCTCTCTGCCCGCGACCCGGCACCAGCCTCGCTATCCGGGGGCGCGCGGTGCGCCGGCCCGAACCTGTCTCAGAACATCCGGCCGCCGGGCGGGACTTCCTGGTCCGGGGACAGCAGCACCACCTCGCCGTCCTCGTCTGGCACTCCCAGCACGAGGACCTCGCTCTTGAAGCCCGCGATGCGCTTGGGCGGGAAGTTGACGACCGCGACGACCTGCCGGCCAACCAGGTCGTCGAGGCTGTAGTGGGCCGTGACCTGGGCGCTGGTCTTCTTCATCCCGAGCTCCTCCCCGAAGTCCACCGCGAGCTTTATAGCCGGCTTGCGAGCTTCGGGGAATGGCTCGGCCCCGGCGATCCGGCCCACCCGGATGTCCACCTTCTCGAAGTCGTTCCAGCTGATCTCGGGCAAGAAGGTCTCCTTTCGTTCGTCCGGTAGACGTCAGGAGAGGTTGCGCACCTCGAAGAGCTCCCGCACGACGTGCAGGTCCAGGTTTCCCGGCAGGAAGGTATTGTGCGACCACTGTACGGGCCGGCCTCCGGTGAGGTACATGGTCTCTACCAGGGAAAGCGCCGCGGTCGGGGACCCGAGGCCCAACGCCTCCCCGACCTCGTCGTCCGGGCCGATCAACTCGGCGTCGATGCAGAGCTTGCTGAAGCCGATAGGCACTTTCTCGGAGACCAGCAGGTCCAGCAGCATGGCGTCCGGCCGGAACCGGGCCCGGACCCTCCCCACCGTTATTACGTCCTCGGGGACCACGTCCACCATCCACGCGGCCCGTATCCCGTTTACGAGCAGCACGCGGCTAACCTTCGCCAGCGAGGTCCCCGGCGGTATTTCGAGCGCGGCGGCCTCTCCCGGACCCGCGGCCACCGCCTCCACCCGCAACTCGTCGCTGTCGAGCGCCAACCCCAACCGCTCGGCGTGTACGGTGTAGGTCTCCAGCCGCTCCAGGCCGTTGCGCAGGCGCACGCCCTCCGGCGGCCGGACCAGAAAAGTTCCGCTTCCCTGCCGCCGGTCCAGCAACCCCCGCTCGACTAACCTTGCCAGACCAGCCCGCACGGTCGCCCGGGATACCCCCAGGCTCTCGACCAGCTCGGCCTCCGGCGGGATACGGTCTCCCGCTTTGTACCGGCCCCGGACGAGCAGGTCCTCCATGCTCCGCTCTACCTGTACGTAGAGCAGGTCTTTGCCGAGCCGCCCGAACTCTTCCGGCCTCGTTCCCGTAAAGGCTTCTTCCATAACCCGGATTGTACCAACCCCGCTCCGGACCGGGCCCGAGAGCAGCGCCCGTACCGCACGACCTCCGCTATACATATTTGTTCTGTTGAATAACAAATTAGTGTCTGGTACGCTGCCCGATTGTAACTAACGGCCTGTGGGGGCGGGGAGCGGTTACGAACCCGAGGAACTCGAGGACGGCACAGTGGCCCTATACACCCTATACCCTGGATGGCCCGGTTTGTGCAGGGATAGTGGATGGCGGGTGTATGGTGGTTTGAGTGGGCTTATCGCGGACCTGCGGGCGGCGCTCATCGCGCCCGGCGTATACTTGCTGTTTGTAGCCTACTCCGGCCTCCACGATCGTCACGTCCGGGTTGATAGAGCAGGCCGAGTCCGAGCTGGCCGGAGGCCAGGGGAAGGGAGCACATAGTATGGAGACCGCGAGAGCGAGGGGGCACCTCGACCTGGACATGCTCCGGGCCGAGGCGGAGGCCGGGAGGATAGACACCGTCCTGCTGGCGATGACCGACATGCAGGGCCGCCTGCAGGGCAAGCGCCTGACCGCCGACCACTTCCTGGAGGAGGTCGTCCAGGAGAACGCCGAGGGCTGCAACTACCTGCTCGCCGTGGACGTGGATATGAACACCGTCGAGGGCTACGCGATGTCCTCGTGGGCGACCGGCTACGGGGATTTCGTCTTCAAGCCGGACCTGGACACCCTGCGCCTGACGCCCTGGCTGGAGGGGACGGCGCTCGTCACCTGCGACCTGGTGTGGGAAGACGGCTCGCCGGTCGTGGCCTCGCCCCGCCAGGTGCTCAAGCGCCAGCTGGAGCGGCTGGCCGAGCGCGGCCTCGCTGCGTTCGCGGGCACGGAGCTGGAGTTCATGGTCTTCCGCGACACCTACGAGGAGGCGTGGCGCAAGGGGTACCGGGACCTGGAGCCCGCCAACTACTACAACGTGGACTACTCGCTGATGGGGACCGCCCGCATCGAACCCCTGCTGCGGCGCATCCGCAACAGCATGTCCGGGGCGGGGCTCGTCGTGGAGGACGCCAAGGGCGAGTGCAACTACGGGCAGCACGAGATCAACGTCCGCTTCGACGAGGCGCTGGCCGCCGCCGACGGCCACTCCGTCTACAAGAACGGGGCGAAGGAGATCGCCAGCCAGATGGGCTACGCCCTCACTTTCATGCCCAAGTTCAACGAGCTGGAGGGCAACTCCTGCCACGTACACCTGAGCCTCCAGAGCCGGGAGGGGGAGCCCGTCTTCGCCGACGGCCACGGTCATTCGGAGACCTTCGAGCGCTTTCTGGCCGGCCAGCTCGCCGTCATGCGGGACATGACGCTCTTTTTCGCGCCGAACATAAACTCCTACAAGCGCTACGCGAAGGGGAGCTTCGCCCCGACGGCGGTGGCCTGGGGCCCGGACAACCGCACCTGCTCCCTGCGCGTCATCGGCCACGGGAAGTCGTTGCGGATCGAGAACCGGGCGCCGGGCGGGGACGTAAACCCGTATCTGGCGCTGGCCGCCATGATCGCCGCCGGCATCCACGGCCTGGATAACGAGCTGCCTCTGGAAGACGCGGTGAGGGGCAACGCCTACGAGATGGATAAGCCCCAGCTCCCCTCCAACATGTACGAGGCCCGCGACCTGTTCGCGAACAGCGCGGTGGCCCGCGAGGCGTTCGGGGACGAGGTCGTGGACCACTACACGAACATGGCCCAGGTCGAGATAGAGGCCCTGGAAGCCGCCGTCACCGACTGGGAGCGGTACCGAAACTTCGAGCGCCTGTGAGGCCGACGGTCGGCATCACGGCGGCCACCGAGACGGTCAGCTACGGCTCCTGGAAGGAGGTGCCGGCCCTCATGAGCCCGGTGGCCTACGCCCGCGCCGTGCAGCGCGCTGGCGGACGCCCCGTGCTCCTGGTCCCGGATGAGGCAGACACCGCCGACCCAACAGAGGTCCTTTCGTTGGTGGACGCCGTTATCCTCACCGGGGGGGCCGGCGACCTGGACCCCAACCTGTACGGCCACGAGCCGCACCCGGAGACCGGGCCGGTCCAGGAGGAGCGCGACGCCTTCGAGCTGGCGCTGGTAAGGGCCGCCGTGGGGCGCGGGGTTCCCACGTTGGGGATCTGCCGAGGCATGCAGGTGTTGAACGTCGCCTACGGCGGCACCGTCGAACAGCACCTCCCCGACGTTGTGAGACACGAGGGACATCGGCCCGTCCTCGGCACCTTCGCGGACCACGAGGTGCGCCTCGTGCCGGGTTCGCTGGCCGCCCGGACCGCCGGCTCGGAGGTCGCCTCCGTCAAGTCCCACCACCATCAGGGTATAAAGGAGGTGGGCGAGGGCTTGGCGGTCACGGGCCGGGCGACGGACGACCAGACCATAGAGGCCATAGAAGACCCGGCCCACCCGTTCGTTCTGGGTGTCCTCTGGCACCCGGAGGAGGACGAGAAGAGCCGCATCATCAAAACGCTAGTTTCGGAGGTGATGAGCTAGATGCTCGAAGTGATCAACCCCGCCACCGAGGGCGTGCTGGAGCGCCTGGAGCCCGCGACCGCCGAAGACGCGGACGCGGCGGTCGCCCTCGCGAAGGCCGCCTTTCCGAAGTGGCGCGCCGTCGAGCCCGCCGACCGCTCGCGCCTGCTGCACCGGCTCGCGGACGCGCTGGAGTCGGAGAAGGAGCACCTGGCGCAGCTCGAGTCGCAGAACGTCGGCAAGCCGATCTCCGCCGCCCGGGGCGAGATGGGCATGGTGGTGGACACGTTCCGCTACTACGCCGGGGCGCCCGAGCGGCTGCTGGGCGACACGATCCCGGTCACCGGTGGCGTGAACATGACCTTCCGGGAGGCTCTGGGGGTGGTGGCGCTCATCGTGCCGTGGAACTTCCCGCTCACCATCGCGAGCTGGAAGCTGGCCCCGGCGCTCGTCGCCGGCAACACCGTCGTCCTCAAGCCCGCCGAGCTAACGCCCCTTACCGCGATGGAGTTCGGGCGCATCGCGCTTGAGGCCGGCATCCCCGAGGGCGTGGTGAACGTGGTCGTGGGACCGGGGAGCGCCGTCGGCCGGCGCCTCACCGAGCACCCCGACGTGGCGAAGGTCGCCTTCACCGGCTCTACGGAGGTAGGAAAGGGGATCATGGCCGGCGCCGCCGGCACCATAAAGCGGGTGACGCTGGAGCTGGGCGGCAAGTCGGCGAACGTGGTCTTCGCCGACGCCGACCTGGAGAGGGCCGCCGCCTCCGCCCCCGACGGCGTCTTCGACAACGCCGGCCAGGACTGCTGCGCCCGCTCGCGCATCCTGGTGGAGAGGAGCGTCTTCGACGAGTTCCTCTCGCTAATGGAGCCCGCGGTAAAGGGCTTCCGGGTCGGGAACCCGCTGGACAAAGATACGCAGATGGGGCCTCTCGTAAGCGCCGGGCACCGCGAGAAGGTCGCCTCCTACGTCCCGGAGGACGCGCCGGTGGCGATCCGGGGTTCTGTGCCGGACGGCAAGGGCTACTGGTTCCCGCCGACGGTTCTGGCCCCCGTGTCGCACGACGACCGGGTGGCTACGGAGGAGATCTTCGGCCCCGTCGCCGTCGTGATCCCCTTCGAGGACGAGGCGGACGCTATCCGGCTCGCAAACGACACCGTCTACGGTCTCTCCGGCTCGATCTGGACGGAGAACGCCGCCCGCGCCCTGCGCGTAGCCCGCCGGATAGAGACCGGCGTCCTCTCGGTGAACTCCAACACCTCCGTCCGGGTGGCGACGCCGTTCGGAGGATTCAAGCAGTCGGGCGTCGGGCGGGAGTTGGGGCCGCACGCCCTCGACTACTACACGGAGCTGAAGAGCGTCTACGTCGCGACGGAGGAGGGCTAGAGATGCCGGGGAGACTCGAAGGCAAGGTCGCGGTGATCACGGGCGCGGCGAGCGGCATCGGCCGGGAGAGCGCCCGCCGCTTTGCCGATGAGGGGGCGAGCGTCTGCGTCGCGGACCTCGCCGCTGAAGAGGGCAAGAAGGCCGCGGGGGAGGTAGGCGGTTACTACGTCCACGTGGACGTTACCGACCCCGAGAGCGTGCAGGCGTTGTACCGGGAGACAGCGGAGCGCTTCGGCGGCATAGACGTACTCTTCAACAACGCCGGCATCTCGCCGCCGGACGACGACTCCATCCTCGAAACGGGGCTCGACGCCTGGCGGCGGGTGCAGGACGTGAACCTCACGTCGGTCTATCTGTGCTGCAAGTACGGTATCCCGTACCTGCTGGAGCGGGGCGGCGGGTCGGTCATCAACACGGCCTCCTTTGTCGCCACGATGGGCGCGGCGACCTCGCAGGTCTCCTACACCGCCTCCAAGGGCGGCGTGCTCGCCATGAGCCGCGAGCTCGGGGTGCAGTTCGCCCGCGACGGCATCCGGGTCAACGCCCTGTCGCCCGGCCCCGTCAACACGCCGCTCCTGCAGGAGCTGTTCGCCAAAGACCCCGAGAAGGCCGAAAGACGGCTCGTCCACCTGCCGATGGGCCGGTTCGCGGAGGCGACGGAGATCGCCAACGCCGCCCTCTTTCTGGCCTCCGACGAGTCGTCGTACATAACGGCCTCGAACTTCCTCGTGGACGGCGGCCTCTCGGGGGCCTACGTAACGCCGGAGTAGCAGGAGGTACGCCATGACAACCGGACTATCCAACAGCATCCTCGACGCCATAGGAGACACGCCGCTCCTGGAGATCGAGGGCATCTACTGCAAGCTGGAGTACCTGAACCCCTCCGGCTCTATAAAAGCGCGCATCGCCAAGTACATGGTAGAGCGCGCCGAGGACGAAGGTCTCCTCCGGCACGGCGACACCATAGTGGAGGCCACGAGCGGCAACACCGGCAACGCCCTCTCGATGGTCGCCGCCGTAAAGGGCTACCGGATGCTGGTCGTGATGCCCGAGGGGATGAGCGGCGAGCGGGTGGCGATAAGCCGCGCTTTCGGGGCCGAAGTTATGGAGGTTGGGCACTTCCACGTAAACGAGGCTCTGGCGAAGGCGAAGGAGCTGGGACGGGAGCCCGGCTACTTCTGCCCGGCCCAGTTCGAGAACGAGTGGAACGTGGAGGAGAACCGGGTGTGGCTGGGACCGGAGATCCTCTCCCAGCTACCCGAGGGTGTGGTGCCCGACGCCCTGGTGATGGGCGTGGGAACCGGGGGGACCCTGATCGGGGTCGGTCAGGCTTTCCGGGAGGTGAACCCGGAGGTCAAGCTCTTCGCCATGGAACCCGACGAGTCGGCGACCATCTTGTGCGGCGAGGTGGGGGAGCACCTGATCGAGGGCATCTCCGACGGCTTCGTGCCCGGCATCTTTTCCCGGCACGGACAACTCGTGGACGAGGCCCTTACGGTCTCCTCTAACGAGGCCGTAGACGAGATGCGCCGCCTCGCCCGGGAGTACGGGCTCTTCGTCGGCCCGAGCAGCGGAGCGAACCTCATAGCAGCCAAGAAGGTGCGCGAGTCCTACCCAGGACTGGAGAACATTGTAACTTTGTTCTGCGACGAAGGTGAAAAATACATCTCAGAGCATTTCGCCCCCGAGGGCGAGGTGCGGGTCAGCGCGGAGACCTTCACGTAACAGGGGGCTTGCGTGCGGAAAGCGGAACCGGAGGTGTTCCGCTTTCCGGGTATGATTCTCGTGCCTATTTCAGGAGCTTCTTCGCCGTGCTTTTGGCTTTTCCGACGCCGCTGCCACCGCCTTTCTTCTTGCCGCCGGTCTTGCCTTTCGCGGCTTTCTTTACCGCCCCTTTTACCTCTTTCTCCAGTCCGGCCACGCCGCTCGCTCCTTTCCCGGTTTTGTCACACGAGTTTCTACTCTTCCGGACGAGGGACAAACTACGTTTGCCCACATCAAGGCACAGGGTCGCCGACTCTGTTTGAGGATAGAAAGATACCTTAGGAGCATTCTGCTGATATGCAAACTGTTTTAATCCCTTT
>SIRX01000127.1 GCA_004563715.1 Actinomycetota bacterium | reverse complement strand
GTATGCTGCGCATCGGTGTCTCCTTCCCGCCGACGTTGGCGCGTCGGCTCTTCCATTCGATTGCTCGAAGGGAAGGTACACCACGTTCCTCAAGGAATCTCCGATCCACAACTTCTGAGCATATCTCTAATGACTGACCTGTTCGTGTCCTCTGGCACAGACGGAGACCAGCAGTATCAGCGGGCGCAGCAGATGGTCCTTGAAGACGGGTCCTGGCGCGTGGTGATGCGCGAAGAGCAGGTCAGTACCTTCACCGGCGGAGGAGCAGATCAGACCCCCAGTGTCCAGCAGCCGGACGACGCGAACGTCAAGCAGGTGACCGTCGAGATCTCCTCCGATGTTCCCACGGACGTGAGTATCTACGACGACAACTTCGACGTTGGTATTGTCGAGGAAATCACCGGAACCGAGACCTACGAGTTCGAAGTAGCCGCCGATTCCGGTCTCTCTGTGTCTGCCATGAGCGAAGAGATGATGAGCGGAAATATAAGCATAGCGGTTTATGAGAACGGGGAACTGGTCTCCCAGGATACTTCCTCCGAGGGCTACGCTCAGGTAACGTACTGAAGACCAGAGGTTGTGGGGGGTTGCTAAGGTACCCTATACTTCTGTGCGTAACGGTGGCTCTACCCTATCGCTCTTCGAGCGGTACCCAGCGCCGGTTCTCGGGGCCGGTGTAGGCCGACTGGGGGCGGATGATGCGGTCGAGGTCCCGCTGCTCCAGGCAGTGGGCGGTCCAGCCCGCCGTCCGGCCGACGGTGAAGGTGGGGGTGAATAGCTCCGTCGGCAGGCCGATGCCGTGCAGCAGCAGCGCGGTGTAGAACTCGACGTTGGTCTGCAGGTTGCGTCCCGGCTTGTACTCCTCCAGCAGCTTTATCGCGGTCTGCTCCACGTGCAGCGCCAGCTCGTAGAGGCCTGTGTCGCCGGCCTCTTTGTAGAGCCTTTCAGCGGCGGCCGCTAGCACGTCGGCCCGGGGGTCGCGGACCTTGTAGACGCGGTGGCCGAAGCCCATGAGGCGTTCTCCAGCCTCGATCTTCTCCCGCAGGTACGGCTCGGCCCGAGCCTTCTCCCCGATCTCGAAGACGACGTCGAGGGCGGGGCCGGGGGCGCCGCCGTGCAGCGGCCCCTTGAGCGCGCCGACAGCCCCCGTCACGGCCGAGACCACGTCCGAGCGGGTGGAGATGATGACGCGGGCGGCGAACGTGGAGGCGTTCATCCCGTGGTCCGCGACCGTGTTGAGGTACGTTTCCAGCGCCCGCGCTTTCTCTGCCGCCGGTTCCTCCCCGGTGAGCGCGTACATGTACCCCTCGGCGTAGCCCATCCCGGACTCCGGCTCCACCGGCTCCTCGCCTTCCAACAGCCGCTGGTAGGCGCCCACGATCACCGGCATCCGGGCCACCAGCGCGAGCGCGGCCCGGTGATCGTCGTCGGTCGCCAGGTCCAGCGTCGCGGCCCCCGCCGCCATCCGCAGCGCCTCCATCGCCGGAACCCGCTCCGCCGCCGCTGCCCGCAGGAGGTCCAGGCAGGCCGCCGGGGGCTGCCGCAGTTCGGCCAGCTCTTTCTTGAACTCCCCTAGCTGCCGCCGGTCGGGCAACGTGTCGTGCCACAGCAGGTAGACGACCTCCTCGAAAGTGGCTCTGGACGCCAGCTCCTCGACGGGGAAGCCCGCGACGATCAACTCCCCATTCGCACCATCCACCTTGCTGAGCCGGGTCTCCGCCGCCACTACGCCCTCTAACCCCGGTACAAAGGTGTTTGCTGACCTTTCGCCCATCTCGCTCCTCCTGTCTACGCGCCGGGAGATACTGAACATCGTAAACTGCCGCTGACGTATAATCAATGTTGATTCAACTAATCAACCTGTGGTAAGTTTCGGATAGGCGAAGGCACAGGAGAGGGGCGGTTCTGGAGAGTAGACGAGGGATGCGGTATCTGACGGCCCGGCAGGCGGCGGAGGAGTTGGGGGTCACCTTGCCAACGCTGTACGCGTACGTGAGCCGGGGGCTGGTCCGTTCGGAGGCCGCGGGCGGGAGCCGGCGCAACCGGCGGTACCACGCCGAGGACGTACGGGCCTTGAAGGAACGCCGGGGGCGGCGGAGCCCCGAGGATGTGGCCGAGGGAGCTCTGAGCTGGGGGACGCCGGTGATGGAGTCGGCCATTACCCTGATAGAGAACGGACGACTGTACTATCGGGGGCGGGACGCGGTGGGGCTGGCGCGCGGCCGGAGCATCGAGGAGGTTGCGGCCTTGATCTGGACGGGGAGCGATGCGGCTTCCGGGTTGTTCGAGGGGCGGGTGGGGATCTTGCTGGAGAGCGTGCAGGAGGTGCGGCGTTTCACCACCCGCCTGGCGCCGGTCGAGGCTGTGCAGGCGTTCCTGCCGCTGGCGGCGGCCGGGGACCCGGCGGCCTACGACCTGCGCCCGGAGGCAGTGGCGAAGACGGGAGGCCGCATGCTCCGGTTCATGGCCGGCTTTCTGGCGGGAGAAGAGGCGGGGAGCGTAGCGGCCATGCTGCAGAAGGGGTGGGTACCCGGCGAGCCGCGGGCCGGACGGCTGCTCGACGCCGCGCTGGTGCTCTGCGCCGACCACGAGCTGCCGGTCTCCACCTTTGCCGTGCGCTGCGTGGCGTCTTCGGGGGCGACACCCTACGCTGCGGTGCTGGCGGGGCTCTCCGCGGTGCAGGGCGTAAAGCACGGCGGGCAGATAGAGCTGACGGAGAAGCTGCTCCGGGAGGTCGAGGGCTCGGGCGACGCGCGCGGTGTGCTGGCCGGACGTCTCAGGCGGGGGGAGAGCATCCCCGGATTTGGACACACCCTGTATCCGGAAGGGGACCCGAGAGGCGCGGAGTTACTGCGGCTGGTCCGGGAAGCCTATCCGGGACAGCCGGCGGTTGAGGTCTGTGACGCCGTCGTTCGGGAGGCCTGGGGGTTGCTCGGGGAGCGTCCGACGGTAGACCTGGGGCTCGCGGCCCTGGCCCGGGTCGTTGGGCTGCCGGCTGGGGCGGCCGTGGGGCTGTTCGCGTTGGGACGCACGGTAGGTTGGGTCGGGCACGCCATCGAACAGTACGCGGGTGGAGGCCTGATCCGGCCCCGCACCCGGTACGTCGGGGAGCAGCCGGTGGGGGAGGGCTAGACCGGTATCTCGAACAGGCCGAGGCCGCTGAGTATGACGAGCACGGTGGTGAAGGAGTTGAAGGTCGCGTGGGCGACGAACGGCGGCAGGAGGCTCCCGCTCCACCGGAACAGGAAGCACAGCGCTACCGCCAGCAGCAGCAACGCCGGGAGCAGCACCGGCTCCAGGTGCAGGAGGGCGAAGAAAGCCGAGGAGAGGACCGCCGCGACGATGAACGGGATCATCTCTCTAGACTTCTTATCGCCATTTTTTGACTTGCCGGGGGCATCCCCCTCCGCTGTCTCCTCGTCTGGTATCTCCTCGCCTGGTGCGGCCAGGTTTTCGGCCCTATCCCGGCGGGCCGAAAAAGAGCGGCCCAGCTGGTACAGGCCGTTGAAGATCGCCCCGCGGAACAGCAGCTCCTCGACGAACGGCCCGATAATCACCACGGCGAGGATGGTGGCCGGTATAGCCAGGGCCGGGGCCTCGGAGATCCAGCCCGCCAGCTGCGGGATGATCTGCTGCTGGACCCCGGACTCTACCGGGTATCCGAGGCTCCTGAGGACCACCATGGAGAGGAGGTTGACCACGGCGCCCGCGAAGATCGCCGCGATCCCGACGGCGAAACCGACGAGGGTCCCGACGAGCACGCCGTCCTTTGGGCGGCGGAAACCGAGGGGGACGAGCGAGAACCTGGCCGCTTTGCCCGCGATCCGCAGCGTGAGGACCCCGCCCCAGTAGGCGACGAGCGTCGCAACCATCAGCACCACGTAGAACGAGGTCAGGGAGAGCAGGGACCGGAGCGGCTCGCTAATACCGGTCACCGCCCAGGTAGACCCGCTGACCGGACCCATCCCCGGCGTCCTCCGCTACGCGGCGCCGGATGCGTTCCGGCAGCAGCTCTACGTCTTCCAGATCCTCGACCCTCACCCAGCGCAGCTCCTTGAGGGTCGGCGCGGATCCCTCCTCTACCTCCGGGTCCTCGCCGAGCGCGGGCTCCTCGTCCGGGTCGGCCGCCGCCCGCACGGTTATGTCCACTGTGTGGCGCCCCTCCCGCAGGAACTCGCTCACGTAAAGCACCTCCCGGAACTCGACGTTCAACCGCGCTTCCTCGGCCAGCTCCCGCACGGCGCACTCCGGTATGGTCTCCCCCGGCTCGAGTCTCCCTCCCGGCAGGACCCAGTAGGGCTCCCGGCCCGGCTTCTCGTGGCGCACGAGCAGGACCGAGCCGCCGCGCTCCACCACGGCCGCGACCCGGATGCCGAAGTCCATTTCGTTCTGCTGACGGTTCTTGGGCATGCCGAATGAGTATACATCCCGGTCCCCGAACACCGGGTGAAGCAAACACCCCGGCACTCCGGGGTTCCGGGGCTAACCGGTGCGAGCCCTCAGCCCAGCAGCACCCAGGTATCCTTGACCCGGCCGCCAGCGGAGGAGTTGACGACGCGGGTGCCGGGGTTGGCGACCCGGGTGAGGCCGCCGGGCATCACGTAGCCGACCGCGGGCAGCGCGAAGGCCCGCAGGTCTATGTAAGCCTCCTCGATGTCCAGGCTGTCGGGGCCTTCGTTCACGTCCAGGATGTGGGTCGAGAAGTCCAGCGTCTCCTGCACGATAAACCCCGTGGGGTTCTCCCGCGCGCTCTCGCGGGCGGCCTCCACCTCGTCGGGGGTCGCCTCGGGGCCGACGAGCAGGCCCTGGCCCCCGTAGCCCTCGCGGGGCTTGAGCACCAGGTCGTCGAGGCGGTCCAGGGCATCCTCGCGCTCGTCGGGGTCGGCGAGAGAGTGGGTCGGGGCGTTCTTCAAGATGGGGTCTTCGCCGAGGTAGTGCTCGATCATGGCCGGCACGTAGGGGAAGACCGCCTTGTCGTCGGCGACCCCGACGCCGGGAGCGTTGACGATGTTTACCCGGCCGTTCGCGTAGACCTCCTCCAGCTCGGGGAGGTCGGTGGCGATGTAGTCTTCGTCGAAGCGCCGGTAGACGACGTCTATCCGGCGTCCGTCGGAGCGGTCGCGCAGCTCGCCATCCCGGACGTAACAATCGGCCAGCGTGAGGAGCCGCAGGCCGCACGCCCGGGCCAGCCGGTGGTGCTCGAAGTACGCCGAGTCCTGCTCCCCCCGGGTCACGAGGGCCAGGCAGGGGTCCTCGACCCCTTTGGGGGCGGCGGCTTCGAGGGTGGCGCAGAGCATGGCGAAGTACCCCGAGATGCCGCTGACCTCGTAGGGCGCGAAGAGGTCGCCCATGATCTCCTGTCCCACCCTTCTTAAGGACTCAGAGTAGGCGACGCCGCTCGGCACCCGCACGTTGTCCTCCAGCACCACGTACTCGCCGTCCCCGAGGTGGACGAGGTCCGGGCCGTAGACGTGGACGGCGGCGGGCACGGAAGGCTCCGGCAGGGGCCGGTCCCGGTAGAAGATGCTGCTCTCCACGATCTCGCGGGGCACCACGCTCTGGTCCCCGTTGTAGAGGTCGGCCAGCCAGGCGTTGATGGCCCACCCGCGCTGGAGGACGCCGGCGGAGATCCTCTCCCAGTGATCGGCGGGGATGATGCGGGGCATCCAGTCAGCCGGCAGCACCCGCTCGCGCTCGCCGGGTTCGTCCGGTAGCGGGAAGGTCGCGCCCAGCTCCCGCAGCCGCCCGCGGGCCGCCGCCTCCCGTTCGGAGAAGGCCGCGGAGCCTATGCCGCGGATGGTTTCCACCAGCGGCTCGTAGACCTTGCGGACGAGCCCCGGCTCCTCGAAGACCTCGTTGAAGTAGGAAGTTCTAGTCTCCATCTACCCCCGCTTTCGCCGTAGCAGCTTTTCCTGGCCGGTGGAGCTCCTCCACCTGGCGCTCCAGCTCGTCGCACGCTTCGAGCACGAGCTCCAGCCCCGCCTCCCGCGAGAGCCGCGCCCCGGGCTCCAGTTTCTCCAGTATCTCCGACTCCGTACACCGGTAGCCGACCCCGGACTTCAGGGCGCGCAGTCTTTCAGCCGCGCTCCCCGCGAACGCGAACACCGAGTCCAAGTACGCGGCAACCTCCGGGCTCTCCGCGCCCGCCGTCGCTGCCTCGTGGAAGAGCCGGCCCGACAGGCAGCCGAACTCCGGTACCCGGAGGAAGCGGCCGTCGGGCACGATGGTCCCGATCCCTGGCGTGGGCTTTACGGTGAGGCCCTCTGCGCGGACCCGCCCGGTAGCGGCGTTTACCAGCGCCGCCACGTCCAGGACTACCGCCGGGTGGTTGCCGTCTATGCCGCGCAGCTCCACGGTGCCGTGCGCGTTGAGGCGCACCGGGTTCCAGGCGGCGTCGAGCAGGCCGTTGCCGGCTTCCGCGAAGAGCTCCGGCTCGACGCCCGCCCGCTCCATCGCCGAGAGCCACGCGTGGTAGCGGGTGAACTGCAGCTCGACCAGCTCCCCGGCGTCCGCCGCGTAGGGCCTCAGGCCGCCGACGGCCGCCAGCTCGGCGTAGAGCCCGTAGGGGGCGAGGTCCGGGCTGCCCCGGTAGCAGGCCGTGCGGGCCGTCATCTCCTGGAAGACGCCCTCGTAGAACGGGCAAGACCGGGTGAGCGCGATGATGGCCGGGTCGAGCGCGGTAGCCAGGTTGTAGACGGTGAGCAGCTCGGCGCGGTCTTTGGCCGCCGAGTCGTAGGCCACGCCGACCCGCGGGTCCACCGTGCCGGGCGCGACCTCGACGTGCAGGTGCACCCCGGCGCAGCGCCCCGCGTGCAGGAACCTCTCCCGGCCGACGGTGCGCGCCTGCAGCCGGTAGTGCAACTCGTCGCGCATGTCGGGCACTAGGGGCAGCGGGTACGTCGCCAGCGGGTAGAGCCGGAGCCCCAGGTCGCGGCCAGCGGATAACGCTGTCCGCAGGTGGGCGAGGTAGCCCCCGGCGAGCTCCTCGACGGAGTGGGCCGGCGGCGTGCTCACCTCGACCAGGTTCCGGGCGCACTCAGGGTTGAAGTTCCCCGGGTCCAGGCCCTCGTACTCCGCCAGCTCCCCGCAGCGGGCGAGGAAGTCGTCCGCCAGGCTTGAGGGAGTCCCGCTCTCCTCTACCAGAAAGAACTCCTGCTCCAGCCCCAAGTGGCGGGTGCCAGAGGAGTTATCCGAGGTATATGTTTCTATGCGCGCCTCCCGCTACGAACGCTATAAAAGTAGGGTAAATCTACTCCGGCGGCTGGTCCGGCGCAATTGGCCCGATGTAGAAAAGCCCGGTCAGCTGGGAGAGGCGGCGTTGTTCAGGTTGTACGGATGGCGCCGCGGGTGCCGACCTGGCTGCCGACCCAGATGTAGCCGTCGGACCAGACCTCCCGCTTCCAGATGGGCACGATCTCTTTTATGCGCTCGATGGCGTGCCGGCTCGCCTCGAAGGCCGGGCCACGGCGGGGGGCGGCGACCACGATCGCCACGCTCGGCTCACCGGGGTCCACCCGACCTACCCGGTGGACGATGGCGACGTACCGCACGTCCCAGCGGTTCCGGATCCCGGCCCCTATCTCCGCCAGCTTCTTGTCGGCCATCGGCCGATACGCTTCGTACTCCAGGTGCTCGACCCGCGCCTCCCCGGACTCGTCTACCCGCGTGGTGCCCACGAAGGTCGCCACCGCCCCGCAGTCCGGCCGGTAGGCGCCGGAGACGAGCGCCCCAACGTCTATGGGCTCCTCGACGATGGCGAACACGCACTAGCCCCCGGAAACCGGCGGCAGCACGGCGACCTCGTCGCCCGGCTCGACCCGCGCGTCGCCGCCGGCGTACTCGTCGTTCACCGCGAAGGCCAGGGTCGGGCGCATGGGGGAGAGCTCCGGGTGGCGGTCCGCCAGCTTGGACCACAGCTCGTCGAGGGTGGTGGTTTCGGAGGCCAGCTCGACCTCCCGGGTCCCGGCCCGGTCCGCCGCCGCGCCGAAAAGCCGCACCGTGATCTTCTCCACGCCTTTACCTCCGGGGCTCGCCAACGCCCTGAATATAGCAGGTGGAGGGCTCTAGGAAGCCTGCAGGTCCGGGACGGAGGCCCACGAGAGCCGGGAGACCCGCTCCGCGGGCAGCCACGCCTCCCGGCCGCCGTCCAGCCCGACTACGGCGTACCGGCCGTTCTCGGAGACGTAGCGGACCTCGCCGGAGCCCTCGGGGGTCAGGACCCGCTCCCCGACGGAGAGATCGCTCAGGAAGGCGCGGCGCAGGGCGGCCACGTAGGCCAGCGCCAGCGAGGTGCCCAGGTGCGCCCCCTCGTCGCGCCGGTCGGCCACCAGGATACCCGCGATCCGGTACAGGTTCGCCCGGGAGACCTGGGAGATCAAGGACGCCCGGATCGCCTGCCGCACCAGCTGCCGCTCGAACTCCGAGTACCGCTCGCCGCTGCGCTCCAGAATGCTCATCACCCGCGGCAACGCCCGGCCGACCGCCTCCTCGACCGTCAACCCGTTGATGCCCCGCTCGTAGACGTGCGGGTCCAGCCGCTCGTCCTCCCGCCGCCGCGGCACCGAGAGCCAGTCCTGCCGTATGTCTTTCCTCGTATCTGTCATGGAGTAATTATACCGCGTTAGGGTGCCTTTACATCGAAAAATTTCCTGCAAAAACAGTGTTTATCTTTCCGGACGGCGCAGCCACCAGAGAAGGAAAGTGATGGACGCGGCAGCAGATGCCGCCCCGAGCAGCGAGCTTGTTAGATCACCGCTCGCCAGCAGCCATGTGATGGAGCCGACGAGGAAGGCTACCGTGAAGAAAGCCGCTGCGGCTGCTGCGCGGCTCATCTTGAGCATTCAGGCTCCCTCTTGTCCCAGATGTTGGTTGGGGAGAGGTTCACGCTGGAAGCTCGGCTGTTGACCCACTCTGTCATCCCAAAGCCTGACCTACAGTGTAGGCGATCAGGGCTAGTATCGCGAAAACGGCTGTAGCAACGAGTACCAGAACGAGCGTCATGCCGCCGACGATCAGAATGCCGCGCAGTTGGTCTCGTTTCCGCTGCTGGCTTTCCTGATAGGAGGATGGATAAAGCGAGGGCAGTGTTACCCTGCGCAGGATCTCGGTAAAGAAAAGAAAAGCAAACCCGCCGACGAACAGACCAGCACTGGTACGCCAGTTGTAGGGTTGTTCGATCAGGCCGAACCAGTCCGTGCCTCTGGCCGAATAGATCACTAACAGGCTTATGCCCGCGAGAGACAGGGCCGCCAGAAATGCGGCAACTGCTTTTACCCACCGGGGATTTGCCGGGCGCGTCATGAGGCGCGCCCCGGCGGAACCCAATAGCGCTCCTCCGAAGAACGGGAGTGACCTGCTCCCCGAAAACTGATCCAGTTACTATGAGAGTCCCACCGCCTTTATGGGCTACAAGGAGGACTCTCGATGAAGAAATCCCGACATACCCC
>SIRX01000126.1 GCA_004563715.1 Actinomycetota bacterium | reverse complement strand
CGGAGATACGGTGCGGGCCACCGAGATCACCAAGCTCACCGAGAACAAGGAGGGCGGCGGGGTCTCCGTGGACGTGGAGGCTTTCGAGGGGCGGAACCTGATCTTCGTGGACGAGGGACACAAGGGCGCGGCATCCGGGATGGATGGGAAGAAAGAGCGCGCCTTTCTCAATCTCCGCAGGAGGATCGCGCAGGGAGGCTTCACCTTCGAGTACAGCGCGACCTTCGGGCAAGCGCTCTCCGGGAACAGCAAAGAAGCCAGAGCGCTCATCGAAGAGTACGGCAAGGCCATACTCTTCGACTACTCCTACCGCTACTTCTACGAGGACGGCTACGGCAAGGACTTCCGCATCCTCAACCTCAAGGAAGCGAGCGAGGAGTACACGGACCTCCTGCTCCTGGGGAACCTGCTCTCCTTCTACCAGCAGAGGCGCTGCTTCGACGAGCTGGGAGAGGAGGCCGGGGACTACAACCTGGAGTCGCCGCTCTGGATCTTCGTGGGCTCCAGCGTCAACGCTGTCTACAGCGAGAAGAAGGAGCAGCGCTCCGACGTCTACACCGTGGTCCGCTTCCTGCACCGCTTCCTGAGGAACGAGGGAGGCTGGTCGGTGCGGGGCATCGAGCGCCTGATAGGAGGGGAGAGCGGGCTCCTGGACGGCTCCGGCCGGGATGCTTTCGAGGACAGGCTCAGGCGCTTGAGGAAGAGCGGAGACGACGCCCGGGACATCTACCGGAGCGTGTTGCGGAGCGTGTTCCACGCGTCGGCCGGCGGCGCTCTGCGGATAGCCGACATAAGAGGGGCGGACGGCGAGCTGGGACTGAAGGTGTCGGGGACCGAAGAAGGGTACTTCGGCCTGATCTATACATCGGCGACACCTCAAAGTTCAAGAGGCTGGTGGAGGAGAGCTCGCCGGAGATCGTCTTCGAGGAAGACGTTATCGGCGGGAGCCTCTTCAGAGAGGTAAACGAGCCGGGGTCGAGGGTCCAGGTCCTCATCGGGGCCAGGAAGTTCGTCGAGGGCTGGTCGAGCTGGCGCGTCTCCAACATGGGGCTGCTGAACGTGGGTCAGGGGAAGGGTCCCATGATCATCCAGCTCTTCGGGCGCGGTGTGCGGCTGAAGGGACGGGACTTCTCGCTCAAGAGGAGCAGCGCCCTGGACGGCGAGCATCCCGACGGCGTCGAACTGCTCGAAACGCTGGACATATTCGGCATGAGAGCCGACTACATGGCCCGGTTCAAGAAGGACCTGGAGCGCGAGGGCGTGGACCCCGACGGCTACGAGGAGCTGCCGCCGCTCAGGATACGCCCGGAGGAGAGCTTCCTGGAACAGGAGCTTCTCATACCCCGGCCTTCCGAAGAGGAGTTTTCAGAGAGCCGGAACGTACTGCTGGACGTGGAGCCGGATCTCAAGGTGAGCCTCGATCTCTCGGTGCGCCTGGAGGCCGCCCGCATGGACGAGGATGGCCTCGCCACCAGCGCCATAAAGGCCGGTGAGCGGCAGCGGATCGGGGTGGAGTACCTCTCGGTGCTGGACTGGCACTCCATCTACCTGGACCTGTTGGAGTTCAAGAGCTCCCGGCGGCTCTGGAACCTGGTGATCCCGCCCGGGATGCCCCGGCGCATAATGGAGCAGCCCGAGCCTCTATACACGCTTGTCGCAGACCGGAGAGTGGTGGAGCCGCAGGACTTTGAAGGACTGAACGACCTCCAGGAGATCGTTCAGAGCGTGCTGCGGAAGTACGTGGAGAGGTTCTACCATCTTCACCAGCAGCGCTGGGACTCGCAGCACATGCGCGCCGAGACGCTGACGGCTTCGCACCCAAACTTCGCCGATTACACCGTGAAGGTGCAGCGCTCGAAACGGAAGCTCGTCGCAGAGGTCGAGGCCCTGATCCGCAGGGCCGACGAGCTCTACGAGCGAGACGTCAAGGAGTTGCCGAACATCCACTTCGACCGCCACCTCTACCAGCCGCTCCTGGTCGAGCGGGGCGATGCGGTCAAGAGCACCCCGGCGGGGCTCAAGGAGAGCGAGGAGCGGTTCGTAAGCGTCCTGAGAGACTGGTGCCGCGAGGAGCCGGACGGCTCCATGTCCAGCAGAGAGCTGTTCCTGTTGCGGAACCTGAGCCGGGGCAAGGGGATAGGTTTCTTCAACACCGCCGGCTTCTACCCGGACTTCGTGCTCTGGGTGAAGTACGAGGACGGCTCCCAGAAGGTCGTCTTCGTGGAGCCGCACGGCATGCGCAACGACGACCCGCCGCCCAACAACGACAAGGTGGACCTCTACCTGGCGCTGCGGGATCTCTCCGACCGGATCGTCGGGAAGAATGGACAAGATATCTTCCTCGACTCCTACATCGTCTCGGCCACGCCTTACGGTGAGCTCAGCAGAAAATGGGGAGAGGGCTGGACGCGGGAGAGGTTCGCCAGAAAGCACGTCATCTTCGAGGACGACCTGAAAGAGAGGCTGCCCGAACTCCTAGCGCCGAGAGACGAGCTGGAGCAGCGTATCTCCGGCTCTTGCCCGGCTCCTCTGGCTTCCGGCTTCAGGACGCTGGCGCGCATCTCGGATCCCAGGGACCTCTACAGGGAGCAGTTGCGGTTCGCCGAGAACGTCCTGGCGTTTCTCGGGTCGGTATCCCTGGCCTTGTTGAGAGAAGAAGACCGGGAGAGATCCGGGATAGACCCCAGGAGTTACTGGAGGGGCGGCATATCTCCGGGCGACTGGAAGGAGATCGTCCAGAAGTGCTCGAAGGTCTTCGCCGGGTACCGGGAAGTGCCGCTCGCGAGGGCCATCCGCGGGTTGAAGATCGGCACCGAGCAGAAAGGCTTCGGCCGGGACGTGATCGAGTTAATCCGGGCGAAGAACGACTTCAAGCCTCCGATCCACAACTTTCGGTTATATCTCCGACCGTGGGCCGAAAGAGCTGGAAGAGATGGCTGGAGCCTCCGATGAAGTGCAAGAGAAGCTCCGGCGTTGCATGCAGGCGCTGGACTTCTTTGTTGACTACCCGATGCGCGAAGAGAGCACTGGCGACCTGGTCCTGGACGCTGTCAACGGCCGGATCAGCCTCTACCCGTTCATCACGTCTGCGGTGTGCCCACAGTGTGAGGAGGTAGAGACCTACTTCGTGGACGCTTGGGACACGAAAAAAGGAACCGCCCGGCTGAAGAGCTTCGAGAAAGGACATACGCTAGACAGCCTGGAGGTCGCCGGAGACCTGGAGGATTGGTAGAGGCCGCTGAAGCCTATCCTGGCAACAGGCAGAACAGCACCTTCCGGGCGTGGAGGCGGTTCCCCGGCAGGTCGAAGACCTGGCTCTGTCGTTGCTAGCCCGGTTCTCGCCGCTCGACGCCGAGCCGCCGGAAGTCGTGGTCGAAGGAAGCTACGGCCTCGCTGCGGGAGCGGGCTGTTTCGGCGAGAAGTGCGTCAGCGAAGTCTACATTGTGCTCAGCCATGCTCTCGAGCGCGCGTACTACCACACCAGCATTTTCGATTTTGAGCCCGTGCTCCGTGAGTAGCGGGACAAGCGCGCCGGCGATGTCTGGCCTGGAGTTACCGTAGAAGGATTGCAGTACCCAAACCGTCTCAGCTACCATCACGGAGTGAACTCTGAGCGAGAAGTCTCCCCGCTGCCCGCTCTCCAGTAGCCGCTCGGCCTTGACGGCCATCTCCGCCGGTTCTCCGGTAAGGAACCGTACCAGGACGCTGACATCTACCCAGTAGACGCCGCGGCTCAAGAGGCTTCTTCACCGAGTATCTTGCGGACCACATGCTCGTGGGCCGCCGCGCGTTCCACCTCCCGGCCCGGATAGCTCCGTCTTGCGGGTAGGCTGCCCTTCAACTCGGCCAACGTCTTGCGCTTCTCCACCTTCAACCGCACGGCGTCTTCCTCGAACTCGAATACCAGCCTGTCCCCAGGCCTCAAGCCCAAGCGCTCCCGAACCTCCTTCGGAACCGTGAGCTGCCCTTTGGTGGTTAGCGTTGCCTTTAACATCGACTTCTCCTTACCTGCCGCAGATGATCTTACCACAAGGAAGAGTAAGGGGCCGAAGATTTTTCAATCGCTGGTTCAGCCCAACAGCGAGTACATGAGCGCCTTCTGGGCGTGGAGGCGGTTCTCGGCCTGGTCGAAGACCCGGCTCTGGGGGCCGTCTATGACCTCCGCGGTCACCTCCTCGCCCCGGTGGGCGGGGAGGCAGTGGAGGAAGATGGCGTCCTCGGCGGCCAAGTCCATGAGTTCCTCATTTACCTGGTAGGGAACGAACTTCTTTTTCCTCTCGGCGGCCTCGGCCTCCTGGCCCATGCTGGCCCACACGTCGGTGTAGACGACCCGGGCGCCGGATGCGGCTTCCCGCGGGTCCTGGGTGAGCTTCGGCGCGGCGCCGAGCTTTGCGGCCAGCCCGACGACCTCCGGGTCCGGGGCGTGACCCTCGGGGTGGGCGATGGTTAGCTCCGCGCCGGTGAGGGCGCAGGCTATGGCCAGGGAGTGGGCGACGTTGTTGCCGTCGCCGATGTAAGAGATGCTGACCTCCTCCACGCCGCCGAGCTCCTCGCGCACGGTGAGCAGGTCGGCGAGGGCCTGGCAGGGGTGGTGGGTGTCGGAGAGGCCGTTTACCACGGGCACGTCGGCCGCGGCGGCGAGCTCTTCGAGCTCCTGGTGGTCGAAGGTGCGGACCATGATGGCGTCGATGTAGCGGGCGAGGACGCGGCCGGTGTCGCCGGGCGTCTCGCGCTTGCCTATCTGGATCTCCTCGGGGCTGATGTGCAGCGCGTGGCCGCCGAGCTGGTACATCCCGACCTCGAAGGACACCCGCGTGCGGTTGGAGGGCTTCTGGAAGACCATCGCCAGCGTCCGGCCGCGTAAGGGCCGGTAGGGAATGCGGGATTTTTGGAGGGTCTTTATCCGGACGGCCTCGTCCAGCAAGAGGCGCATCTCCTCCGGGCTGAACTCGTAGAGGGTCAGGCAGTCGCGGCCGGCGAGGGGAGAACGCGCCGGGACGTTGTCGGGGCGCCCGATCACGCGACGGCGAACTCCGGCTGGACGCTCACGCCCGCGTCAACCGCGCCTCGAAACGTGTTCAGCGCGTGCCGAACCTCCGTCCTCGTAACGGTGAGCGGCGGGGCGAGCCTTATCGTCCGGCCCCCGACGAGGTTGACCAGCAGGCCGTCGTCCAGGCACTTCTGGAAGACCCCCGGCGCGAGCTCGGGGCCGAGGTCGAGCCCGATCAGGAGCCCTTCCCCCCGCACCTCCGCGCCGGGGACCCGCGCCGCGAGCACCTCCAGCGCGTTCTTGAGGATGTTCCCCTTGAACCGCACCTCTTCGAGAAAGCGCGGGTCGTTGACGACGCCGAGCACCGCCCTTACCGCCGCCATCGCGAGCGGGTTGCCGCCGAAGGTCGAGCCGTGGTTGCCGGGGCCCAGGGCGGCGCACTCCTTCTTCGCCAGCAGCGCCCCCACGGGCACGCCGCCGCCGAGCCCCTTGGCGCTCGTGAGGACGTCCGGGACGACGCCCATCCCCCCGTAGGCGTAGAGGTGGCCGGTGCGGCCCATCCCGGTCTGGACCTCGTCGAAGATGAGGAGCGCCCCGTGCGCGTCGCACAACTCCTGCAGGCCTTCCAGGAAGCCCTCCGGCGCCACGTTTATGCCGCCCTCGCCCTGGATGGGCTCTACCAGGACCGCGGCGGTCTGCGGGCCTATCTGGGTCCGGGCGGCCTCCAGGTCGCCGAACGGGGCGTAGGCGAAGCCGGGGAGCATCGGGCCGAACGCCTCCTGGAGCGCGGGCTGGGCGGTCGCCGAGAGGCCGCCGTAGGTGCGGCCGTGGAAGGACTTGTCGAAGGTCAGGACCTCGTGTTTCTCCGGGCCGAAGCTCTCGGCGGCGTGCTTGCGGGCGAGCTTTATGGCCGCCTCGTTGGCCTCCGCGCCGGAGTTGCAGAAAAAGACCTCGTCGAAGTCCGTGGCCTCGGTGAGGAGCGCCGCCACCTCCTCCTGGATCGGCACCTCGTACAGGTTGGAGCAGTGGATCAGGGTTTCCGCCTGCTCTTTTATGGCCCCCACGAGCGCCGGGTGGCCGTGGCCTAAAGCGTTCGTCGCGATGCCCGCGATGAAGTCCAGGTAGCGGTTGCCCTCGTCGTCGAAGAGCCAGCTCCCCTTCCCGCTCGTCGGGGCTATTTTCAGGCGCTTGTAGGTCTCCATTACGTGCTTCATGCGACCGCTCCTTCAGATATCAGTGTTCCGACCTGCTCCCCGGCTAGAGATCCCAGGAGCGTCCCTTTCTTGTTGCCGTTGACGATCCTCGCCGCCACCCCGCCGCGCGCCGCTTCCGCCGCGGTCCGCAGCTTGGGTACCATGCCGCCGACCGCGAGCCCGCCTGCGACGTACCCCTCGCACTCGTCCGGGGCCAGCGCCGGCACGGGCGCGCCGTCCTTGAGCAGCCCGTCCACGTCGGTGAGCAGGAACAGGTGTCCCGCCCCGAGGCCCGCCGCCAGCGCGGCGGCGGCCGCGTCGGCGTTGACGTTGTACGCCCCCTCCGGGCCGAGGCCCAGCGGTGCGATCACGGGCACGAACCCGCCGGTCCAGAGGGCTTCGACGAGCCGCGGCTCCACCTCCCGCACCTCCCCGACCCGGCCCAGCCCCGGCACGGGATCCACGAGGAGCGTCGGGCCGTCGGTGCCGGAGATTCCCGCCGCCGGCACGCCCAGGGCTTGCAGCTCCCGCACGAGCGCCTTGTTGACCCCGCCGGCGTAGACCATCTCCGCCACCTCCAGCGCCGCCTCGTCGGTCACGCGCAGCCCCTCGTGGAACCGGGTGGGGATACCCAAAGAGTCCAGCATCCGGGTGAGCTGCTGCCCGCCGCCGTGGACCAGCGCCACGGGCGTCCCACTGTCGAGGACCTCCGGCAGGTCCTCCAGCGCCCCGCCGGCCAGCGCGCCGCCCCCGACCTTGACCACGATGGGCTTTCCGGCGCTCACGTCCGGTAGCTCCCGTTGATCTCGACGTACTTGTAAGTCAGGTCGCAGCCCCAGGCCGTCGCCGAAGCCTCACCTTCGCCCAACCGAGCCGTGATCTCGACGGTATCTCCGGCGAGCGTCGCGTTGGCCTCCGCCGCGTCGTGGGGGACCGGCTCCCCGCCCGCGAAGACCTTTACCGGCCCGAAGTGGAGCTCCAGGTTCGCCGGGTCGAAGGCCGCCCCCGAGTAGCCCATCGCCGTGACCACCCGGCCCCAGTTGGCGTCCTCGCCGAAGACCGCCGCCTTGACCAGGTTGCTCCCCACGACGGCCTTCGCGAGCGTCGCCGCCGACGCCTCGTTCCGCGCCCCCTCCACGACGGCTTCGACCAGCTTCGTCGCCCCCTCGCCGTCGCGCGCGATCTTCTTGGCCAGCTCCCGCGCCACGTGCTCCACCGCCTCCGCGAAGGCCGGGTAGTCCGGCGAGTCTAGAGCCAGCGGCTCGTTCCCGGCGGCCCCGTTCGCCAGCAGGAGCGCCATGTCGGAGGGCGAGGTGTCGCCGTCCACCGTGACCCGGTTGAAGGAGTGGTCCGTGGCGTTTTTTAGCGTCTCGCTCAGGCAGTCCCGCTCCACGGCGGCGTCGGTGGTCACGAAGGCGAGCATGGTGCCCATGTTCGGGTGGATCATGCCGCTCCCCTTGGCCGTCCCGCCGACTGTAACTTTCTTCCCGCCGACCTCCACCTCCACCGCCGCCTCTTTCTTCACGGTGTCGGTGGTGAGGATGGCCTCCGCGAAGCCGGCCCCCTCCTGCCCCAGCCCCGCGGAGGCCGCGGGGATCCCGGCCTCCACCTTCTCCATCGGCAACCGCTCCCCGATGACCCCGGTGGAAGCCACGGCGACCTCCCGCGACTCGACCCCCAGAACCTCCGCCGCCAGCGCCTGCATCCGGCGGGCGTCCTCCACGCCCCGCTCCCCGGTCGCCGCGTTGGCGTTGCCGCTGTTGGCGACCACGGCCCGCACGCCCCCGGCCTCGACCGCCGCGCGGGTCACCTCCACCGGCGCGCCCCGGAAGGCGTTGCGCGTGTACACCCCCGCGGACACGCAAGGATATTCAGCGTAGAGCAACCCGAGGTCCTTCCTCCCCGAGTTCCGTACCCCGCACACCGCCGCGCCCGCGAGAAATCCCGCCGGGGCCAGCGCCCCGCCCGGGACGGCGTTTATACCGATTGTTGAATCTTTATTCATCAGCGGGCCACATTGTCGCACCCGCGTGCGCGGAGGTCAACCGATTTATTCAGAAACTTGAATAATTATCCGGAGTCTCTACAATACGGCGCATGGCATTGAACGTTGGCATCTACGGCGGCAGCGGGTACGCGGGCTCGGAGCTGGTGCGCCTGCTCTCCGGGCACCCCAAAGTGGGGACGCTCAGCGTGGCCTCGCGGGGATACGCGGGCCGGAAGGTGAGTGAGGTCTACCCGCACTTGGCGGCTGAGGAGAGGTTTCTGGAGCCGGACGAGGTCCCGGCCCCGGAGTTGGACGTGGCGTTCGTGGCGTACGCCCACAACGAGAGCGCCGGTACGGTGAAAGAGCTGCTGGAGGGCGGGGCCGGGCTCGTAGTGGACCTCTCGGCGGACTTCCGGCTCCCGGACGTGCGCGTGTACGAGGCGTGGTACGGAGAGCATCCGGCGCCGGAGCTTGTACGGGAGGCCCACTACGGGCTGCCGGAGCTCTTCGGGGCGGCGGAGGGCCGTATTGTGGCGAACCCCGGCTGTTACCCGACGGCGGCGGTGCTGGCGCTCGCCCCCGTCGTGAAGCGGGTGGGGAGCGGGGTGCGTGGGGAGCGGGGTGCGCTCCGTAACGGTGAACGCCCTCTCGGGGGTTAGCGGGGCCGGGGCCAAACCCAGCGTCAAGACCGGTTTCGTGACCGCCAACGAGAACGCCAACGCCTACGGCGCGCCGTTTCACCGCCACACGCCGGAGATAGAGACCGTGCTGCGCCGCGTCGGGGAGACCCCCGAGGTCACCTTCGTGCCGCACCTGATCCCCGTGACGCGCGGGGAGCTGGAGACCATCGTGGTGGACCTGGAGGAACTTCCTTCAGCGGAGGAGGTCCTCGGCTGGTACGCGGAGGACTACGCGGGCTGGAAGTTCGTCGAGGCGCGGGAGGAGTACCCGCACATTGCGCACGTGGCCAACACCAACCGGTGCCGGCTCTCGGCGGCGTTGGACGGGCGGGCGGGCAAGCTGCTGCTCTTCGCCGCGCTCGACAACCTGCTCAAGGGCGCCTCCGGCGCGGCGGTGCAGAATATGAACCTGGCGCTCGGCTACGAGGAAGACCTCGGGCTAGAGCACCTGAAGTAAGGCTAAACGGGAGGTCGAAGGTTTTGGACGCCACACGCTCCGGGGTGGACAAAGGAACGCGGCAGGACTTGATCCTGCGTCTCATCTCCGAGAAGGAGCTCGGGACCCAGCAGGACGTGGTCGCGGCCCTCGCGGAAGAGGGGGTCGAAGTCGCCCAGGCCACGGTGAGCCGGGACCTCGCGGAGCTTGGCGTCCTCAAGGTCGGCAACCGCTACCTGGCCCTGCCGCACGAGCCCGGCTCCGCCGGCATAGAGGTGCTCCCGAGCTTTATCCTCGACGTGGTTCCCGCCCAGAACACCGTCGTCATCCACACCCGCGACGGGACCGCCGGCGCCGTCGCCAGCGTCCTCGACCGGGTGAGAGGGCTCAGGATCGTGGGCACCCTCGCCGGCCAGGACACGGTGTTCGCCGTCGCCCCGGACAACGCCGCCGCCGCGGAGGTGTCCGCCATGATCTCCGACGTCTGCCGCGCCCGCACCCGCCCCGCCGGAAACGCCGACTAGAAGGCCCGAACCGCGTTGGCCGTCAGCAAGCCCCGAGCCACACCGCGCCTGACGGTGCTCCCCGGCCACCTGGCCGTCTGCCGCCTGGAGCCGGATTCCCCGATTCCCAAATGGGTGTCCGGGGACTTTCTCTCGGTGACGCGCACCCCCGGCGAGCTCTCCGTCGTGTGCCCGCAGGAGCGTGTGCCCGCCGGAATCTTATGTGAGAAGGGTTGGCGCGCCCTCGGGCTCGAAGGCCCGCTGGACTTCGCGCTGGTCGGCGTCCTGGCCCCGGTGCTGGCACCGCTGGCGGAGGCCGGCGTCAGCGTCTTCGCCGTCTCCACCTACGACACCGACTACGTGCTGGTTGAGGACGATCAGCTCGACCGGGCCGTGGACGCGCTCCGCGGCCGGGGCTACGAAGTATCGTGAACGCTTACATCCCGCAAGGAGGAGAGATGCTGGAAGGAAAAAAGGTCGTGCTCGCCTACTCCGGGGGCCTGGATACCTCTGTGTGCCTCAAGTGGTTCGAGCAGCAGGGCGCCACCCCCTACGCTCTCTACCTGGACCTGGGTCAGGGTGAACCTAAAGTAGATGTAAAAGAGAAAGCGATAAAGATCGGGGCCGCCGACGCTTTCGTGCGGGACGCGCGAGCCGAGTTCGTCGAGGAGTACGTGGCCCCCGCGATAAAGGCCAACGCGCTCTACGGGGGCAGGTACCCGCTGTTCACGGCGCTCGGGCGTCCCCTGATAGCGAAGAAGCTCGTCGAGGCGGCGCGCGAGGTGGGGGCTGAGCTTATCGCCCACGGCTCCACCGGGAAGGGCAACGACCAGGTGCGCTTCGACGTCACCACGGCCTCCATCGCCCCCGACCTCACGGTGGTCGCCCCGGTGCGAGACTGGAACATGAGCCGCCCGGAGGAGATGGCGTACGCTGAGGAGCACGGTATCCCCGTCTCCACCACGAAGAAGTCCCCCTACAGCGTGGACGAGAACCTCTGGGGCCGCTCCATCGAGGCCGGACCGCTCGAAGACCCGGACCATGAACCTACACCTGACGTATACGCTTTGACGAAAGAGCCCGAGGAGGCGCCGAACGAGCCGCGGTACGTGGAGATCGGCTTCGAGGAGGGGTTGCCGGTCAGCCTGGACGGGCGGGAGATGCCGCTTCTGGATCTCATAGTCGGGTTAAACGCGGTGGCCGGGGAGCATGGGGTCGGGCGGGTGGACATGATCGAGGACCGCCTCGTGGGGATAAAGAGCCGGGAGATCTACGAGGCCCCCGCCGCGATGACGATCATCCAGGCGCACCAGGAGCTGGAGACCATGACGCTCACCAAGGACGTGCTCCGCTTCAAGGCGCAGGTAGAGCAGCGCTACGCCGAGCTGGCCTACGACGGCCTGTGGTTCACGCCGCTCACGGCCGCGCTCGACGCGTTTATACACGAGACGCAGAAGGCGGTTACGGGCGCCGTCCGGCTCAAGCTGTACAAGGGCTCCAGCACCGTGGCCGGGCGCACGGCGCCGAAGGCCCTCTACAGCAAGGACCTCGCCACCTACGATCCCAACAGCACCTTCGACGAGTCGGCGGCGGCCGGGTTTATAGCGCTGTGGGGGCTCCCTGCCCGTCAGTGGGCCGGGCTCCACGGTGAGGGGGCGGGCCGGAGCCCGGCGATCCCGAAGCTCGGGTAGCATCCTGTCCGGGCCCCGACCGGGGCCGCCGGCCTAAAGGTAGCGGCCTCGCGGGTCGAGTACCCGCCAAGATGCGAGAGCAGCACGCGTGGCATAGAATTACTTCTTCGAGGGTATGGGGTGTCTGGTAGCCGCTTGACGGGTGGCGCAGTTCGGCCTCCAGACAACAAATGTTTCGGGTGATGGGACCTTGAAGGGGA
>SIRX01000125.1 GCA_004563715.1 Actinomycetota bacterium | reverse complement strand
GGACGTTATGGCCGTGACCGGCAACACCCTCCCGGTCGAGCTAGAGACCACCGCCCAGCGTAGCTTCGAGCAGTACGGCGGGCTGGGCCGCGGTTTCATCCGTAAAGAAGCGGACGCCAAATGGTTCCGCTCGATCCGGCGCGCGGCCGTGCCCACCTGGGAGCTCGGGGCGACGGCGAACGCCGCCTTCAGGGCCAGCATCTTCACCAACCCCGAGATAGGCCTCATGGACGAGGCGCTTGGACCCGGTACCCCTACCGGGGTAGGAGAAGACACCTACCTCTTCTACAAGGTGCTCAAAGCGGGCTATACGCTCGTGTACGAGCCGTCGGCCTACGTCTGGCACAAACACCGGCGCGAGATGCGTTCCCTGGAAAACCAGATGTACAACTACAGCAAGGGCCACGTGGCCTACCACCTGACGACGCTCCTGCGCGACGGGGACCGGCGGGCCGTGAGACACCTGGCGGTTCATCTGCCGCGGTGGCAGGTGATGAATTTGGCCCGGTACGCCAAGCGGCGGCTGCAACGCCGGAAGACCGATTTCCCCCTGAAGTTGCTCTTGATAGGGGTTAGAGGAACTCTCGCCGGTCCCTGGTGCCTGTGGCGGTCTCACCGGCGGGTAAGGCGCGAAGGTCACAGCGACCCATACGTCCCCGTGCCCCGGCGGACCGGCGACGAACGGCTGCACGCCACGCGACTGGATGCCTGAGGACCGGTGAACCGAGAGCCGGACAGACCACCCGACTTGCCTCCCGTCTCCGTTATCACGCCCGTGTACAACGGGGAACGATACGTAGCCGAGGCGATCGAGAGCGTGCTGCGCCAGACCCACCGGGACTTCGAGTACATCATAGTGAACGACGGTTCGACGGACCGCACCCCGGAGATCCTTGAGCAGTATGCCGCCCGCGACGGGCGCGTAAGGGTGATCCACCAGGCCAACATCGACCAACCAGCCACCCTCAACCGCGCGCTGGCCGAGGCGCGAAACGAATGGGTGGCCGTGCTCGACGCGGACGACGTGTGCATGCCGCATCGTCTGGAGGCCCAGTTACGCGCGTTGCGACGGGAGCCCTCGGTCCGCGTACTCGGCGCTTACGCCATCCGGATCGACGAGCGGGGCCGGGAGATGGGCCTGATGGCCTCGCAGCCGACTTCGGTGTCGGAGTACAAGGAGATGGTCGCGAGAGGGGAGAGCGTAACCCTGATACACCCCTCGGCGATGATGCACCGCCAGACCATCCTCTCGCTTGGGGGCTACGACCCCGACTTCGGGCCCGCGGCCGACTCCGAGCTGTGGAGCCGCGTGGCGGACCAGCACCTGATAATGAGCCTGCCGGAGCCACTGCTCTACTACCGGAGCCACCCGGCGAGCATGTCGGCGACGCGCTTCTTCGAGCAGAGGACGTTGCTGCGCTGGATCCAGGCCCGCCAACAAGCGCGCCGGCAGGGACTGCCGGTCCCCAGCCTGGAGGAGTACCGGGAAGCGTGCTGTGGAAGAAAGCTCCGCATATCTCCACCTCCGCGAGGACTGGGGAGAGTATTTGAGGGCTACCAGCCGGCTGGCGTGGCGAACGGGCCGGCGGCCGCGGGCCCTGTTGATGCGGGGTGCGGCGGTGATCCTCGACCCTTTCGCCAAAAAGCGGGTTGGAGACCGGGGGCCGGCGTGACGTACCATCCGGCCCCATTCGAGTAAGTTACGGCAAAGGCTTGACGGCTCCTGCTAGCATCGGGAGCTTCGGTTGTCGTACGAACTGAACCCGCTCGCCGGCGACTGGACGCCATCGTAGCGGTTGTACCAGGAGTTCGAACTGGAGGCCCACACGCAGTTGTACCTGGCCACGTTGCCCCTGCCTACCTGATTGGCCGAACCCCAGACCCCGTATATGTTCCAGCCCCGGCGGGAGTTGGTGATCCAGTTGTTCTCGACGAGGTTGTTCGACGAGGCGTAGCTGCCCGTTCCGCTGAAGACCACCCCCCAGCCGTTTCTGTCTATCACGTTGTTCCGAACCACCGCCCCCTGCGAGTCGGGGTAGAGTTGCACGCCCCGCCCGACGTTGTTGTAGATGCTGTTGCCGATGATGTTCGTGCCCCTACCAGCAGCGAGGTAGATACCGTGATCGTAGACGCTCTGTCCGCAGTTGCGGATAATGTTGTTCCGGATCTCCGTGCCGGTGGCCACGGCAGCGCCGGCGAACCTGCTGCCCACGAGGACGCAACTCTTGCTGCGGTTGTAGTTCGTTATCTCGTTGCCGATCCACCTGGTGTAGTTGCCCCGAATGAGGACGTTGGCCATGTTGGAGACGCCTTCGAGCCTGAGGTTGCTCACCGTGATCCTGTCGCTCCCCGCCGGCAGGTACACCCGTCCTCTGATCGTGGCCCGCTCGTTGGGCGCGCTACGCAGCGTGACGCCGGCCCTTCTTATCGTAAGGTTCGTCCCCGCGTTGTAGGTCCCGTTGCGCAGGCAGCCGACCTGTCCGGAGGACAGAGAGTCGACCAGCTTCTGGGCGGTGCGGAACGGGGCTGAAGCGGTCCCCCTGGCCCCGTCGGAGCCGTTGGTCGCGGCGTACCGGTCGCAAACGGTTTGGGCGTCCGCGCCGGAGACCGGTAAGGTGATCAGCAACGCCGAGAGCAGCGCCAGCAGAGCGCCGCCCCAGATCACAGACCTTATTCGTCCGGCTCCGGAGCCGTCCTTTCTGCGAACGGCGTTCGAGCAGGCCGCTACGTACGACCATACAGTACAGCGAGGCATTGTCCCCCTCCTCTTCGCTTGGTTTGCGACATCTTAGCAGTACCCGGCTGGTCAGGCTCGGGTTTGTCCCGCTCTCGCGGTGCTTTTCGAGGAGCTGACAAAGCGGACGCGAGCTTCCCCGGAGAAAACAGGTGGCCTCAAGTTGCCGGGGCGCGTACATTTGACGGGATGCATACGCGGGCCGGGCCTCCCGCGTCCGTACTTCGAGCGCCAGGCTTCGATTTCAACAGCTTCCGCAAGTGGCTGGGAAGGGTGCCCCGGTGAGGCTCCGGGGCGGCTGGTGGGGCGTCCCAGCTTCAAACATGGGCCATGTGGTCGGGCTAAATGTGTCGCGCGGCTGATGCTAGTGAACAGGCCCCTACATAGGATACGGGCGCGATGAAAGAGAGACCGCGTTCGAAGAAAACTCGTCCGCACCGTCGGAGGTCATCGGCAGGGCTGATTCGAGGAACAGGCCTTCCTGGAGAACGAAGCTACCTTGATGACAACCGGCCGATCAGAACTCCCGTGCTCGTTGTCCAGACTCTATGACGTAGGTGGTAATACCGTGCAGGAAAGACAACTGACTACGCTTAGCATCAACGACCACCCCCCGTTGATCCTCCGGGCCAGGCCTTACAACCGGGTGCGGTGGCAGTGGACCAATTGGGCGTGGTGGCAGTGGACAGCTCCGGCCGCCCTGGTGCTCGCGGACGTGCTACTGGTGCTTTTTCTGGGTTGGGGAGCATCGTACCTGTTCCAGGGGACGTGGTCCCTGGGCTCAGTGTTGCCTCTGGCTCTCTCTACCGTCGTGGTGTGGGCGGGGCTCCGAGGCTTGCTGGGATTGTACCCGGGGTATGGTCTGGACTCGGTAGAGAGGCTGCGCAGGCACGTCTACTCCGTGTTCGCCGCTTTCGCCATAGTAGCCGTTATCAGCCTGGAGTTCGGGGGCGGAGGCACGCCCCTATATCAGCTCGGGTTGGTGTATCTGGGGCTCCTGGTTGCGGCGCCGCTGGTCCGCTACGCCACGATGAACAGGTTGAGGAGCGCCGGGCTCTGGGGCAGGCCGGTTATAATCTTGACCTACATGGGGGCTGGCGCGAGGTTTCTGCAGCTCCTGGAGGACGAGTGGGGGCAGGGATACAACCCCGTCGCGCTCTTTGACTCCAACCTGGTGCCGGCGGGTACGGCTATCGAGGAGGCCTCTTACCGGGAGACCCTGGCCGAGGCTGTCAGGTACGGGCGGGAGCACGGGATAAACACCATATTCTTCGCCATGCCCTACACCCGCCGGGAGCAGTTGGCCAGCATGGCCAGCCAGGCGAGCGAGAACTTCCGTCACGTTCTGATCGTCCCGAACCTCAACGGCATAACCAACTCGGCGGTGATAGCCCGGGACTTCGCGGGCACCTTCGCCGTCGAGGTGAAGCACAACCTGCTGGACCCGTGGGCGCAGAGGCTCAAGCGCGCGCTGGACTTGCTGGGGGCCGGGGTCGGGGGCCTGCTCATCAGCCCGCTGCTACTGGCGATTATCGTCTTGATCAAGCTGGATTCGCCCGGCCCGGCGTTCTACGGGCACCAACGTCTGGGGGCCGGGAACGAGACCTTCCGCTGCTGGAAGTTCCGGACGATGTACGCCGACGCCGAGTCGATGCTGGCCGACTGGCTTCAGAGAGACCCGGTGCTCCGGCTCGAGTGGGAACAGAACCACAAGCTGCGCAACGACCCCCGCGTGACCCGGGTAGGACGGTTCCTGCGCAAGACGAGCCTCGACGAGCTGCCGCAGTTGTGGAACGTCTTGCTGGGAGAGATGAGCCTGGTCGGCCCCCGGCCGATCGTGAAGGCGGAGGTGCCCAAGTACGAGGAAGCCTACGAACTCTACTGCCGCATAAGGCCGGGGATGTCCGGATTCTGGCAGGTGAGCGGGCGTAGCGACACGGACTACCGGGAGCGGGTGGAGATGGACCGCTACTTCGTTCGCAACTGGTCGATGTGGCTCGACATAATAATCCTGGCCCGCACCGTCAAGATCGTGCTGCTCAGCAAAGGAGCTTATTAGAAAAGCGTCCCGGGCCGTGAGCCCGACGAGCAGATCGCGGAAACAGCGGTACTATAGTCCACTAAGCTATGAATAAAGTTCTTTTCGTGTGCACGGCTAATATCTGTCGGAGCCCGATGGCTGAGGCGATCTTCAACGCGCTGGCCGGAGATGCGCGGTTGCCTTTCCGGGCGGAGAGCGCGGGGGTGTCCGCGCTGGTGGGAGAGCCTATCGCCCCGAACGCCGGGCTGGCCCTCGAAGAGCTCGGCATCTACGCGGGAGACCACCGCGCGCGGCAGGTCAGCGGGCGGTCGGTCGAGGAGGCCGACCTGATACTGACCATGAACGTGTGGCACGTGGAAGAGCTGCGCCGGTCGTTCGGCGGAGCGGCGGGCGAGGCCCGCACCCTGCCAGAGTACGCCAGCGGCGGCGTGGGGCCGAGGGAGGTCTCCGATCCCTACGGGTACACCCCGGCTGTCTACCGGGCTTCCGCCCGCCAGATCCTGGAGTACGTGGACGCCCGATCTTGGTAAGGTCTCTCTCCAGGTGAGACCGGTTCCCGGGAACTTGAGAACCGGTTGAAAGTCGCGCGCGGTCTTGGTTATCGTGTGCTTGAGCAAAAGGTTGCAGGAAGGCTGGGTTTTGGATAAGAAGCTGAACGTGGGCGTGGTCGGAGCGGGGTACGTGGGCCTGGTGACCGGGGCGTGCCTGGCGCACATCGGCCACCGGGTGGCGTGCGTGGACAAG
>ML214232.1:1113-8500 GCA_004563715.1 Actinomycetota bacterium | reverse complement strand
CGTATGCGCGAGGCGCTCACCGAGGCGATAGGGCGAGCCCTAGCGGCCGTCACGCCCGAGGATGCGGCGGGCTGGTTCGCCCACGCCGGTTATTGGTCTCAGGATCAACCCTTATGAAGACCGCTGTCAGATCACGCCGGAGGCTGTCGCCGGCTCTGGGCGGTTCGAGCCTCGGGCGAAGAAGTGGGGTTTGATCTCACACCGCTCTGTTCCGGACCGCGAAGTTCGCCGGCCCGCTCTGAGCAGTTCTGCTCTGTGTGCGGCTACCCGCCGCACTTGTCCCCGGTGTCACGCCTGTTTTCTCTGACTCCATCGAGGAGCGTCCGGAACATGGGTCGTTCGGAGTCGGTGAATATGTTGATCGGCTGATGTGAAGCCTTCGGGGATCGGTTAACCTCGGGAGCATGAAAACCAGCCGCCACCTACCCCGGGTGCTCATGTACCACTCTATCAGCCAGCCTCCGGCGGGGGAGTACACCGCCTTCGAGTGTACCTCTCCCGGGCGCTTCCGGGCCCAGATGCTCTACCTCAAGCGGCGCAACCTACGGGGTGTTTCTATGAGGGAGCTGCGCTCGGCGATGGAGACCGGCGATGCCGGCAACCTCGTGGGGTTGACATTCGACGACGGGTACGAAGACTTCCTGAGCACCGCCGTTCCGATACTGGAGCAACTGGGTTTCTCCGCCACCCTGTTCGTGGTGAGCGGCCTGCTGGGTGGAGAGAACAGCTGGGAGCATCGCGGAGGACCGAGGCCCCGGTTGAAGCTGCTGGGGTTGGATGGTGTCCGCGAGGTTTCGACGCGAGGTATGGAGATCGGCGGCCACACCACGAGCCACCCGCGGCTCTCCGGTTTGGGGGCGCAAGCACTGTCCGAAGAGATAGGCCGCGACCGACAGGTCCTCAGCGAGATGTTAGGTGAGCCCGTCGAAGGCTTCTGCTACCCGTACGGAGACCTGGACGCCCAGGTTATCCGGACCGTGCGCGAGGCCGGCTACGACTACGCCTGCGCGATAAAGAGGCAAGTCGAGCACACGGTTTACGACTGGCCCCGGATATATGTGGGGGATAGAGATCACCCGTTCAAGCTTGGGGTGAAGCTAAAGCTCCGTTCGCTGCGCTCGCTGGTCTACCCCAACTGAGATAACAGGTGAGAGCTTCGCGAGGCCTCTGGGGCTGATGACCTCTCGGCCGATGGCCGCAGCAAACGGCTGCAGGCTCTCGCGCAGCCCCATCAGAGCCCCGGCCGGCAATGCCTGCTCGGCGTCGCACAACGCCTCCTGCGGCTCGTGGTGGCTCTCCACGATCAGCCCGTCGGCCTCCGCCGCCACGCTGGCCTTCGAGAGCGGTATCACCAGGTCGCGCCTCCCGGCCGCGTGAGAGGGGTCCACGACCACCGGCAGGTCCGTCAGCCGCTTGGCCACTATCACCCCCGAGAGGTCCAGCGCGATCAGAAGACGTCCTCCTGGTCCTGGGCTGAACCCGGGCTCGGGTCGCTGGCGGTCAGGTTCCTTCCCGCGACGATCAGCCCATCAGACGCCGTCCGGGAATATGCCACTTGACGACGGCAGAATATGCCGCTCTACAGATGCACCATGCTCTCTCCCGGTACACCATAGCACCATGAACTCACACCCGAACAATCTGCCCGTGTGCCCGTCTCCGGTACGCCCCTTGGGACCAGAACGATGATCCCGGAGGCGAAGTCCTTCCTGATGAGGGTGGCGATCCTGGACAGAGACCCCATTATGGGGCGAATTCTGGAGCGGCTGCTCCGGGCCTGCGATTGTGACGCCCGCCATCTGGAAGAGGGTGTTATCGAGGAGCCGGGTACGTTCGAGAACGTACGCGTGGTGCTGCTCGGCTCAGGCTGGGACGCCGAGAGATGGAAGGTCCTGGTCGAGAAGATGCTGGGCGCGCCGTCCGGGGGCCGGATCCCCTTCTTGAAGCTGGGAACCCCCGGCGATGACGCCCCGGCCCATTCGGATCAATACGTGCCCTGGCCCTGTCCCCCGGAGGACCTGAAGTCTCGCATCGAAGGTGCATCGCCCGCCGGGCTGTGGATCGAGGGGCCTGAATGAGGGGATGGGTCCCCTGTTCGGAACGGGCGTCTTCGGAACCGGCAACGACCATTTGCTCGGAAAACGGCTTTTGCAGGCTGGATCATGACGACTTCCGCTCTCTAACGTGATAGAAGTGTCTGCGGCATTAGAGGCGTTGGCGAAAGGAGTTAAAAACTCGAACCCTGGCAAGTGTGCCGGGCGAGAGTGAGACGGTATGTTACCCGAAAAAGCAACATCCAGGAGACCGGACACGTCCTTTCTGGACCTGCTGAAAGTGTTGTGGCGGCGCCTGTGGGTGATCGCGTTGATGGTGGTCGTGCTCACGGGGTCGGCCGTAGGCTTCAGCCTGCTCCAGACCCCGGTCTACCAGGCCTCCATCCAGATACTGATCGGCCAGGAGAACGTAGAGAACGCCCCCAACAACCTCGGCGGAGACATTCAGGGCCTCCAGAACATGACGCAGACCATGGCCGACGCGGTGGGCACCCGTCCCGTAGCCCAGGCCGTGATCGAAGAGTTGGATCTCGCGCAAACGGACGTCGAGACGCTGCTCGACAACCTGTACGTACAGCCGAACCCCGGCACCATGTTTATCGAGGTGAGTTATTACGATCCCGACCCGGCCCGGGCACAGCAGATCGCCGACGCGTTCGGCGAGGTGTTCTCAAGTCAGGTCTCGGAGGTAAGCCCCAGCGCCTACGCCATAACGGCTACGGTTTGGGAGCAGGCCGTGCTGCCCGATACTCCCGTGAGCCCCAACCCGCTGCGCAACGGGGCCGTTGCGCTCGTGCTCGGTCTCTTTCTCGGCATAGGCCTGGCTTTCCTGCTGGAGTTCCTCGATGACAGTTGGGATTCGCCGGAAGAGGTGGAACGGGTCTCCGGGGTGCCCACCTTCGGCCTCATACCGGGTTTCGATATCTCGAAGACCAAGAAAGGGGGCGGTAAATGACCCGCATGCGGCTCAAGAAACGGGCCAGGAGGGAAGACCGGTCCAGCGATTTCTCCCGCCGCCTGGTGACGCTGCTGGACCCCGACAGCATGGCCTCCGAAGCCTACCGGACGCTGCGCACTAGCCTCCTCTACGCGGTGGTGGACGAACCGCCGCGGATGGTCCTCATGACCAGCCCCGGCGCCTCGGAGGGCAAGAGCACGACCTGCGCCAACCTGGGGGTCGTCCTGGCGCAGGCGGACAAGAGCACCCTGATAATAGACTGCGACCTGCGCCGGCCCAGCGTCCACAAGGTCTTCGGGAAACACAACCTCAAGGGCATGACGAACGTGCTCTCCGGCGAGTACAGCCTCCCGGAGGTGTGGATGGAGATCCTCCCCAACCTCAATATAGTCTCCGTCGGCCGCATACCCCCCAACCCGGCCGAGCTCCTGAACTCCGGCCGCTTTACGGAGTTGCTCGAAGAGGCGCGGCAGCAGTTCGACTACGTGCTGCTCGACTCCCCGCCCGTCGAGGCGGTCTCCGATTCGCTGGTAGTCGCCACCCGGACGGACGGCGTGCTGCTGGTGCTGGACTCTCAGAGCACCCGCAAGAGCGCCGTGCGCAAGGCCGTGCGCAGCCTGGAGGCCGTCGGCGCCCGGGTCCTGGGCACCGTGATGAACAACGTCGACAAGACCCGGGCCGGTTACTACTACCAGAGCTACACGCGGCGATAGGTCCGGGGAGAGCGGCGCGTTGTCCTTCCAACCTGCAGACGAGCCGGCGTGAGCGGGACCTCGCCGGTCCAACTGCTGCGGCGGCGGCTGCTCTCCGGCGGCGCCTGGGCCCTCGGGGGCAAGCTGTTCGTGGCCTTCGCCGGGCTCGCCTCCAACGCCCTGCTCGCCCGGCTCCTGACGCCGCAGGAGCTGGGCGCCTACTTCCTGGCGTACAGCATCGTCGCCCTCGGGGCGATGGTCGGCTCCCTGGGCCTGGCGCACGCGGTGGTCCGGTTCGTGGCCGAGGGCCTCGGCCTGGACCGTCCCGGCCGTGTGCGGCGGGTCATCGGCCTCGTGCTGGGCGTCGGCATGCTGGGAGCCCTGGGCACGGGGCTGCTGTACCTGGTCTACGGCGGCCGGTTCACGGAGTGGGTCTTCGACGCCCCGGCCCTCGCCGCGGTCACCGGCCTGGTGGCGGCCTGGATCTCGGTCTCCATCGTGCAGGGCATCCTGGGTGAGATCTTCCGGGGCTTCCACGACGTCCGGCTGGCTACCATACTGGGCGGCCAGGTAACGGGTACGGTCACCGGCGTGATGACGGTGGGCATGCTGGCCGCGGCCCTGCTCCTGGTGTGGCTGTTCGAGGGGCAGGCGAGCCTGGCGACCGTCGTGCTGCTCGCCGTCTGCTCGGGCGGGGCCACCACGCTGGTGGCGGGCTGGGTCCTGGCCCGCAAGGTGGCTGGGCTGACCCCAGGCGAAAAGCACGAAGAGCAGAAAGGGTCTCCCAGGGCGGTCCTCGGGGAGGTCTTCTCCCTGGCCTGGCCGCTACGCAACGGGGACATCTGGGTGCTGGGGGCCTTTCTCTCCCAGGACCAGGTCGCCGTCTACGGCGCGGCGGCCCGGCTGGTGGCGATGGTCACCATGTCGCTGATCATAGTAAACGCCATCGTGCCGCCCCTGATCGCCGAGATGTACGCCCAGGGCCGGAAAGCCGAGCTGGAGCGGGCGCTCCGGGCCGTGGCGATGGTTACCGGCATCCCGGCCTTCCTGGCGGCGATGGCCTGCATCCTGTTCCCCGCCCCGATACTCGGCCTCGTCTACGGGGACTTCTACCGCGGGGGAGCGGTCGTTCTGGCGCTGCTCAGCGCCGGGCAGCTCATGAGCGTCTGGACCGGCTCCTGCGGCCTCGCCCTGCAGATGACCGGCCACCAGACGACGATGATGGTGGCCTCGATCGCCACCAGCGCGGCGACGCTCGCGGTCATGTTTGCGGTCGTCGGGACCTACGGTATTTTGGGGGTGGCGATGGTCCGTTTCTTGGGTGTTACGGTCCAGAGCGCGATCATCTGGCTCATGGCGAGGTATAAGACCGGCATGTGGACCCACGCCGGGTTCAGCCAGCTCTCCTGGCTGGTCAGGGGCACGGGTTGAGCGGCCGGGAAGCGGTTTCCACATCTGTATCGAGGCGGGAGAACGGGTTGAGCGATCGAGTGGACGTGCTGTATATCGGAGGCCCCGGCCGGAGCGGGAGCACGGTTCTGGCCCAGATGCTGGGCCAGATACCCGGCTTTGTAAACGTGGGCGAGCTGTGGCTGATGTGGGAGCGGGGGGTCCGGGAGAACGAGCTCTGCGGCTGCGGCCAGCCTTTCCGTTCCTGCGGGTTCTGGACCGCCGTCGGAGACGAGGCGTTCGGCGGCTGGGACAACGTGGACGTAGAGGGGATGCTGGAGGTTATACCGTTCCTCAGGAGGTTCCGGTACGTACCCTTCTTCGCGCTCGCCGCCGGGACCGGCGCGCACGCCAAGAAGACAAAGAGGGTGCTCGGAGAATGGGGCCCCGTCTTGCAGAGGCTCTACCCGGCGATCCAGAGGGTGTCGGGAGCCAGGGTCGTAGTGGACTCGTCCAAGCACTTCCCTTACGCCGTGCTGCTGGACGAAATTCCTTCCGTAGACCTGCGCGTCGTGCACACGGTGCGCGACAGCCGGGCCGTCTCGTACTCCTGGAAGCGGCGCAAGAAGCGTCCCGAAGGGGCGGGAGAGCAGTCGCACATGCCCCGGCTGGGCCCGGCTTGGACCGCGTTTACCTGGGACCTCTGGCACTGCCTCTACGAGTACCTCCCCGCGTCCCGGGAGCAGTCCAGCCTCCGGTACGAAGACCTCGTCCGGGAGCCGGCCCGCTGCGTAGACGACACCCTGGCCGAGCTTGGCCTGGGTGATGGGATTGAGGACTACCCGTTCCTGAACGGCCGGGAGATGGCGCTGGCCGCGGACCACACGGTCTCCGGCAACCCGGTCCGGTTCCAGAGCGGCTCCGTAAAGTTGCGGTTGGATCGGGAGTGGCAGGACAAGATGACGAGCGCGGACAGGCGCCTCGTCACCGCGATGACCGCGCCCCTGCTGCTGAAGTACGGCTACCTCGGGAAACAGGACGATGGAGCGTAAGTCGTGACGGCTCTGGTGGGCAGGTCCGGCGGGCACTGGCTCCTGGTGGGCGCCGCGCTGCTGTTCGCGGTCGCCGCCGGGGCGGCCGTGGCCTACGCGCAGGTGTTCGCCGGCGACAACGGGGCCTTTGTTCTGGCCGGGGCTTTCATCGGCGCCGTGGTCGCCGCCGCCATCGTGCTGCAGTGGCGGCTGGGGGTCCTGATGCTGCTCGCGGCGCTCCCTTTTATGTCCGTGATCAACGTCGGTTCCCTGGCGAGCGGCACCAAGGTCCTGTCGCTGCTGACGTTCTTCGCCCTCGCGCTGGCCCTGGCAAAAGAGCCGGCGCTGGCCGAGAGGTTCATGAGGTTGTGGCGGCAGCCGCTGACGCTGGCCGTTTTCGCCTTCGTCCTCTGGTCGCTGGCTTCGATCACCTGCTCTAATCGCCTCGGCCCACACCGGGGGCAGCGTCGTGGCCAAAACCGTCACCTTCCTGGGCCTGTTCGGGCTCATGGTGGTCGTCGGCATGCTCGAACCCCGGTACCTGGGGCTGGCTTGGGTCGTTACGTTGGTGAGCGCGGCGCTCTCCGTACCCGCCGGGTACATACTGCCCGAAAGCGGCAAGATGCTGGCCGAAGGACGATTCGGTACGGGGGGGGCGGACCCCAACGCCTTTGCGGTCGCCCTTATAATAATCTTCCTCGTAGCCTTTTTCGGTGTTACCCGTTACCGGGTGCTCATACTCCTCGCGGCCCCCGTCCTGATGTACGGTATATTCGCCACCCAGTCGCGGACGGCGTTGCTGGCCCTCGCCGGAGCCCCGCTGCTGGGGATGTTGGTGCCCTGGGTCGCGGCCCGCATGGGGAAACGCACCCTGCTCCTGTACGGCATCGGGGCCGCCGCGCTGGCGGGGATCGCCCTGCTGGTGCCCACCTTCGCCGAGATCCTGTCCGACCGGTACGCGACCCTCACCCAGTACCAGGACGAGAGTACTTGGGCGGGGCGGTGGTCCATCTGGCAGGGGGCGTTCCAGGTCATCGCCGCCCACCCGGTCCTGGGGGTCGGGGCCGGTAACTTCGGCGAGGCCGCGCTCACCCACTCCACACATCTCTTTACGACGAGCGCCGCCGCCGGGGAGGCTACCGGGGTCGCCCACAACATGTTCCTCTCCGTGCTGGCCGAGCTGGGGGTCGTGGGGCTGGGCCTGTTCCTGGTGACCCTGTTCTTCGCCCTCAGGGCGATGCTGTCGCTCTCCCGGAACCATGC
>ML214232.1:0-1096 GCA_004563715.1 Actinomycetota bacterium | reverse complement strand
ACTACGTCCTGGGGGCGGGGTTGCTGCTCGGCTTTATAGCCTTCGGCATCGGGGGCATGTCGCTGACCTCGGAGACCGACAAGCTGCCGTACGTGATCTACGGCTCCGTGCTCTCGTTGCTGCTGTGGCGGGAACGGGAAGGCGAGCCGGAGGAGCGGATCGGGGAGCAGCCGTGATCCGGGTCGCGAACATAAGCTCCCTGTACGGCGGCGGCGGGGCGGAGTCTATGGCGGTCCAGCTAATGCGGAACCTGGACCGGGAACGCTTCGAGGTCACGGCGATCAGCCTGTACGATCCTCACGGCACGGAGCTGGAGAAGAGCCTCGCGCGGGACTCCATCCCGCTACTAGCCCTGGGCAAGAGGCGGGGCCTCGACCCGGGAGCGTTTCTGAAGCTCGCCCGCGCCCTCGAACGCCTGCGGCCCCACGTCGTACACACCCACCAGTACGTCCTCCGCTACCTGCTGCCCTACCTGCTGTACCGGCGGCCCCCGGTCGTGGTCCACACGGTACACAACCTCGCCGAAAAGGAGGTAGACCGGGCCGGGCGGCTGGTGAACCGGGCCGCCTTCAAGCTGGGCGTGCGGCCGGTCGCCATCGCCGAAGAGGTGGCCGGGAGCATACGCGGTTTCTACGGCACCGAAGACCTGCCCCTGATCCCCAACGGGATCCCGGTCGAAGACTACCAGCAGCCACCGGGCGGCCGGGAGGCGTGGCGGAAGCGGGAGGGCTTCGACCCGGCGGACGTGCTGTTCGTCTCCGTGTCCTGGCTGCGGCCCCAGAAAAACCCCCTCCTGCTGCTGGAGGCTTTCGCCCGGGGACCGGCCTCGGACCCCCGGGCGCGGCTCCTCTTCGTCGGGAAAGGGCCGTTGAGCCCCGAGCTGGAGAGGCGCATAGCAGACCTGGGGTTGGAGGAAAAGGTGCGGCTGCTCGGCATGCGGTCCGACATCCCGGAGGTCCTGGGGGCCGCGGACGTCTTCGCGCTCAGCTCGGACTGGGAGGGCAACCCGCTCTCGGTCATGGAGGCGATGGCCGCGGGGAGGCCCGTGATCAGCACCGCCGTGGGCGGGGTGCCGGAGTTGGTCGAGGACGGCAAA
>SIRX01000122.1 GCA_004563715.1 Actinomycetota bacterium | reverse complement strand
CCCTGCGAGGTATTCGGCATCGATCGTTCCGAGACGGGCGTGCCCCACTACCGACTGGTCGTCTGCTCCGACGAGGAAGGACCGCTGCGCACCCAAGGGGGGTTTACGATCGAGGCGCCTTGCGGCCTCTCCGATCTGCGAAAGGCCGACACCGTCGTGGTGCCAGCGTGGCGCGACGTCGAAGAGACTCCTCCGGAAGCGCTCCTTGAGAGCTTGCGGCAGGCTTATCGGCGCGGATCGCGGATGATCTCCCTGTGCACCGGCGCGTTTGTCCTGGCGCATGCGGGTCTGCTCGACGGCCGGCGCGCGACGACCCACTGGATGTATGCCGAAGATCTCGCGAGGTGGTTCCCGGCGATCGAGGTGGACCCTGCGGTGCTCTATGTGGAGGACGGGCAGGTCTTCACCTCGGCGGGCACGGCCGCCGCGATCGACCTGTGCCTCCACCTGGTGCGCCTGGATTACGGGGCCCGGGTAGCCAACATGTTCGCCCGCCGCATGGTGGTCCCGCCCCACCGGGACGGGGGACAGGCCCAGTACGTCCAGGCCCCCGTAGCGCAAGCGTCCGGCAAAGGCCCGCTGGCAGAGACCCTGGAATGGGTGACCGCCAACCTGTACAAACCCCTCACGGTGGCGCGCATGGCACGGCACGCGCGGATGTCCGAGCGGACGTTCGCCCGGCGCTTCGGAGAAGTCACGGGCACCACCCCGCTACAGTGGTTGCTCAACCAGAGGATCCTATCGGCCCAACATCGGTTGGAGACTTCGGACGCTCCCATAGATTGGATAGCGCAGGATTGTGGCTTCGGTACGGGCGCCACCTTCCGGTTGCACTTCAAGCGGGCGGTGGGCGTATCCCCCGCCGATTACCGCAAGACTTTCAGGCAGGAGGGTCCTGAGCGCCGCTCTGCCTAAGGCGATGATGCCCACCCCCAACTTCTGATAATAAGCATTATCCGCTTTACAAACCCCTACTCATTGCTGACAATGCGCTCCTGAGCCGCGAATAGGGCGGCTAAACCACTTCTGATAACAGGGAGGAGGTGCTTTGGGAGCGACGGCGGAGGATCGGTGGGCGAGGATAGAAGCGGAGTACGAGGGGTGGCTCTCGCGCCAGCCGCTCTCGGAGAACACGAAGAGGGCCTACCGGACGAGGGTTTCTCAGTACCTGGAGTATCTGGCGGCCACCCCGGTGGAGTACGGTGACCCGCTGGAGGATCTCCATGCCCGCGACTATGCGGTCAGGGACTACAAGAGCTATTCGAAGGCGGTGAGGAAGGCGAAGCCCTCTTCGGTGAACCTGAGCCTGGCTGCGATCGACAACTTCTACCTCTTTTTGGGGATGGGGAGGCCGGAGGTCAGGCGCGAGGAGCTGGCCCAATCTGCTCCGAGGTCGCTCTCCGGTGAGGAGCAGAAACGTTTCCTGAGGGCCGTCGAGCGCTCGCCAGAGATTCGGGACAGGGCAATAGCGCTCTTGTTGTTCTACGGGGGTCTCCGGATCGGAGAGCTGTGCGGGTTGGACGTGGAGGACGTCGCGCTCTCTGCCAGGAAGGGCCGGGTGGTGGTCCGCTCGGGGAAGGGCGACAGCTACCGGGAGGTGGTTCTTAACTCCGAGGCGCGTGAGGCGCTCTCCGGTTGGTTCGGGGAGCGAAAAGGATGGCCCGGAAGCGAGGAGAAAGCAGCGCTGTTCTTGAGTCGCAGGGGGAGCGGGCTTTCTACGAGAGCCGTGGACCTGATCGTGCGCAAACTGGGCGAGGAGGCTAACCTGGACCGGCCGCTCTCGGCCCACGCCCTCAGGCACACCTGCGTGACCAACCTGGTGAGGACCGGGGCTGACCTGGTACTGGTCGCCGAGATAGCTGGTCACAAGCGGCTTGAAACAACTCGCCGCTACAGTCTGCCCTCGGCCGCTGATAGGGAGGTGGCGATGGAAGGCATCCGGGTGGAGTATTGAGCTGGTAGAACAGCTCGGAGTAGACGATGCCCGGGCAGTTTCTTACCGAAGAGAAGCGACGCAGCTACGGGCGCTTCACTGGCGAACTCACCGAGGAGCAGCTTGCCCGATATTTTTACCTGGATGACGAAGATCGGGCCTTGATCGATCAGCGGCGAGCCGAGCACAACCGGTTGGGCTTCAGCTTGCAGCTCACAACGGTCAGGTTACTTGGAACCTTCCTCGCCGATCCCACGGACGTACCCAACGGCGTGGTCGTCTACGTGGGCGCTCAGCTTGGCATCGGGGAGCCGCACCTCGTGCTGGGACACTACCTCGACCGTCCGAACACAAAGAGAGAGCACGCCATCCAAATCCGCCGCGCCTTCGGATATGAGAGTTTCGGCGAGCAGCCCTGGCACTTCAGGCTGCTGCGGTGGCTGTACGGGAGAGCCTGGCTCGCCGATGAGCGCCCCAGCGTGCTCTTCGATCTGGCTACCTCCTGGCTCCTGGAGCGCAAGGTGCTCTTGCCGGGACCTACGGTGCTTGAGAGGCTGGTCGCCGGGGTACGTGACCGGTCAAATCGGCGCCTCTACCGGAGGTTATTCCAGCTTGCGGATGACCAGCAGAAGACCAGCAGAAGATTAGATTGGAGCAGTTGCTCCTGGTAGAGACCGGCATCCGGCACACTAAGCTCGACCGGCTCCGGCGCGCTCCCACCCGCCTAAGCGGTGCCGAGCTGGTCCGGGCGCTGAACCGCCTACGGGAGGTGCGTGCTTTGGGTGCGGGCTCCCTGGATCTCTCCGGTATCCCACCCGGAAGGCTCGCCACACTCGCCAGGGTTGCGGGGTCGGTCAAGGCACAGACGATAGCCCGAATGCCAGAGGAGAGGAGGATAGCAACCCTCACCGCCTTTGTTTACAAGCTGGAGGCGCAGGTGGACGCAACGCTCAAAAACTGATCAGTTCACCGCTCAAAGATTGACCACCCTCGGTCCCGAGTCCGGTAGCTTTGTCGGGAGAAATCCCCACACTACTGGAGG
>SIRX01000121.1 GCA_004563715.1 Actinomycetota bacterium | reverse complement strand
GTCCCCGGCTTGGCCCGGAAGTTCTGCACGATGCACTCCTGGATGTGGCCGTAGCGTTCGTGGACCTCCCGGATGGCGAGCAGGGCGTCCGCCCGCTCCTCGACCGTCTCCCCGATCCCGATGAGGATGCCCGTCGTGAACGGCACCGCCTGCTCCCCGGCTGCCGCCAGCGTCGCCAGGCGCCGCCCCGGAACCTTATCCGGCGAGGCCCAGTGGGCCATGCCTCTCCCGAGCAGCCGCTCGGAGACCTGCTCCAGCATGATCCCCTGCGAGACCGAGACCTCCCGGAGCGCGGCGACCTCGGCCTCCGGGAGAACGCCCGGGTTGACGTGCGGCAGCAGCCCCGTCTCCTCCAGCACCAGCCCGCACACGTATACGAGGTACTCGACCGTGCTCCCGAACCCCAGTTCCCGGAGCTCCCGCCGGGCCTCGGGGTACCGCTTCTCCGGCTTGTCCCCGAGCGTGAAGAGCGCCTCCTTGCAGCCCGCCGCGGCGCCCGCGCGGGCTATCTCCAGCACCTCGTCGGGCGTCAGGTAGGCTTTCTCCCCGGGCCGGGGCGGGTGGGCGAAGGTGCAGTAGCCGCAGTTGTCGCGGCAGAGTTGGGTGAGCGGGATAAAGACCTTGCGCGAGTAGGAGACACGGGGTCCGAAGCGGCTATCCCGTAACTCCGCCGCGGCCCGCATCGCCGGGGCCGGGTCGGCTTGGGCGTGGCGCGCCAGGTCGCGGGCCTCCGGCGCGGCCAGGTTTCCAGAGATCGCGCGTTCGATCAACCGGTCGTAACCCATTTCACTCCTCGTGGTGCGGGCCAGTGTAGACGCAGATACTATACCCTGAGCCCCGCGCCCTCAGCCGCTACTTGCCGGACACCGCTAAACCCGACAAAATTTATCGGAGATACGTTAGAATGTGTCTTCGTGTCGTTGTAGCAACCGTTAGAGGAGAGTGTGATGCAGCAGGAGATACAGGAGAAAGGCTACGCGCACCCGGAGGCGCTGGTGACCACGGAGTGGGTCGCCGAGCACCTGGGCGACGAGAACGTGCGCATCGTGGAGTCGGATGAGGACGTCTTGCTCTACGACATCGGCCACATCCCAAACGCGGTCAAGATCGACTGGGTAGAGGACCTCAACGACCCGCTCATGCGCGACTATCTCGACCCCGAGCACTTCGCCCAGCTCATGAGCGAGAAGGGGATCACCCCGGATACGACGGTCGTCTTCTACGGGGACAAGAACAACTGGTGGGCCACGTACGCGCTGTGGGTCTTCCGGCTCTTCGGCCACGACAACGTCCGGGTCATGGACGGCGGCCGGGTCAAGTGGGAGGCCGAGGGCCGCGAGATGACCCAGGTGGTGCCGACCTTCCCGCGCACCGAGTACCCGGTGCCCGAGCGGGACGACGCCAAGATCCGGGCCTTCAAGGAAGACGTGGAGCGCCACCTGGAGAAGAACGGCCCGCTGGTGGACGTGCGGAGCCCGCTGGAGTACTCGGGCGAGCTGTTGCACATGCCGGACTACCCGCAGGAGGGCGCCCTGCGCGGCGGCCACATCCCCGGGGCGGCCAACGTGCCGTGGGCCCAGGCGGTGCGCGAGGACGGGACCTTCAAGAGCGCCGAGGAGCTGCGCGAGATCTACGAGGGCAAAGCTGGCCTCTCCGAGGACCAGGACGTCATCGCCTACTGCCGCATCGGCGAGCGCTCCAGCCACACCTGGTTCGTGCTCTCCTACCTGCTCGGCTACGACAACGTCAAGAACTACGATGGCTCCTGGACGGAGTGGGGCAACTCCGTGCGGGCCCCGATCGAGCGGTAAGAACCTCCGGCACTTGGACCGCAACAGCCGCATAGAAGTCCTGGTAGACCACGTCAAGAACCCCCGGTGCAAGGGGGTTCTTGACGGCGCCGACGTGGTGATGCCCGGCGGCAGCCCGGAGTGCGGCGGCTCGGTCGTGGTCTACCTCAGGGGCGACGCCAAAGGGGGCATAGAGGAGGTCTCGTTCACCGGTGAGGGCGACACCATCAGCATGGGCGCTACCAGCATGATCCTGGAGAAGGTGCAAAAGGAGAAGCTGACGCCCGAGGAGGTGCTCGCCTTCGACTACGAGAAGTTCGTGGACGACATCGGGCGCGAGATCGTCGGCAGCCGCACCCGCAACGCGACGCTCGGCCTCAGCACCCTCAAGGCCGCCGTGAGGAAGTATCAGAGAGAGGCCCGCCCGGCTTTGAAGGAAAAGCCTGCCTCCTTCCATTAGACTCTGTAGCCGATGAGCGAGAGAGGACAGCAGCCGCTCTGGGGCGGCAGGTTCGGTGACTCACCGGCCGAAGCCTTCGAGCGCATAAACGCCTCCATTCCCTTCGACATCCGGCTCGCCCCCTACGACATTCGGGGCTCCATCGCCCACGCTCGGATGCTCGGCCAGCAAGGCATAATTTCTCCGGATGAATCCAGAACGCTGGTGTTGGGACTCGAAGCCATGCTCGGCGAGGTCCAGGCCGGGAACTTTTCCTGGACCCTGGCGGACGAGGACGTGCACACCGCCGTCGAGCGGCGGCTGCGGGAGCTGGTCGGCGACGCGGCGCTCAAGCTGCACACGGGCCGGAGCCGCAACGACCAGGTCGCCCTCGACCTCCACCTGTTCTGCCGGGAGGCGGCGGAGGGGATCCGGAACGGCGTCCTGGAGGCGATGTGGGCGCTCGTGGACGTCGCGGAGGCCCACAAAGACCTCATCCTCCCCGGTTACACGCACCTGCAGCGGGCGCAGCCGCTGCTGCTGGCACACCACCTGATGGCGCACTTCGCGGCGCTGCGCCGGGACCTCGTCCGCCTGGAGGCGGCCCAGGCGGCGGCGACCGTCTCCCCTTTGGGCGCGGCGGCGCTCGGCGGGACGCCGCATCCGGTAGACCCGGTAGTTACCGCGGAAGACCTCGGCATGGAGCCGTTCACCAACTCGCTTGATGCAGTATCCGACAGAGACTTTGCGCTGGACTTGCTCTACGCGTGCGCCGTGCTCGGGGTGCACCTCTCGCGGCTCGGTGAGGAATGGGTGCTGTGGACCAGCCAGGAGTTCGCCTTCGCGGAGCTCGACGACGCCTACTCCTCCGGGTCGTCCATCATGCCCCAGAAAAAGAACCCCGACGCTTACGAGCTAATGCGGGGCAAGAGCGGGCGCCTGATCGGGGACCTGAACGCTCTCCTCGTCACGTTGAAGGGGTTGCCGCTCGGCTATTCCAAGGACCTCCAGGAGGACAAGGAGCCGCTCTTCGACGCGGTAGACGCCGTGCTTTCCATGCTCGCTGTGCTGCCGGAGATGCTCCGCACGGCCCGTTTTGAGGGGGCTCGGATGAAAGAAGCCGCCGGGGGCTTCGCGCTGGCGACCGAGCTGGCGGACTTTCTGGCGGCGCGGGGCGTGCCGTTCCGGGAGGCGCACCGGGCTGTGGGGGCTCTGGTGCGACGGTGCGAGGAGCTGAGGCTGCCGCTGGAAGAGGTCCCCCGCGAGGAGCTTGCGGCGGCGCACCCGGCCCTGGACGAAATACCGGAGGGCCTGCTCACCCCGGAGGGAAGCCTCGCCAACAAACGCTCTCCCGGCTCCTCTTCCCCGAGGTCGGTGGGCCTGCAACTCGAAGAAGCCCGGCGCTTTCTCGCTGCCGCTACCTGAGCCCGGGTTCAGCACCGTTCCGGGCCGAAAACCGGGAGCCGGACCGCGCAACCAGCAAGAATTAATCTTCCTTTAATCTCCGCTCTCTACAATGACCGCGACACCAGACAACGGACGAAAAAGGAGCTCTATTGAACACGGCCCGGCTGGCGAACGGGGTCCTTGCGCTGGGGTTGCTTCTCGCAATCCTGATGCTTGCGGCCTGTGGTGAAACGGGTGGCGAGGACGCCGGCGAAGAGCAGGAGACCGTCGTGGTTACCCAACCCGCCGAGGACGCCCCGGAGGACGAAAGCGAGCCGGAGGGCGCCGGCGAGACCGCGCAAGAACCCCAGGCTACCGGTCCCGAGGAGGACGAGGGCCAGGCCGGTGGTGAGGCGGAAGAGCCGGCCGGTGGTGAGGCTGCGGCCGGCCAGAGCCCTCCCGTTACGGCCGCCGGAGAACCGGCCGAGCTTCGTGACGGCGTGTGGACCGTCGGGGATGCCGGAGAGGTCGAGTTCGCCCTCGAGAACGGTGTCCTGTCGCTCGTGGACGTGCGGCCGGCCACCGGTTGGGCCGTGGAGATCGACGAGGAGGCGGCCGACGAGATCGAGGTGGAGTTCGAACAGAACGCTACGGAGTGAGAGTTCGAGGTCGAGGTGGACCAGAGCAACATGGAGATCGAGCTAAAGCAGGACATTGAGCCGGCGCAGGCGGGCACCTACCAGCTCGGCGACGCCGGCGAGGTCGAGTTCCAGTTCGACGGCAGCGCCCTCACGCTCGTCGACGTCCGGACGCAGGAAGGCTGGAACGCGGTCGTGGATGAGGAAGCGTCCGACGAGATCGAGGTGGATTTCATGTTCGGTAACGTCGAGTGGGAGTTCGAGGCGGAGGTCGACGACGGCGAGCTGGAGGTCGAGATCGACCAGAAGATCTCGGGCCCGATACCGAACCAGTAACGTCCCCGCCCGCCTGACGGACGTGCACCCGGGAAGGCATAATGACCCGGGTGCTGTCTACAGAAAGGCTGGCAAGCGTGCGCATAGTGCAGATCTCGGACATCCACGTCGGGGCGGGGCTCTTCAAGCCCGACCTCCTCACGGCCGCCATCGAGGAAACGAATGCCCTGGAGCCGGACCTGGTGGCGGTGGCGGGCGACCTGACGATGGAGGGCCACCGCTGGGAGTTCGAGGAGGCGAAAGAATATCTCGACCGGATCGGGTGCCCCAACATCGTCTATACGATGGGCAACCACGACGCCCGGGCCGTGGGCTACCGGCACTTCGAGGACTTCTTTGGCCTCCGGGAGCGGTCGATTACGGTCGAGGTCCCGGAGGGCGAGGCGAAAGTCGTGGCGCTCGACTCCACCAAGCCGGACCTGGACGAGGGCGAGGTCGGGCGCGAGCACTACGCTTGGCTGGATTCCGAGTTCCGCGGCTGGGACCGGGGGCCGAAGATACTGGTCGTCCACCACCACATCCTGGCGGTGCCGGGCACCGGGCGCGACGTGAACAACCTGCGCGATGCCGGAGACGTGATGGCCATCCTGCGGGAGCTGGAGGTGGACCTGGTGCTCTCGGGACACCGGCACGTGCCCTACGTGTGGAGCATCTCGGGGGTGCGCGTCGTCCACTCCGGCACGGTCTCGACCATGCGGGTGCGGGGGACCATGCCGCCCTCCTACAACGTCATAGACATCGACGCGGAGAGCGTGAAGATAACGCTCAAGCAGCCGGGCAAAGGGAAAGAAGGCGAGGAGGCTTTGGCGAGCTTCGCCCGGACCCCGGTAAAGACCAGCGAGTTCTATCCGGAGTTCGAGCGCTACGTGCGCTACGACGAGCTGCCGTTCCTGCGGGGCCGCTCGGAAGGGCCCTCTAACCCGTGATAAACGCCTTCCCCTCCGGCTGGCCGGTCTTCTCCAGGGCCTGACGAAGGAGCTCCCGGCCCTCCTCCCGCTCCTCGTCGGAGCGGGCCTTCGCGAGGACGGTCTCCACGCTCTCTCGCAGGTCCTCGTCGATAAACACGATGTCCGGGAGGCCGATTACGACCTCCCGGATCTGGCGGTAGATAAAGTCCGGCTCGCCGGCGTAGGCCCAGCACTGCCGGGCCCGCACCCAGGCCCAGCCCTTCATGCGGATCGTGTTCTCGATGTCCTCGTCTTCGAGGCCGTACATCTCGATCCGGAGCCGGTGCTCCGTGAGGACCTCGGGCCTTATGCGGACGCGGGCGATCACGCTGGCTACTCTATCAGACCGGCTTCCCGGAGGTGGTCTTCCGCGACGGCCGCGGCGTCTTCGTTATCCAGATCCGCCCGGCCGTTGAGCTCCTGCATGGTCTCCAGGTCCAGCGAAGCCGTCACAGAGTTTATGATCTCCGCGACGCCCTCGTTTTCGTCGAGGTACTCCTGGTTTATAACCGGGGCCGGGTGGTAGAACGGCCAGATGTTTTCCTCGTCCTCCACGACCACCAGGTCGTCGGAGCGGAGCTGGCCGTCGGTGGTAAAGCCTATCGCCACGTCCGCGTCGCCCTGCTGCAGGGCCTGGTAGCGGAGCCCGAGGTCGTTGACCACCTTGATCTCTTGGAAATCCGTGGCCGGGTAGGACTCCTCGATGTTCGGGAAGCCGTCCTCCCGCTGTTGGAACTCGGAGAAAGAAGCCAGCACGAGGTTCGGCGAGGCTTCGGCTAGGTCTTCGAGCGTCCCCAGATCGTACTCTTCGGCCACGTCCCGGCGCACGGCTATGCCGTAGGTGTTGTTGAAGTTCGCCTGTTCGAGCAGCGTGGCCGCCGGGTCGCGCTCTTCGTAGAGCTCCTTGGTCTTCTCGTAGGTCTCCTCTGGCGTGTCGAGCTGCTCGCCCTCGTAACCGAGGGCCGTCACGAGCGCCGTGCCGGTGTACTCGGGGTACATGTCGATATCTCCGGACTGTAGGGCCTGGTCCAGGATGGTCACGTTACCGAGGTCGAGCTGCCGGTTGACGGTGTAGCCTTCCTCCTCCAGCGTCTGGGCGTAGAGCTCGCCGAGGATGATCTGCTCGGTAAAGTTCTTGGAACCGACCGTGATCTCACCCTGGCTTTCTTCGCCGCCCCCGCCGCCACCGCCGCAGGAGGCGAGCGCCGCCATTACGAGCGCCAGCAGCGCGGCCGTCACCGCCCGAATCGTTACTCTGTGCTTCATCCTCTGTTACCTTCCTTTCTTTCTCGCTATTCGGAGCCCCTTCGGCGTGGAGAGCCTTTCGAGGCCGCCGAAGGTGAGCTCGGTCGCTATGGCCAATACCGCCACGGGGATCGCCCCGGCGAACATCGTCGCGTAGTTGAACCCCGAGAAGCCCTCGACGATGAAGTCTCCCAGGCCGCCGCCGCCGACGAAGGTGGCGAGCGTGGCGCCGGCCACCACCTGGACCGCCGAGGTGCGGATGCCGGCGAAGATGATGGGGGCCGCGAGCGGGAGCCGGACGCCGGTCAGGACCTGGCGTCCCGAGAGGCCCATGCCGCGGGCCGCGTCTATTACCCGCGGGTCCACCTGGTTCAGGCCCGTGATGGTGTTTATCAGGATGGGGGGGATCGAGATCAGGATCAAGGCCATCTCGGCCGTCCAGAACCCGATGCCCAGAAACACCAGGAAAAAGGCCAGGAGGGCCAGGTCCGGGATGCCACGTCCAAGGTTGGTGATGTTTATGGCGACCAGGGCCAGGCGTGGTGAGCGGCTGACGGCCACCGCGAGCGGGATGGAGACCAGTATCCCCACGATCACGGCGAGCCCGGCAAGCTCTATGTGCCGGTACAGGGCCGCAGTCCAGTCGGGACGCTGTATCTGTTCGATAAAACCGTCGATCATCTCAGGCCGCCTTCCCGGCGCGCCGGGCCCAGGGCCTCAGCCAACCTTCGATGCGGTAGAGCCCCAGGTCGGCGCAGATGGCTATAAGCGCCACGAGCCCGCCCCCCACGATGATCGGGGTGGCGAACTGCCGGCCTATGCCGTCGAAGATCAGGTCTCCCAACCCCCCCGCCCCGATAAAGTCCGCGATGCTGGCGATGCCGACGACCGTGACGGTCGCGATGCGGATGCCGGCCACGATGACCGGGAGGGCCAGGGGAATCTCGACGCCCAGGAGTATCTGCCGGTTGGTGAGGCCCATTCCGCGGGCGGCGTCCTTCGTCTCCTCGGGAACCGAGTCGAGGCCGGTGACGGTGTTGCGGATCAGGATCAGGAGCGAGTAGGCCGTCAGGGCCACGAGCACCGGCCGCTGGCCCGTGCCCATTATGGGGATCAGCATCACGAAGAACGCCAGGCTCGGGATGGTGTACAGCACGCCGGTAAGGGCGGTGGTCGGCGCGTAGAGCCAGCGTTTGCGGTGGACGAATATACCTACCGGGAGCGAGATCGCGAGCGCTACCGCTACGGGCACGAGCGAGAGGTACAGGTGCTGGAAAAAGGCGTCGACTATACCCCCGTCGCCCCAGAAGTGGCGCAGGATCCAGGCCCAGTCTATAAACGGCTGGCCCTCTTCTTCTATCGCGAACCCGTTATTCACCGGCGACGCCCCGGCTCATCTTGCGGATGCCGTCGAGCGTTATGACGCCCCGGGCGTCGTTTCCGTTCGGGCTCTCGTCCGGGTAGACGACGCCCCGGTCGGTGCCGGAGCCGATCAGTTCGGAGAGCGCGTCTTTCAGCGAGAGGTTCTCGCTGATCCTGGGCAGGCCGTTGCCCGCGCCGTCGAGCGGTTCGAGCCGAACGTCTTTTACCCGGGTGAGCGACAGGTTCTTTAGTACCCGGTCGGTCCCGACAAAGGAGGCGACGAAGTCGGTGGCGGGCTCGGAGAGGATGCGCGCCGGCGTGTCGTACTGGGCCAGGACGCCGCCCTGCTGGAGGATGGCGATCCGGTCGCCCATCTTTATTGCCTCGTCTATGTCGTGGGTGACGAACACGATGGTCTTCTTTATGTTCTGCTGAATGTTTAGGAACTCTTCCTGGAGGCGGGTGCGGGTGATCGGGTCCACCGCCCCGAAGGGCTCGTCCATGAGCATTATCGGGGGGTCGGCGGCCATCGCCCTGGCCACTCCTACCCGCTGTTGCTGGCCGCCGGAGAGCTCCGCTGGGTAGCGGCCCCTGTACTGGCCGGCGTCGAGCCCCACGAGCTCCAGCAACTCGTCCACTCGCTCCCGCGTGCGGTCCTTGCTCCAGTCCAGGAGCTTCGGGACGGTCGCCACGTTCTCGGCGATGGTGCGGTGGGGAAAGAGGCCGATGCCCTGGATGGCGTAGCCGATCTTGCGTCGCAGCTCGGTGGCGCTCTTGGCGGCTATCGACTCGCCTTCTATCTCGATGTCGCCGGAGGTTATCTCGACCAGCCGGTTGACCATGCGCATGGTGGTGGTCTTGCCGCAACCGGAGGGTCCTACCAACACACAGATCTCTCCTTCGGGTATCTCGAAAGAGAGATCCTTGACTACCGGCTCCTCGGAGCCGGGGTAGGTCTTGCTTACCTCTTTAAACTCGATCATTGCATCTCCTGAACTTCCACGGGTAGAACCCCTTATGGCAGGCCGCTATGAATTTCTGGGGTTGCATAAACAGGGCTCCTGTCTCCTCCTTGGTGGCTCGTTGGCCGCTAAGTATAGTCGATTGTCCGTGGTTTCAACGAGGGGCGCTGCGAACGGCCACACCATTCTGGTATACCTCTACCGTGGCTCTCGGCGACAACGGCCCTACATTGCTCCTGGCGGGGGGTGGCCACGCGCACCTCTATTCCTTGCTCAACACCCGCTTTTTTGCGGGGTGTGGTGTGAACGTCGTGCTGGTGAACCCCTCCCGGTTTCTGTACTACTCCGGCATGGCGACGGGCGTTATCTCCGGGGATTACCCTCCGGTAGCGAACCGGATAGACGTCCGCCGCCTCGTAGAGCGCGGCGGGGGAAGTTTTGTTCAGGGGCGCGTGACGGGGCTGCGGCTCCGGGAGCGCGCCGTGACGCTGGAGGGTGGCGGGGCTATCCGCTACGACCTCGCTTCTTTCTGCCTCGGGAGCGAGGTGCCGGCCGTGTCCGGAAGCGGCGGGTTCGTGATACCCGTAAAGCCCGTCGAGAACACGGTAGAGGTCCGGAACCGCATCCTCGGCCACCGGGCGGGTTCCGCGCTGCGGGTGCTGGTCGTAGGCGGCGGGGCCGCCGGGTGTGAGGTCGCGGCCAACGCCGCCAGCCTCATGGCCCGGGAGAACGTCCGGGGCCGGGTGACGCTCGCCGAGGCCGGACCGATCCTTCTGGAGTCCGCACCCGAGAAGGCCCGGCGAATAATCCGCCGGCACCTCGAAAACCGCGGGGTTGCGGTCTGCCTCGGGACTCCGATCCGCTCCTACGGGCGCGGGGTGGTACACACCGGCGACGGCCGCGCCCTGGAGGCGGACCTCGTGGTGCGGGCGGTGGGCGTGGTTCCCCGGAGCGTCTTCCGGGGTTTGTCGCCGCCCGTAGCGACTGGTGAGGACGGCGGGTTGTGGACCAACCACTTTCTTCAGAGCATCAGCGACCCGCGGGTTTTCGGCGGGGGGGATTCGGTCTCTTTCCGGGGCGAGGCGCTGCCCCGGCTCGGGGTCTTTGGTGTCCGGCAGGGGCCGGTGCTCTTCCACAACCTGCTGGCGGCCCTCCGGGGCGAACCGTTGAGGGAGTTCAAGCCGCAGGGCCGTTACCTCTACGTGCTCAACCTCGGGGACGGTACGGGGCTCGCGGTCTACGGTCCGCTGGCCTGGCGGGGCCGGTCGGCGATGAAGCTCAAGCACGCCATAGACCGCCGCTTCGTGCGACGGTACGGCGTGTGAACCCTAGCGGCGGCCTACCCCGAGCAGTAGGTACAGGACGAAGTAACCGGCGACGGCGGTGATGGCGACGGCGTAGAAGTTGTTCGGGTCCGCGACGTTGCGCTGCTCTTCGGTGAGCGGCAGGGCGTTCAACAAGGCCTGGGCCGGGGCTATCAACAGGGCGCCGAGGCTGTAGACGACCTCCGTCAGGCCGTTGGTGCCCGGCTCCACGCCCGCGTACACCAGGCCCATGTGAAGCAGTATCACCAGGATTACCAGGGCCAGTATCGTGCGGATCAAACCCACAGCTCTTCAGCTCCTCTCATCAGGAAGCGCTTCTCCGGCGTTTCCCGGCGGTCCGGGCGGTTTGCGGGATTTTATCGGATCGAGCATTGTGGCCTCGCAGGGTGCGCCCCTTTCGCACGGACCAGGACTTGAAGAAGAACACGATGCCCCCCACAGCGAAGCAGACCAGGGCCACCGTGAAGGTAACCAAATCTTGTATGAGGACGCCGATCGCGGCCGCCGCCCCCGGCACCCACCACAGGGCGAAGAGGGTGCCGAGCTTCCGGGTCTTGGGGTCGATCGCCGCGTACACGCCGAGCCCTATACCGGCGAGGGCCGGCAGTAAGAGGACTATACCTAGAAGGGTAAGAACAACGCTCACCCTTCTATACTACCAGGATAATCCGGGCGTTTAACAAACGGTGCGTCGGACGGTCAGCGGCGGCTGAGCGTCCGACGGTAGGCCTTCATCTCGTCCAGGAACGCCTGCCAGCTTTTCGTGGGGCACTCCACGCGGTTGTTGTAGAGGGAGAACTTGTGGACCAGCTCGTGGCGGGCTGACTCCGTGTCGGAGATGGCCCGGGGGTGGGCGACGATAAGGACCTCCCAGTCCTCCTCTTCCTTGATGTTGTTTACGGCCGCTTTTATGCCGGGCCGATGGTAGAGGAGCAGGCCCGGGGCTTCCAGGTCTTCGTAGGCGGCCACCAGCTTGTGGCTGCGTTCGGCGGCGTGGCGGACGATAGCGTCCCGCTGCTCCTCGCGGGAAGGAAGCTCGCCCCCGGTGTCGGTCCTTATGTACGCTGCCGCCCGTGCCACGAGAACACGATGATAGCACGCGGCCGGTCTGGTATGATCTGGGCAGCCAGCGTAGCAAGCGGCGCTGACGGTGCGTCGGGACGTGGCGCAGTCTGGTAGCGCACTCGGCTGGGGGCCGAGTGGTCGCCGGTTCAAATCCGGCCGTCCCGACTCAGGCGTTGTGCAGAAGACCCGGTTTCGCGGAAAGGCCACAGAACGTTGGACACGATTTATCTACTGGTGAGCATCATAGGGTTTATGGCCCTGATCGCGATCTTCTTTTTCGGCGGCTTCGTGCTGCTGGACTTTTTCTGGGGCCGCCGGGGAGGCGACCTCTAGGCCGCGCCGAACCGCGGTCCTCCAGGCTTCCGCCGGGCTGGTTGATTGATTTCTTCCCTGAACGATCTGCGTGTTGTCCCCCTAGAGCGCCTGATCCTGCACGAGGCCCACGACGCCGACCGCCTCGCGCGCTTGCGGGAGCGTATCCGGGGCGAAGGCGTCCAGCGTCATCCGGTGATAGTCGCCCCTCACGGCGGAGACTACCTGGTGCTCGACGGCGCCCACCGGGTCCAGGCTCTTACGGAGCTTGGCTGCCGGTACGCGCTGGCCCAGGTTACCGAGCCCCCGTCCCGGGCGGAGAGCTGGGGTCACGTACTAAAGGGTTTCCGGTCCGAAGGCCTCGATAGGATCGAGGGCCTCGAGGTCTCGGAGGAACCGGGAGACCGCTGGCTGGCCGCCGTAAAACGTCCGGGTGCCGGGTGCGAGTTCATCCGGGTACGGGAGCCGGGGCTACAGGCCGAGGTGCGCGCCCTCTGGGACCTCCAGGCGCTGTACCCGGCGGGGGCGGTGCATCGGGTGGACCCGGAGGCTTCCGGAGACCTGGGGTCCGGCGAAGCCGTCATCCGCTACCGGCCTTTCACGCCGGAGGAGTTGGTCGAGATCGTGCGCTCCGGCGACGTTCTGCCGGCCGGGATCACCCGCTTCCGGGTGCGCGAGCGGGTTCTCGGGGTCCGGTTTCCGCTAGAGAAGATAGCGGACGGGGACCCGGAGGCCCGAAACGCCGAGCTCCGCGACTTCGTCCGGGAGCGCTGGGAGCGGAACGGGATCCGGTACTACGGCGAACCCGTGGTGCTATTCGAATAGCCGAACCTGGGCCGATTCAAATGGTTTCATCTATGTGTTACATTGCAGCCGTGGCAGAGCTAGGCGGTCCCGACGAAGAGATAGAGGGCACCGATCCCGGCTCCGCCTACCCGGTCATCCCGTTTGCTGCAAGTTTCGAGTGGCTCGTGTCTAAGTTGGAGGTTGGCGTTTGACGGTCACGGTAGTATTGGGTCTGGCGTGGGGCGACGAAGGCAAGGGGCGGGTCTGCGACGCCCTGGCAAAGGACGCCCGCTACGTCTCGCGCTACTCGGGGGGCAACAACGCCGGCCACACCGTGCGCGTCG
>SIRX01000120.1 GCA_004563715.1 Actinomycetota bacterium | reverse complement strand
CCTGGGTGTATGGCCTTGGAACAGAACAGGCGGGCCTGCACGCTTGTGCGCGCTGGACCCTCTCGCAGTGTGAAGGAAAGGTCGAAGTGCCCTCAGACCGGAAGAACCCGGATCAGGGCTCGGTAGAGGTCGGGTTTACCTGGGTGCCACGCACTGACCTGACCGGACCAGCCGAGGGTACGGTGGTCGGGGCAATTGGAGGTCCCGGCGCCGCCAACCTGACTTCTCTCTGGGAAGAATCGCTTGGCACGCTGCTCGGGAGCCGGAACCTCCTGCTTATGGACTACCGCGGTGTCGGTCGGTCAGGTTATTTGAATTGTGAGAACCCTCCGGGGCAACTGGAGACCCCCGACCCGGAAATCCTGGCCGAGTGCGCGGGGGATCTTGGCCCGTCCGCCGGACTCTACGGCACGGCCGCCGCCGCAGACGACCTCGACGCCGTGCGAGAGCAACTTGGGGCGGGGAAGATCGACCTCGTGGGCCAGTCCTACGGCGGCTTTTTCTCTCAGGTGTACGCCCTCCGGCACCCTGAAACCCTGCGGACGCTCGTCCTCGACAGCCCTTCCGCACTGGGACACGACCCCTGGCAACGCTCGAACGCGCGCTGGCCGCTTTCGTCTATGCGCCACGTCTGTGAAAGGTCGCCCCTATGCCGGCCGACAGGGGATCCCGCACCACGGTGGAGCCGGGTGGTGGAGAAAGTCCGCGGAGGAGACAGTGAACTCTCGGTCGCGGATCTTGTAGATGCTCAAGCTAACTACCCGGCATTTGCCGTCGCCCGGGAACTGCCGGCCGCCTCCCGCGCTTTCCTCGCAGGCGACCACGCACCCCTCCGCCGGCTCGTCGAACAAATCAAGCTTGCAAACGGCGACGGGCTCCCGGCACTCGAACCAAAAACCACCAATACTTTCGACAGCGTGGTCCTCTTCTCCGCGGTCGTGTGCGGAGATCTCCCGATGCCCTTCGACCGTGAGTCCGGTCTGGCGGAGAGACAGAGGCAGGTTGAGTCGGCCCGCGCGGCTTTGCCACCGGACTACTACGCGCCCTTTACGGTCGACGAGTGGCTCGCCAATACGACCTTCTGGTTCGAGTCCTGCCTCGGATGGCCTGCTCCGGATACGCACGAACCACTCGTTTCTTCGAGTGCTACTTACCCGGAGGTGCCTACCCTCGTGCTGAACGGCGATCTTGACAAGGACACGACGCCGGAAGAAGGGCGCGCTGTGGCGCGGCGGTTCCCGAACTCCAGCCACGTCAACGTGCCGTTCGGGGACCACTGGGTCTCCGCCGGCACACCGTGCGCTGCCGGGTTGATCTCCGACTTCATCCGTACGGCAAGCACGGAGGCCGTGGACCCCATCGGTTGTGCAGGAAAGATGTTCCGGGCAGTTGGCGAGTTCCCGAGAGAGCTGGCGGAGGTCCCGGCGGCTCACGCCCGAAGCGACGACCGCTCTACGTTGCATGAGCGTCGGATCGCAGCGGTGGCTGCTCTGACGGTCGCAGATGCCGCCGCGCGACAGCTTGTGATCGAGGATGTCCCGATCGAGCAACAAGCGGGGTTGCGGGGCGGCACGCTGAACTTTGCCAGCAGGTCCGACAGTAGCCAGGTTCGGCTCTCCGGCGTCCGGTACGTAGAGAACGTTGCCATAAGCGGCGTCGCCGTGCACGACGCTGAAACCGGCAAGGTCGGCGCGGAAGTGACCCTACGGGGACCGGCTGGGGAGAGAGGCAACCTGCAAATAGATTGGGATACCTCAGACCCAAGTACCTCCGAAGCGTTCGTGCGAGGTGAGGTAAACGGACGTTTCGTGTCCGCCAGCGTTCCAGTCGCGTAACCCGCCGGTGTCGAGCAGGTCGGGAGTAGTTGCCAGAGAGAGGGGAAATCGCCGGTGAAACACGTGCACCTACCGCACAGAGAGACCACCGAGCTGGGAACCGAAAGCAACAAGCCCCGGCCGCATCCCGCGAGGCTCCTCATCCTGCTGGCGACTGTGGCCGTCGCAACCGCGGCGGTGCTCTTTGCAGCCGAGAGGTACGAGCTGTGGAGCTGGACGAGAGCGACGTTCTCTTCGGTAGAAGCCATGCGCGAGTTCGTCGCCGGTTTCGGCGGGTGGGCTCCGGCGGTCTTCTTTCTGGTGCAGGTTCTGCAGGTGGTGCTGGCCCCCGTCCCCGGCGGCGTGGCGGTCGTCGTCGGGACTCTCCTGTTCGGGGTCTGGGGCGGGCTGGCCCTGAGCGTCGCGGGAGCGACCGCGGGCTCTGCCGTTCTGTTTCTGGCGGTCCGGCGGTGGGGTCGGCCGCTGGCGCTGCGGCTGGCGGGAAGGGAGGCGTTCAAGCGGTACGCCGGTGTCCTCGACAGGAAGGGGGCGCTGCTCTTCGCGATCCTGCTCGTGCCGTTCACCCCCGACGACGTGGTGTGCGCCCTAGCGGGACTCTCGAAGGTCTCCCTGCGGAGGTTCGTCGTACTTGTCGCCGTCGGCAGGACACCGAGCTGGCTCGCAACGGCGCTCGTCACGGCGGAGCTAGCCACCCGCTCGGCGGCCGTGTGGATCGGCGCGGCGCTCGCGGTGGCGGCGTTGCTGGCGCTCGGGCTCTGGCACCGGAAGCGTCTGGAAGGGTGGGCCCTCGGGTGGGTCGGCAAGAGGAAGGAACGCCGGGCGAACCGGCGCTCCGACGTGTGACAGGTCGGGACGAACAATCGGAACCGAGGAGGAGCAATGAGAAGTCTGGTAAAGCGAGCGCCCCTGATCTCGTTCTTCGCGCTGACGCTGCTGTTGGGCTGGGGAGCGTGGTCTATCTTGTGGGCGCAGGCCAGCCCGAGCCCGACAGACCTGCGCAGCCCCGATCTCAGTCCGGGCGTGGTCTTCTACGTGGCAGCGGCATCGCCGAGCATAGCCGGGATCGCCGTAGCCTGGATCGCGGGCGGCACGGAAGGCTTGCGGCGTACGGTCCGAACCGCGCTCTCCTTGCGTGCCCGGCCCCGCTGGCACCTGCTGGTGCTCGTAGCTCTTCCGGGCTTCGGACTAGTATCTCACGCGCTCGCCGCCGCGCTCACCGGCGATCCCGAAGCCTGGTTCGACCCCGCCGACCCCGGCGCACTGTACATGTGGTTCCCCACCTTTCTGGTCCTCCTCTTCTACGGACCCGTCTCCGAAGAACTGTTCGGCTGGCGGGGCTTCGCCCTGCCGATGATGCTCGGACGCCGCGGGGATCTCTCGGTGAGCGTCGTTATCGGTTGCGTCTGGCAGCTCTGGTATATCTCTCCCTACCAGTGGCCCGCGGCGCTCGAAGCAGGTCCCCTGATGCTCCTGGGATTCGTTCAGCCGGTTTTGCTCTCCGTAGTGATGACCTGGGTGTACCGCAACTCCGGCAGCGCGCTGCTGGCCGGCGTCGGGGTGCATCTCGCGGTCAACTCGGTCGGTCTGTACCAGGGGACGAGCGCTGCGCTGCTGGACGTGCTCGTCGCGGTACTGGCCGTCGGTATAGTCGCAAGGTACGGACCAGGACGCTTTACCCGCAAGCAGGACGCTCCTACGGAATAAGGAGGATCGCTATGAAAGGGCTTGTAGCGCGACGGCCGCTGGTTTCGTTCTTCGTGCTGGCCTTCGCCATCACCTGGGGTCTGGACACCCTGCGGCTTCTCCTGGAGGGTACGGTCTCGCGGCCGGGCGGTGCCGCGCCGGGGATCGTCTATCTCGTATCGGGGGCCGGGCCTTCCCTGGCCGGGCTCGCTGTCGCCTGGGCTGCGGGCGGGCGGCAAGGTCTGCGGGTCCTGCTGAGACGGTTTCTCAGGTGGCGCGTCGGGGTGAGATGGTACCTGCTGGTGTTTCTCGCTTTTCCGGCCCTGATCGTCGGGACGATCTCGGCTACGACCCTGCTCTCCGGCGGGACCTTCCGCCCGGATTTTCCTGGCCCCTTGTGGCTGTTCCCGGCACTGGTCTTCTACGTGCTTCTTCTCGCCGGTCCCCTCCCGGAAGAGATCGGCTGGCGCGGCTTCGCCCTGCCGGCGCTGATGGACCGGTACGGGTGGCTGCCGGCCGGCCTGGCCGTCGGCGTGGCCTGGGCCTTCTGGCACCGGACGCCGATGACCTGGACGGAGCCTCTGGACTCCGCGGCTCTCGCCGGTATGGTCTCGGACGTCTCACTCTCCGTGGTCATGGCGTGGGTCTACGTCAGGACCGGGGGCAGCGCGCTTCTCGCGGGTCTGGGTATGCACCTCTCGGCCAACCTGGCGCTTGCAACGGCAACGCAGGCGGTCCCCGGCCTCCAGTGGACGACCGCCGGTTGCTTTGTCGCCCTCGCTTCTCTCGCGGCCCTGGATGCGCACCGGACAGCCTGAGAGACGAGCCACGGACCGCCACTCGAACCGTGGGCGACGAGGTGCCGTCCGGCGGTGTGAAGGAGATTCGGGCCCTGAGGACCATCCGCTTTGGTCCCGCGGACCGAGGTGACGCGTCCCGGCCCGGAGTAACTTCAGTAGGGATAGGACCGGCAGAGCAGGACGCGGGGACCGCAGAAAGGGGTTGCAGGAGATGAGGCGGAAAGAGATCGAAGACCCCGGCCGCCGCCGACCGACCGTCCCGGTGCGTCGTCGGGTCTGGCTTCGGTGGCAGGCGGAGAGTACAGTCGCACATGGTGGCGGGTGCGTTACTAAAGGTTCTCACCATTGCTAGAAGGGCGATCTCGGTAACGTTGTCCGCCATGCTCGGCGCGGTCGCGGGGTCTATCGCTTTCTTTGGCACGGCGCTCTTTACTGCCTCCGTAACGGTGCTCGTCGTTGTTGGAGCACTCGTGCTGCTGACCGTATCCGGGGGCCTGGCGTACCTGAGCGGCCGGGGGGGCCGCCGGCCGCTCCTTTTATCCTGCGGTGTCGCCTCGGCCACACTCGTAGTTGTTGCGTTGTCCGCGGCGCTCACGGTCTTCAAGCCTTTGGGATTCGAACCCGCCCCATACGGCTCTGTGGATGGCGGACGCTACTGGGATTTGCCTACGGATTCCCGGGTGGCTTACGAGTTCTTTCCGGCGGCTGGAGCGGGAGAAACGCCGGTGATCATGCTGCACGGGGGCCCTGGAGCTCCGGCCACAGAGGTCGCGAAGGAGCACATGGCCCGAGCCGTCACCGGAGCGGGCTTCGACCTTTACTACTACGACCAGTTGGGCACGGGACGCTCCACACGTTTGGAGGACGTACGAGGGTACACCGTCGAGCGGCAGGTACGGGACCTCGAAGCCGTCCGGCGGGAGACCGGGGCCGAAGAGATCATCCTGATCGGGGGCTCGTGGGGCGCGGAGCTCGGCGCCCACTACATGGCTACCCACCCCGAGCGCGTGAAGAAGGCCGTCCTGTTCTCGCCGGGGGCTCTCTACTGGCCTGACGTTCCCGCCCCGGAAGACGAGCCCGCGGCCGCAGAGGGAGACTCCACCGTCGGCCATCCGCCGCGTCTGTTGGCTTGGTACGGCTTGTTCTTTGTAAACCCCGAAGCGGCGCACAATTTCGCCCCCGACCGCGAGATGGACGGTTACCTTGATGCGGCCTTGAGCAACAGGGGGCTTTCGAGCGCCGTATGCGACCCGGAGAGCCTTGAGTCGTCCGTGAAGCGCGGGGGCAGCGGCTGGTACGTCTCCAACATGACCGGAGGCACGCACGACAACTATAGAGATCCGCGACCCGCGCTGAGACGGACCGACACCCCGATCCTGATCATGCGCGGAGAGTGCGAGACCGTCCCGTGGGCCGTGGCGCGCGAGTACCGGGAAGTGTTACCCGACTCCACCCTGGTCAACGTCCCCGGCGCCGGGCACCTCATCTCGGTCGAACGTCCCGGGCTTTTTGGAGAGACGATCGGCGCGTTACTGCTCGGCGAACCACTCCCGCTCGAACCTTACAAAGGCGATGAGCCTCCAAGGTTTGGGTCGGAGGCACGGGTTAGCGCCCATAATCCCGGGCTTCCTTCTCGACCCGCAGACCGGCCTTTGTCTGGACCCGGGCGGGATGCTCCCGCCGAATCTGCCGGTCTCGGTCGGCTTGATGGTGTCGAGGTTGCGCAGGAAACCGCGAATGGACGGAGTCAATGAAGCTCCCCGTCAGCAACGCCACCGATCATCCCGACGTAAACGACGCCTCATGGTTCACCGGACGGCTGACGAAAGGGCCTTTCCGCCACGGTTGCAAGGTACACGTGCTTGACCAATCAAAGAGCCTTCGGACGGTGAAGCTCCCGGCGAGAGCACGCGCCCGTCCACGGCATCCGCTCGGCGCCCGGGCGGGTGGTAGTCGCCGGCGCCAGACACCGGAGGTGCCACACGGTCTCGCTGTCGAAAGTCCCGACCCGATGCCGGTCCTCCCCGGGACCAGTTTCTCCGCGATTTGTAAGGCGGAAGAAGCGTGAGCGCTTCTGGAAGCGTTGCAGCCGGGCCGAAGCGCATCCGGCTTCTGGACGTGCTCCGGGGCTTCGCCATCCTGGGGACGCTGGGGACGAACATCTGGATCTTCACCGCCATCGGCGGGGGCTTGGGAGACGGCGCGGCGGATAAGGAAGCCCTGGCGGAGGCCGCCCTGCGGTGGTGGACCTCGCTCGACTCCGTCGTCATGCAGGTATCGAGCTTCCTGACCAACGGGAAGTTCCTGGCGCTGCTCACGATCATGTTCGGGGTGGGCCTGGAGATCCTCCACCAGAGGTCCCAGAGGAGGAACCTGCCCTGGCTCGTGCCCTACCTGTGGCGCTCGGCGCTGCTCTTCGCCGACGGCGTGGTGCACTTCCTGCTCGTCGTCGAGTTCGACATCCTCATGGGCTACGCGGTGGCGGCCATGATAGTGGCCTTTCTCATAGGGCGCAGCGACCGCACGATAAAGATCGCCATGTGGGTCTCCGGGGGGCTACACCTGCTCTTGCAGGGGGCCCTGGGCGTCGTGTTCGCCGTGTTCTTCTCCGACCCGCAGCAGGCAAAGGACATCGTAGAAGACGCCGTGGGCAGAGACTTTCTTGCTATAGAAGGATACTGTTGGTTTATTCAGTGGCGGTGCTGCATACTCCGAGAGTAAGCTCCGGCAACCAGATTCTCAAAGGTGGAAGTCATGTCGATGCAGCCGCAACCGATCTCTCCCGTCCCCGAAGAAACCGC
>SIRX01000119.1 GCA_004563715.1 Actinomycetota bacterium | reverse complement strand
TGAGGAAGGTGTCCACGTCGACCATAAGAGTCCGGTTCCTTTCCCTTCGGGATTGGTGGGCAAGCCGACTCTAGTGCGTGGACACCTTTCGCTCAAATCTTCGACGGGTAACTCACACCAAGCGTTTGAGACGGAGGTCGAGCAGTACGAGGTCGGGGGCGAGCTTTCTGGCGAGGTCGAGCGCTGTCCCGGCTTCGTCCGTTTCGGCGGCGACCTGTATGTCCTCTTCGAGCTCCAGGGCGGCTTTGATGCCGAGGCGCATGGTGGGATGGTCTTCTACCAGCAGTACCTTCACCGCGTATCGAACCTCGCCTGCACGGTCGTTCCACGGTTGGGAGCGGAGATCACGTCCAGCGCCGCTCCGACCTCCCCGGCCCGTCCGCGCATGAGCGCGAGCCCGGCGCCCGTCCCGTTCTCCCCGGCCGGCAGCCCGCGCCCGTCGTCGCGCACCTTGAGCAGCAGGACGGAGCCTACCTGCCGGGACTCCAGGTACACGTTGTTCGCTCCCGAGTGCTTGCCGGCGTTCCACAGCGCCTCGCTGGCGATCCTGTACGCCGCCGCCTGTTCCTCCGGGCCCAGAACGGTCAGGTCCGCTGCGAGGTCTTCGTGGGTCCTCACGCCGAAGTACTCGCGCGTCTCGGCGAGCCGTTCCTGGAGAAGGGCGAGGAGGTCCAGGCTGCCCGCGCTGCGCGCCCGCAACTCCTCTATGGAACGGCCCACCTAGTGTCCGGCCTCCCGGCAGGCGGCCATCGCCCCGTCCAGGAGTTGCTCCGCGCCGGCGGCGTCGCCCTTCTCCTTCGTTTTCTTGTAGGAGTCGAGCAGGAGCGCCGCGCCGAAGACGTTCTGCTTCAGGGTGTCGTGCAGCTCCTCGGAGATGCGACCCTGCTCCAGCCGGCCGACGGCCGCGTCCCGCTGGAGGCGCAGCCGGTGCACGGCGTACGAGAAGATGGAGATGCGCAGCGCGAAGTAGAGCATCAGCGCCGCTCCCGCCAGCAGCAGGTAGTCCGGCGCCGGCGGATGCAACGCGGCCCACACGAAGATGACCGTGAAGTGGACCGCCGGGGAGAGCAACCCGAACCAGAAGGCGGCGTGCTTTTCGGGGGCGACGCCGAGCTCCCAGGGGGAACACTCGAAGGCCGCCGGACAGGAGTTGCGGGCCGCGAGGGCCATCAGTACGGGACCCGCGACCCACAGGAACTGTTGCCAGAACTCGGGCTCCGCAAGCCCCGTCCCCGATAGCGTCGAGTGGTGTATGGCGAGGTAGGAGCCCTCTACCAGCAGGAGCAGCAGGAAACCGCCCGCCAGCGCACCCGCGAAGGGAGGCTTCTCGTCCACGCCCAGGAGCACGAGGGACAGGTAGAGCAGCCCCGCGCCCAGGGCGGGGCCGGAGAAGACGACCAGGGCCTCCTGCCAGCCGCGGGCGCCCGACGCCAACTCCGCCGGTGTGGCGAGGAAGTAGGAGATCAGGACCGCCACGGAGGACATGACGCACAGGGCATCGAGCCAGGCCACGTACCGGGCCCTCCTGGAGACCCTGGAGAGGACCAGCAGTAGCGCGCCGAACAACAGGGCGTTGGAGGCGACGTAGCACGAAAACGTCAGCGTGGAGCCGACCCCCCGGACGGGGCTCCAGAGAGGGCTCCCCGTCAGGTAGAGGATCACCCCCGCCCCGAGCAGGCCCCAGAAAAGCCTCTCGGTGCCGGATGCCTTGACCGAGACCGCCGTGAAAGTCCAGGCGCACAGGAAACCGGCCGGCAGGTAGAGCAGCGTGGCGGAGAGGTCCCACCCGGAAGGCAACCCGCGAGAACCTGCCAGGACGGCCGCAAGCATCGCGAGCCACGAGAGCACTGCTATCGCCGGAACTACCCACACGCGCGAGCGCGCTATGTTTCTGTCGGCTGGCTGAACCTTGATAACTCCCCCGAGAGTTCGGCCACGCTCGTTGTCCGTGCAGGTTGCACGAAAAGGCCCGGCAGGTCAAATACGCGCCCACGGATGTTCGGAGAACCGGGGCCTTCCGCTGCGGTTCTCCGCCGTGCCGGGAAGCTCGCGGGTCCCGGCCGGACGGCTTTTGCTACCCTCACGCTCTCCGCCCGTATAAAGGGTTGGAGCCGAGAGGCTGCTGTGACGGCGTCTAGAGGAGAACTCTTGAACAGCCCTGGTATAGACCGGTTGCGCCGGGCGGCGCTGGTGGTGAACACCCGCGCCCGCCACGGGGAGCGCGCTTTTTTCGAGGCGATCGACGTGCTGGACCGGCTCGGCGTCCCCCTGGGGGCCACCTACGCCGTCCGAGACCCGGCGCGGCTCGCCGAGGTCATTCGCGAGGTCCTGGAGGAGGGCTACGGGCTCGTGGTGCTGGGCGGCGGGGACGGTTCTGTCAGCTCCGTGGTGGACTTCTTCGCCGGCCGCGACGCCGTGCTGGGGCTCCTGCCGCTGGGCACCGCCAACGACTTCGCCCGCACGCTGGAGATACCCTCGGACATCGAGCGGGCGTGCGAGACCATCGCGCGGGGCAAGGTCGTGGACGTGGACCTGGGGCTGGCGGAAGACAACTACTACGTGAACGTCGCCTCGGCGGGCCTCGGGGTGGGGGTTACGCAGGCGCTCTCCCCGAGGTTGAAGAAGCGGGCGGGGGCTATCGCCTACACGGTGGCCGCCGTGCGGGCGTTCCTGCGCCACGAGCCTTTTACGGCGCGGCTCACCTTCCCGGACGGCGACCACGAGCCGGTGGAGCACGGGCGGCTCTTGCAGGTGGCGGTGGGCAACGGGCGCTTCTACGGCGGCGGCATGGTGGTGGCGCCAAACTCGGGCATGGACGACCGCGCGCTGGACGTCTACACGATAGCGCTCGGCCGCCACCGGGACCTCGTGGGTGTGGCCCGCTACCTCAGGAGCGGGGACTTCGTCTCCAACGGCAGCGTCAACCACTACCGGACCGCGCGGGTGCACCTGGAGACGGAGCCCGAGCTTCCGGTAAACGTGGACGGCGAGCTCGTGGCCCACACGCCTCTCACCTTCTCCGTCGCCCCGAACGCCTTGAAGGTGGTCGTGCCCCCGGGCTCCGGCGCGGCCCGCTACGACGCCGGAGAGCCCCCGGCGCGGTAACCGGGCCGTCCCGGGGAGCATGGTATGATCCCCGGCGTGCCGTTCAGTCCTACGTATGTCGTTTCCCACTCCTGATGGAGAGCATGAGTTACCGGCCGGTGCTGCTGGCCGTCGCCGTCGCCACGGCGGGGGTGTTGCCGGCCTTCCTGACGGGCGGGCTGGCGGTGCAGGTGCGGGAGGAGCTGGGCTTCGGGGAGGCGGCGCTGGGGCTGGCGGTGGCGCTGTTCTTTGTCTCGTCCTCGGTGGCCTCGGTGGCGTTCGGGCGGGTGGTGGAGCGGATCGGGGCGCACCGCGGGATGCGGGTGGCCGCGGTGGGGAGCGCGGCCGCGCTCCTGGGGGTGGCGCTCTTCGCCCGATCCTGGGGATTGCTGGTAGCGTGCCTGGTCGTCGGCGGGTTCGCCAACGCGGTCTCGCACCCGGCGACGCACCTCTTTCTGGCGCGTCGGGTCCCCACCGGACGTCAGGGGTTTTCGTTCGGGATCAAGCAGGCCGCCATCCCCACGGCGACCCTGCTCGCCGGGCTGGCCGTTCCCACCCTGGCTATAACCGTCGGCTGGCGCTGGGCCTTCGTGGGCGGCGCGGCGCTCGCGCTGGCCGTCGCGCTCGCCGTCCCCGCCGGGACCGCCAGCCGGCTTGGCGGAAGGGCGGAGATAAAAGCTGCCCGCGCCGGCGACGTGCGGATGCGGCCCCTGATACTGCTCGCCGTGGGTATCGGGCTCGGCTCGACGGCGGCTACTCCTCTGGGGGCGTTTATCGTGGAGTCGGCGGTGGCTGCGGGGATCGGGGTCGGCCGGGCGGGTCTCCTGCTGGCCCTGGGGAGCGCCGTGGGTATCGTGGTGCGCGTCCTGTTCGGGTACCTGGCCGACGGGATGAGCGGCGGCCGCCTGCGGCTGGTGGCCGGGATGCTCGGGGCCGGCGCTGTAGGCTTCGTGATGCTGGCGACCGGCATGGAGGCGCTGCTCGTGGCGGGAACGGTGCTGGCCTTCGGGGCCGGGTGGGGCTGGCCGGGGCTCTTTAACTTCGCCGTCGTCAAGACCAACCCCGGAGCCCCGGCGGCGGCGACCGGCGTCACGCAGACCGGCGCCTCCGGCGGGGCGGCCCTGGGGCCGCTGCTCTTTGGCCTCGTGCTGGAAGCAACCTCCTACAGCACCGCCTGGCTCGTCTCCGGCGCCATAGCCCTGCTCTCCGCCACAGCTGTCCTCTCCGGACGCTACCTGCTCCTCCGCGACCGCGCCGCCCGCGAGGGCCGGACGGTGGAGGCCGGCAAGGGCTAGCCTCACCGGCCCGCGGCGACGCCGGGTCCGGACTCCCCGTCCAGACGGTCCGTGGTGGCTCGCCACTCGGGTTCCCAGTGGCGCACGGCCCCGCTGACGTGCTCCTCCATCAGCCGCCCGGCGTCCTCGGCGCGGCCCTCTTCCACGGCGGTCGCTATCTCCCGGTGCTCCCGGATGTCCACGGACGGCCAGTCCGACTCGGCGGAGCGCCGGGCGAGGAGGCGCCGGTCCACCTCCACGAGCCACAGCGACTCCAGGACGCGCACGATCTCCTCGTTGCCGGTGGCGCGCGCGAGCGCGACGTGGAAGTCGCGGCTGGCGTCGTGGGCCTCGATCCCGTCCCGCGCCCGCTCCTCGCGTGAGATCGCGCCCCGTAACCGCTCGACGTCGCGCTCGCTCCGGCGCCGCGCCGCCAGCCGGGCGATGCCCGGCTCCAGGATGGACCGCACCTCCAGACGCCGCATGACCGCGTCGAGGCCGAGATCCGCAACCCGGAAGCCCCGGTTGGAGAGCGGGTCCACGAGCCCCTCGCCCGCCAGCCGCCGCAACGCCTCGCGGACCGGCGTGCGCGAGATCCCGAACCGCTCCGCCAGCTCCACCTGCCCGAGCCGCGCCCCCGGCGCCAGCTCGCCGCTGAGGACCAGGTCCCGGATGCGCCCGTAGGCGAGGTCCACGACGGAATCTACCCGGATGTGGTCCTCATCCTTCCGCTGTCCAGAGGGGAGGGTCATGCCGCGATCATAGGCCGTTTGGATACATTATTCAACAAACACCCCACACCGCTTGACAGCGCAGGCAGAAATGGATAATGTATCCATAAACTGGTTTATCGGACTGTGGGGTGTCTGTTATGGGAGCTATCGGGGATGGTCGGGCGCTGCGTGTGCTGTACGGAGGCGCACCGGTGTGGGGCTGGCGGGAGGGCGATGAGGTCGTGCTGGAGTCGGGGGAGCGGTTGCCCGAGGCGGAGGCGCATTACCTCGCGCCGGTCGAGCCGACCAAGATCCTCGCGGTCCACCTGACCTACCGGAGCCGCGTGGAGGAGTACGCCGCGAAGGCGCCGGCGCAGCCCTCGTACTTCCTGAAGCCCCCGACGGCGCTGAACGGGCACCGGGGTACGGTGCGGCGTCCGGCGGGGACGCGGTTCCTCAACTACGAGGGGGAGCTGGCCGTCGTTGTCGGGCGGCGCATGAAGGGCGTGCCGGAGGAGGAGGCGCTCGACTACGTGGCCGGCTACACGTGCGCCAACGACGTGGGGTTGCATGACTTCCGGCACGCGGACCGGGGCTCGATGCTGCGCGTCAAGGGCCAGGACGGCTTCCTGCCGCTCGGGCCGGAGGTGGTGCCCGCCTCGGAGTTCGACCCGGAGGCGTTCACCCTTCGGACGTACCTCAACGGCGAGGTCGTGCAGGAGGGTGGCTCGGACGACCTACTGTTCGGCGTGGCGTACCAGCTCGCGGACGTGTGCCGTCTGATCTCGCTGGAGCCCGGCGACGTGCTCCTGACCGGCACGCCGGCCAACTCCCGGCCCATGCAGCCGGGAGACGTGGTGGAGGTCGAGATAGACGGCATCGGCTGCCTCAGCAACACCGTCGAGGAGTGGGAGGTGGACCTGTCGGGGCCGGGCGAGCAGCCCGAGACCTCGGCCAACACGCTGCACGTCGCGCTGGCCGTCTCCGAGGAAGAGGCTGAGAAGATGGTAGAGGCAGGAAGGACGGGCGGTTGAAGCCGGTCCTGATCCGCCAGCACGAAGAGAACACGCCGCCCGGGTTGCTCGCCGAGTGGCTGGACGAGCGGGGTCTACCATACGAAGTGAACCACTCGTACAACGGGTTGCCCGCCCCCGACCCGGAAAAATACTCCTTTGTCGCGTCGCTAGGGTCCCCTTACGGGCCAAACGACACACACGAGCCTTCGGTGGTACAGGAGCTCGACTTGATACGGGCCGCGGTCGAGAAAGACGTCCCGGTACTCGGGCTGTGCTTCGGGGGGGAGGTGCTCTCCGCCGTGCTCGGCGGGCGGGTGGAGGTTTCGCCCCAGCCGGAGCTGGGATGGCGCGAGATAGAGACCGATGACCCGGAGACCGTGCCGCCCGGCCCGTGGCTGGAGTGGCACTACGAGCGGTTTACGACGCCGCCCGGCGCCGAGGAGATTGCACGCACCACAGACGCCGTGCAGGCGTTCCGGTTCGGTCCGCACCTCGGGGTGCAGTTCCATCCCGAGAGCACCGTGGAGATCGTCTCCCGGTGGGCGGAGATGGACACCGAGCGTCTGTCAGCGCTCGGCATAGAAGACGGCGCGGAGCTGCTCGGCGGACCCCCGGAGCGTGAGAGGGCCTCCAGGGAAGCGGCCTACCGCTTCTTCGACGCGTTCGCGGCCAGCGTGGAAGTCCACCGCGAAGGAAGAGCAGCCGGTGCGACCGGCGGGAAGGAAGATGCAATGATCGAACAGGAGAAACCCGTAGAGAAGCCCCCCGAGCTGTCCGACGGCTCGGTTACCTCCGTACGCGTGATCTACCCGGACCTGCACGGCGTGGTGCGGGGCAAGGACGTGCCCATCGGCGAGTTCGACCGCGCCCTGGAGCACGGGCTCGCCTTCTGCTCGGCGGTAATGGGCACCGACCTGCGCCACACCCCCGTCGTGGGAGGCGAGGAGGGCTACCCCGACCTCGTGGCCTTCCCCGACCTCTCCACGGTGACGATGGTCCCGTGGGAGCCGGGCCTGGCGTGCTGCATCGCAGACCTGCGCCCGGTTGGGGATCACGCACCACCCGCCGACCCGCGGGGCGCGGTACGCCGCGCCGTGGCCGCCTGCGAGGAGCTCGGGCTGGCGCCGGTCGTGGGCCCGGAGCTGGAGTTCTTCCTCTGCGAGCGCGACCCCGCAGCGGTCAACGGCGTGCGGCGCTACGTGGACAACCTGAGCATGGTCTACACGGTAGGCCCGCAGGCCGACCCGCGCGGCATCGTGCGCAAGATCGCCGAGGACCTCTCCGGCCTCGGGATGGGCACCTTCGCGGCCAACCACGAGTACATGAACTCGCAGTACGAGATCAACCTTCACCACGCCGACGCCCTGACCGCCGCCGACCGGGCCTTCCGCCTCAAGGGCGCCGTCAAGGACGTGGCCGCCATGCACGGCCTCATCGCCACGTTCATGGGCAAGCCGTTCAACGACCAGGGCGGCTCCGGCTTCCACTTCCACTTCTCGCTAGGCCAGGACGGTGAGAACGCCTTCGCTGACGACGCCGACGCGGACGGCGTCTCCGGGAAGATGCGCCACTTCGTCGGCGGTATACTCGCTCACGCCCGCGGCCTCACGGCCTTCCTGAACCCGACCGTCAACGCCTACCGGCGGCTCGTGCCGGACTCGCTGGCTCCCACCCACGCCAACTGGGGCTGGGACAACCGGACGGCGTTCGTGCGCATCCCGCCCGAGCGGGGCGGGGCCACGAGGGCCGAGGTGCGCGTGGGCGACGGGAGCGCGAACCCGTACCTGGCGACCGCCGCCATCCTCTTCGCCGGACTGCACGGCCTGCGCGAGAGGCTGCCGCTCGGCCCGCCGGTCGGCGGCGACGCCTACACCCTCCCGGAAGACGCCGCCGGCGGACAACTGCCCGCCACCCTGGAGGCGGCGCTGGACGCGCTGGAGGCCGACGAGGTGTTGCGGGAGGCGATGGGGCCCCAGATCGTGGATACCTTCCTCACGATGAAGCGGTTCGAGGCCGAGCGGCACCGGACGTGGGTCTCGGACTGGGAGATCGCCGAGTACCTCCACCACCTCTAGGAGGAGCGAAGATGACCGAGACCAGAGAGACCGTTTCGCTGGAGGAGATAGACCTCTCCAACCCCGACGCCTTCGTGGAGCGGGTACCGCACGGGTGGTTCCGTACCCTCCGGCGCGAGGCGCCCGTGTTCTTCAACCCCGAGCCCGACGGCCCCGGCTTCTGGGTCATAAGCCGCTACGAGGACATCCGGGAGGTGCACCGCCGCTGGGACATCTACTCCTCGGAGATCGGGGGCACCTCGCTCGAAGACCTGGAGCCGGACCAGATCGAGGCCCGCAAGTCCATGATAGACCTCGACCCGCCGCGCCACGACGAGATCCGGCGTCTCATCAAGGGCCGCTTCGCCCCCCGGGCCGTCAAGGACTGGGAGGACCAGGTGCGCGAGGTCGCCCGCCGGGTGATCGACGAGGCGCTGCCCAAGGGCGAGTTCGACTTCGTGCGCGAGATCTCCTCGGAGATCCCGATGCAGGTCTTCGCGGACATCCTGGGCATCCCCCAGGACGAGCGCCGCCACATCATCGAGCTCGGGGACCACCTGCTCGGGGGCCAGGACCCGGAGTTCGCCCGGCCCCCGGAGAAGCCCGAGCACCGCCTCTTGCCGTTCTCCAGCCCGGCCTCGCTGGAGCTGTTCAGGATCGGGCGCGCGCTCGCCGAGGAGCGGCGGCGCAACCCCAAGGACGACATCGTGACCCAGCTCGCCTTCGGCGGGCTCACCCAGCGCGAGTACGACGTGAACTTCGTGCTGCTGGCCACCGCCGGCAACGAGACCACCCGGCACACCATCACCCACGGCCTCCTCGCCCTCATCGAGAACCCGGACCAGCTCGAACGGCTGCGCCGTGACCCCGCGCTCTACGCCTCGGCCGCCGAGGAGATGCTCCGCTGGGCCACCCCCGTGCACCACTTCCGGCGCACCACGACGCAGGAGACCGGGCTGGCCGGGACGAAGATACCGGCCGGGGCCAAGGTGACAACCTGGTTCACCTCGGGCAACCGGGACGAGGCTTTCTTCGAGGCCCCGGACACCTTCGACGTCGGCCGCGAGCCGAGCCGACACAAGGGGCACATGACCTTCGGCCCCGGGGGCAAGCACTTCTGCCTCGGCGCCCACCTCGCCCGCATGGAGGTCCGCGTGGCGTTCGAGGAGCTGATCCCACGCCTGGGGTCCGTCGAGCTGGCCGGCCGGGTGGACCGCCTGCGCTCCAACTTCTTCAACGGTATCAAGCGCATGCCGGTGCGGGTGGAGGCGGCGTGATCTCCCTCCGCCGCATCGACCACGTCAGCCTGCGCGTCACCGACGTGGAAGGCGCCGCCCGCCGCTGGCGCCTCCAGTTCGGCCTCGTCGAGCGGGAACGTGACGAGCACCGCGCCCGCCTCGCCTGCGACGACGAGCCTTTTTCTCTAGAGTTGGTCGCCGCCGAAGCGTCCGGCCTGGAGCACGTCGCCTACGAACTGCGCCGCTCCTGCTCGCTCGACGACGCGAGGCGCCACTTCGATGGGCTCGGCATCGCCTACGAGGAGCGAGACGACGGCCTGCGTCTCTCAGACCCGGAGGACAACGGGGTGCTCGTGATGCCCTACCGGGAGCCCGGAGAGCGGTGGGTTCCACACGCGCGGGCGGCCACCGACCAGGTCGTCGGCCATCCCCGCAAGCTCGGGCACGTCAACTTCCTTACCGGCGAGATGCAGGCCGGTGTCGAGTTCTACACGCGCGGGCTCGGCATGGGCCTGACAGACTGGCTCGGCGCCGGCGGCGTGTGGTTCCACGTAAACGGCGACCACCACGTCATGGCGCTCGTGGACAAGGGCTACTCCCACTTCCACCATCTCGCCTTCGACGTCGTGGACATCGGCCAGATGCGGGTCGCCCTCGATCACCTCGGGAGGCACGGGCGCTGGCTCGGCTGGGGGCCGGTGCGGCACGGCATCGGGGGCAACATCGCCTCCTACGTGCGGATCGTCGAGGAGGAGTGCTTCGTCGAGCTCTACTGCGACATGGAGCAGCTGGAGGCCGACCACGAGCCGCGCCGCTGGCCGGACAACCGCTTCTCCTCGAACACCTGGGGTCCTCTGCCGCCCCGCTCCTACTTCCGCTTCGACGAGGCGGCCGTCGCCTCCGAGCGGGAGAGCCTGGAGATGCTCGGTCAGCCGTTACCAGAGGAGGTCCACAAATGAGCCTGCGCGGCTACTCCATCCCCCGCACCCGGACCGGCCGGGCCAGCCTCGTCCCGCCGCCCCCGTGGCACTACGTCGGCGACTTCCTCGTCGTGGACTACTGGGCCGACCCCGACGCCGTCCGCGCCGTATTGCCCGACGGGTTAGACCCGCACCCCGACCCCAGCCGCTGCGCCGCGGTGTTCGCCGACTGGCAGTCGTGCTCCGAGGGCGGGGACGAGCTGGTAGACCCGATCCGGTCCCACTACCGGGAGTTCTTCGTCGTGGTCAACGCCTTGCTCGACGGCGAGGAGGTGACGACCTGCCCCTTTATCTGGGTGGACCAGGACTTCGCGCTGGCTCGAGGTTGGATCCAGGGCTTCCCCAAGAAGCTGGGCTCGGTCTGGATGACCCGCACCTTCGGCCTGGAGTTGCCGGCAGACCCGGGACTGCGGCCCGGCGGCCGCCACGGCGCGACCTGCTCCGCGCGCGGCCGCGCCATCGCCGACATGACCCTCACCATCGAGGGCGAGGCCGAGGACGGCCCGCGCCACAACGCCCCGCCCATCGTCAACGTGCGCCACTTCCCGCGCCTCGCCGCCGGCCGCCACGACGACCCGCAGGTGCACGAGCTCGTCCGCTCCGTGAGCCGCGACCGCGCGATATCCAGAGTATTCGCCGGTCCTGCCACACTTACTCTGTACCCGGCCCCCGGCGAGGAGCACGACACGCTCGCCCCCGTGAAGATCGACCGGGGCTACCGCTTCACGTTCGGCTACACCGTGGACGACCTCCAGACCGTCAAGGAGCTCGTATGACCGCTATCGCCGGGCGCATCCGGGTCGCGGGCATCGAGGTCTCACCCGACCACTTCATCGGGGGGGAGCGGGTGGCGAGCGACCGGCGCTTCGAGGACATTTCCCCGATCACGGGCGAGGTCATCGCCGAGGTCTCGCGCGCCGGCGAGGCCGAGGTGGACGCGGCGGTGCGCGCCGCCCGCGACGCCTTCCCGGCGTGGGCCGACCTCGGACCGGCCGGCCGCGCGCCCTACCTGCACCGGCTCGCCGGCCTTATCGACGCCAACGTCGAGAGGCTGGCCGCCGTCGAGTGTATGGACATGGCGATGCTGCTGCGCTCCTTGCGGGCGCGCGTGATCTCGCGCGGGGCGCGCAACTACCGCTCCTACGCGGACCTGGCGACCGCCTACGAGGAGCGCGACTGGCGCTCGCAGGGGACGTGGAACCGGGTGCAGCGGATGCCCGCCGGCTCGGCGGCCGTGATCACGCCGTGGAACGCCCCGTTCATGCTCTCGACCTGGAAGACCGCTCCTGCGCTGGCCGCCGGCTGTACCGTCGTCCTCAAGCCCGCCGAGTGGTCGCCCCTCTCCTGCTCGCTGCTCGCCGACCTCGTGGCCGGGGCCGGCTTCCCGCCGGGCGTGTTCAACGTCGTCCAGGGGGTCGGGGAGGAGGCCGGAGCTGCACTGGTCGCGCACCCGCTCTTGCGGCGCGTCTCGTTCACGGGCTCGCCGGAGACGGGGCGCCGGATCGGGGTGTCTGCGGCCAAGAACCTGGTGCCGTTCACCGCCGAGCTCGGCGGCAAGGGACCCTTGATAGTCTTCGAGGACGCCGACCTGGACGCCGCCGCGCGCAAAGCGGCCGGCCAGTACGACGACGCCGGGCAGGTCTGCCTCGCCGGCACGCGGTTGCTCGTGCAGGAGTCCGTCGCCGACGACTTTCTGGAGAGGTTTCACCGCTTCGCCGACGAGCACGTCCCCGGCGACCCGCGCGAGGACTCGACCACCCTCTCGCCGCTCATCCACCCCGACCACCTGGAGCGCGTCGAGGGCTTCGTCGAGCGCGCCCGCGCCGAGGGACACAGGATCGTGCGCGGCGGCCGCTGCTCGCCCGTGGGCTCGCTCTTCTACGAGCCCACCCTCATCAAGCCGAACTCCAACGACGCCGAGATCGTCCAGAAGGAGGTCTTCGGCCCCGTCCTCACCTTCCAGACCTTCGCCGGCGAGGACGAGGCGGTCGCCCTCGCCAACTCCACCGAGTACGGCCTCTCGGGCATCGTCTACACGGGCTCCCTCGGCCGGGCCGACCGCGTGGGCCGCCGGGTGCGCGCGGGCGTGGTCTGGGTCAACACCTTCCTGGTGCGCGACCTGACCGCCCCGTTCGGCGGCACGGGCATCTCCGGCATCGGGCGCGAGGGTGGCGACTACGCCCTGGACTTCTACTCCGACCTGAAGGCCCTCCAGATCCTCGAAGGCAGCACCGGATGAACGACGAAACAGTCCTCGCCGCGGTCGCCGCCGAGCAGGGGTGGATGGAAAGAGTGCTCGTCCGCCTCGTCGAAGCCCCGACCGTCCTCGGCGACGAGGAGGCGGGCCAGCAGATAATGGAGGAAGCCTTCGCCGACTGCGGCCTCGCGCCGCGCAGCGTCCCGCTCGACGCCGGAGCCCTGCGCGCCGCCGACGGTGCTTCCCCGTTCTCCTGGGACGTAAAAGGCAAGCGCAACCTCGTCGCCGACTGGCCGGCGGGCGGCGAGGGGGGACAGTCCCTGATCCTCAACGGCCACATCGACGTCGTGCCGCCGGCCGCCGGGGAGCTGTGGTCGCACTCGCCCTACGAGGCGGTGCGCGCCGGCGACTGGATCTACGGGCGCGGGGCCGGGGACATGAAGGCCGGCCTCGCCGCCATGACCGGCGCGGTGCGGGCGCTCAAGCGCGCCGGGTACGCCCCGGCGGCCCCGGTGCAGCTCCAGTCAGTCGTAGAGGAAGAGTGCACCGGCCACGGGGCGTTGCAGTGCCTGCTGGACGGGGCTCGCGCCGAGGCGTGCGTCATCCCCGAGCCGCATCCCGACCACCTGACCGTGGCCCAGGTCGGCGTGCTTTGGTTCCACGTCGAGATCTCCGGCGTTCCGGCGCACGCGGCCCGCGCCAGCCGGCTCGGCTTCAACGCTATCGAGGCCGCCTACGAGGTGCTCGCGGCGCTCCGCAAGCTGGAGAAGCGGCTCAACGAGGACCCGCCGCCCCCCTTCGACGCGTTCGAGCACCCCATCAATTTGAACCCCGGCGTGATCTCCGGCGGCGACTGGCCCTCGACCGTCGCGGCGACCTGCACCCTCTCGTGCCGCATCGGACTCAACCCGGGGCAGTCCCCGGAGGAGATGCGCGCCCTGGTCGAAGAGGCGGTCGCCGAAGCAGCGGAAGCCTCGCCCCGGCTCGCCGGGAACCCGCCGCGCGTGCGCTACGACGGGTTCGCCTGCGAGGGGTCGGTGGTGGACGAAGACGAGCCGGTGGTCCACGCGCTCTCCGAGGCGTACGCCCGGCTGCACGGGGAGCGCCCCGGCCTGGAGGCCACGACCGCCACCACGGACGCGAGGCACTTCGTGCGGGCGGGGATACCGGCCGTCTGCTTCGGGCCGCGTGCGGAGAACATCCACGGCATAGACGAGCGCGTAGCTCTAAGCTCGGTCGTCGAGACCGCGCAGGTGCTCGGGCTGTTCGTGAGGGACTGGTGCGGTCTTGTCAGGGCTCGGGATTGAAGGGGGTGCGGTGCCCACCTTTCCGAAATTTCTGATGGCTGCCACCCACCGAAATAGAAGAAAGCCAGGTAACGAATCATGAGCCAGGGACAGACTTCCGCGCAAACGGCGGAAACCGGAGAGCGTCTGCACCGGGGGGCCATGGGTGTTCCCTCGATCGTGTTCTTTATCGTCGCTACATCGCGGCGGGCACCATCTCCGTCTTCTACGCCGTCTCTAGCTGGCTCCTCGCCGTGGCGGCCGGTCCCGCTACGATCACGGACCCGGACCGGCTGGCGGAGGCGGGCTTCACGTCGGGAGGCGCGCCGGACCCCACGACCGTGCTGTTCGTCGCGGGGGCCGAGAGGCTCGGCGCGTGGTTCGCGGAGGTAGGAGTGCTCTTCTTCGCCACGAGCCTGTTCGCCGCGCTGCTGTCCTTCCACAACGCGGTGGCCCGGTACATCTTCTCGCTCGGCCGGGAGCGGGTCCTGCCCCGCGTCTTGGGACAGGTGCATCCGCGGAAGCAGGCCCCTTACGCGGCGTCTCTGACGCAGACCGCCCTGGCCTTCGTGGTCGTCACGGTCTTCGCCGTCCTCGGCCTGGACCCGATCCTCACGCTCTTTACCTGGCTCACCAATACCGGCGCTTTGGGCGTAGTGGCGCTGCTGACGCTGCTGTCGTTCTCGGTCGTCGCTTTCTTCCGGAACGACGCGCGCAACGAGGGAGGCTTCGCGCGCCTGATCGCCCCGCTCGTTGCGGGCCTCGTGCTGGCGGTCGTCCTGGTCCTGATCGTGCTCAACTTCAACGTACTGTTGACCTCGACGCCGGGTGCTCCTCTGAACCCGCTGGCCGTGGTGTTCCCGGTCCTGGTGCTCGGGGCGGGCGTCGTAGGTTTCGTGGTCGCGGTCGCTATGCGGTCGCGCAGGCCCGCGGTCTACGCCGGTATCGGCGAGGGCGTGGCCGCCGTCCAGGCCACGGCGGCAAAGGAGGATACCGGGACGCAAACCGAGCGGAGTTCGAGCTGAGTAAAGGAGCGTCGATGTCTCACGCAAGCCCACCTTCCAACCTGCCGCAGACGGGGAATGGTGCTTGCCTGTGCCCCGGCGGGCTGTCATGAGCCGCAACCGCGGCTCGCGGCCAGCAAACGCGGCGCGGATGGGCTCCGCGCCGCAGCACGAGCAGGCCGACCTCCCCGCGCTCGCCGACCGGGAGGGTGTGCTGGCCGACCTGGAGCGCGTGATCTGCGACGCCTGGGCCTCTTTCGACCGGCCGCGGGCCTCCGAACCGGAGCTCGACGAGGATCTGGCCACCCGCCTGGGCTCGCCGCTCCCCGAGGAGGCCGGCGACGCCGAAGCGGCTCTGGGCGACGCGGCCCGGATCCTCGACGCCAGCATCTCGCCCTCCCGCCCGCTCTACCTCGGCTACATCGGCTCCACCGGCCTGGAGGTCGGGGTCCTCGCCTCCGCCCTCGCCGCGACCTACGACGCCAACCTCGCCGTCTCCGCCGGCGGGGCGGACCTGGTCGAGCAGCAATCCCTGCGCTGGGTCGCGGACTTCGTGGGCTTCCCGCTCGCCGAGGGCTCCTTCACCAGCGGCGGTATGATCTCCAACCTCACCGCGCTCCTCGCCGCCCGCGAGAAGGCGTTACCCGGCTCGCGCGCCGAGGGAATAGGGGGCCGACGGGCGGCGGTCTACTGCTCCGATGAGGCCCACTACTCGGTTGTCCGGGCCGTCGAGGTCTGTGGCCTCGGCAGCGCCGCCGTCCGGCGTATCCCCATCGATTCCCGTCGTCGCATGCGCCCCGAGGCGCTCGACCGGGCGCTCGCCGCCGACATCGCGGCCGGCGTTACGCCTGTGGCGGTGGTGGCGACCGCCGGCACCACGCTCACGGGGGCCGTGGATCCGCTGGACGAGATAGCCGGCGTTTGCGCCTCCTACGGGGACCGTGGCGTCTGGCTGCACGTGGACGGCGCCTACGGGCTCCCCGCGGCGGCGGTCCCGTCCACGGCGGCCCTGTTCACCGGCCTCGACCGTGCGGACTCCGCGACCCTCGACGCCCACAAGTGGCTCGGGGTGCAGAAGAGCTGCAGCGTCGTCATGCTGCGCGAGGCGGACCGGCTGCGGGCGGCGTTCGGCCACGAGGAACGGTACTTGTTGCACGAAGGCGACGTCGTCAACCCCGTGGACCAGACGCTGGAGTACTCGCGCCCGTTCCGTTCCCTGCGGCTGTGGATGGCCTTCCGCGTCCACGGCGCCGCCCAGTACCGGGCCTGGATCGAGCGCACCCTCGCCAACGCCCGGCGGCTCACGGAGCTGCTGCGTGCCGCCCCCGACTTCGAGCTGCTGCACGAGCCGATGCTCTCGACCGTCTGCTTCCGGCACGCCCCGTCCGGCGTCGCGGACCTCGACGAGCACAACTTGCGGTTGGCCCGCGCTTTGCAGGGCGACGGGCGTGTCTTTCTCGCCCCCGCCGCCGTGGACGGCCGGGGCTGCCTGCGGGTGTGCTTTGTCAACTTCCGAACTACCCCCGACGAGGTGGAGTACGTGCTGGAGGTAGCCCGGGAGTTCGGAGAGCGACCGGCGGAGCTCCCGTAGCCGGGTCCCCAAGCAAAGAGAGGAGTCAGGATGGACTACGATACGGCTTTCTACCACGACGAGCGGTGCCTCTGGCACACCACCGGCGAGGCGGTGCTGGTCATGCCAGTAGGCGGCTGGCTGCAGCCCCCGGCCGGCGGCGGACACGGCGAGTCGCCCGAGACCAAGCGCCGCTTCAAGGCCCTCCTGGACGTCTCGGGCCTGGGCAACCAGGTCGCCCAGCTCTCGGCCCCGGAGGCCACCGAGGAGGACCTGCTGCGGGTGCACACCCGAGAGTACCTGGAGCGCTTCAAGGCCGCCAGCGACGCTGGCGGCGGTGAGGAGGGGCTCTTCGCCCCCTTCGGAGCGGGCAGCTACGAGATCGCCAAGCTCTCCGCCGGGCTCGCCAAACGCGCCGTCTCCGACGTGCTCTCCGGCATCTACCGCAACGCCTACTCGCTCTCCCGGCCCCCGGGCCACCACTGCCTGCCCGACTCGGCGATGGGCTTCTGCCTGCTGGCCAACATCCCCATAGCCATAGAGGCCGCGAGGGCCGGATCCGGGGTGGAGAAGGTCGCCGTGCTCGACTGGGATGTCCACCACGGCAACGGGACGCAGTCCATCTACTACGAGCGGCCGGACGTGCTCACGATCTCCATGCATCAGGAGAACTGCTTCCCGCCCGGCAGCGGGAACGTGGAGGAGCGCGGCGCGGGGGCGGGAGCAGGCTACAACGCAAACGTGCCGCTGCCGCCCGGCAGCGGCCACGAGACCTACCTGTACGCGCTGCGGCGCATCGTGGTGCCCGCCCTGGAGCGCTTCGGGCCGGAGCTGGTCATTATCGCCAGCGGCCTGGACGCCAACGCCGCCGACCCCCTGGCGCGCCAGATGCTCTACGGCGAGTCCTACCGCCAGATGACCCGCCTCTTGTTGGAGGCCGCAGAAGTCCTCTGCGGCGGACGCCTCGTCGCCGTGCACGAGGGCGGCTACGCTGAGTCCACCGTGCCCTTCTGCGGGCTCGCGGTCGTCGAGGAACTGAGCGGCGCGCGCACGGCCGTGGAGGATCCCTTCGAGGAGCTCTTCGCGGCCCAGCAGCCAGACCCGCGGGTGGTCGAGTTCCAGCGCGCCCTCATAGATGAGATGGCGGAGGTGGTCGTGTAGGAGCATTCGCGACCCTCGTGTCCGGCGTTTTGCGTCCGGAGGCCTGGCCGATCCTCTAAAATTACTCGCAGCATGCGGAGGAGCAGTAGAGCACGGGGGTGTACGGCCACGGCGTTGTTGGCCCTGACCCTGGTTGTTGCACTGCTCTTTGTTACAGGCCTCGGGGACCTTCGGGGAGCGCGAGAGTACCCGGAGCCTATCCCGCTGCGGGCCGCCGGCCTGCTCGGCAACGGCGCCGCCACCTACCCCGTGCCGCCGGACGAGGCCCGGGGCGCGGAGTACCTGCCGGGGTCCAACGTCCTGCGCCTCCCGAACGGCGACCTCCGCTACCTGCCTCCTGGCTCTAGCGTCCCGGTAACCGTCCCGCCGGACGACCCCGGCGCCACCGCGGCCGTCTCCGAGACCCGCGCCTGGCTGGAAGAGGGCGTCGTACCCGGGGCGAACGAGGACGAACGCCGGATGGCCGCCCGTGCCCTGCTGGACCTGCGCCTCCTGACGGAGCCCAACGGCGCCGCGGTCGCCGCCCGGTACCCGCGCTGGAACTACGTGTGGCCCCGCGACGCGAGCTGGATGGCCGCCGCCTTCGCCGCCACCGGGCACCACGAGGAATCGTACGAAGTCCTGGAGTTCCTGGCCGGCGTCCAGGAACCCGACGGTACCTGGGAGGCCCGCTACACGACCGACGGTGCGCCGGTGGACGACGGCCGCCCGCCGCAGCTCGACGCGACCGGCTGGTTCCCCTGGGCCGTCTGGTTTCACGCCGCTACCGGAACGCGCGACGCCGAGGAGGTCCGGACGCTCTGGCCCGCCGTGCGCAGCGCCGCCGACGCCGCGTCGGGATCTCTGGGGGCGAACGGCCTGCCCCCCGGCGGGGCGGATTATTGGGAGATCGAGACCTGGAGGCCGAACCTCGGCACCGCCGCCCCGCTGCGCGCGGGCCTGCGCGCCGCCGCGGAGCTGGCCGACGGCCTCGGGCACGCAACCGAAGCCCGGCGCTACACCGGGGCCGCCGCCCGGCTCGACGCCGCGATAGAGAGAGAGTTCGCCCCGCGCGGCTACCCGCGCACCGCCCGGCCCGGCAGCGGCGCCGACGCCGCCGTGAGCTTCCTGGCCCCACCGTTCGCCGCTCCCAACCCGATGGTTTCCCGGGCGGTGGACGACGCGGCGGGACGCCTGACCATCCCGAACGGCGGCGTGGAGCCCGGCGAGCGGTGGCCGCAGGACCCGACCGTCGCCTGGACCCCCCAGACGGCCCTGTTCGCCCTTTCGGCCGCCGCGGGCGGCGACCGGGCGGCGGCGGACTGTTGGCTCGGCTGGCTCGCGGAGCATCGCACGGAACTCGGGGTGTTCCCGGAAAAGGTGGACGGCGCGGGCGAGCCCAAGACCGTGGCGCCGCTCGGCTGGACCGGCGCGGTGGTCGTGCTGGCGCTCCGGTCGAAAGAAGAACCGTTGCCGGTCCCGGGCTACGGAGTCCCGTAACGGAGGGGATCGGCGGCTACAATAGCGCCAGGCGAGTAGCTTTAAAAGGAGAAAGTATGCCTGAAGACCCTAACAACCTGGCCGGGGAGGTCCGCGGTAGGATCCTGGAGAGCGCGAGAGACTTTTTCGGCGAGTCTGTCGGGGCGCTCAAGGGCCGCCTGGAGAACGACCGCTCCCAGTTACAGAGCTTGCTGGATAACCTCCCGGAATCCCAGGAAGACACCCGCTCCCAGCTTCAGAAGCTCGTGGGCTCCTACGAGGACGTGCAGTACATCCTGGACCGGGTGATCGAGAAGCAAGAGGTGGAAGAAACCGTGGAGCGGGTGGCGCAGCGGGGGCAGGAAGCCCGGGAAAACGGGCAACAGACCCGGTAAGCGAGCTTCGGCAGAGCGACCGGCGGGCGCTTACCCCCCTCCAGGGCTGCCGTACCCGCCGCCGCCGGGCGTCTCGACCGTGACCACGTCGCCCTCCTCCAGTTCCCGGCTGGCCTTCGGTGGCAGCTCCTCGTCGTTCAGGAGGTTGCGGCCGGGTGCGCCGGGTTCTCCGCCGCCCACGCCGTGCGGCCCGTGGCGCCGGCGGTCGGTGAGAAGCGAGAGGCTGGCGGGCTCCAGGACGCGCACGGAGCGGACGATGCCGTCGCCGCCGCGGTGGGCGCCCCCGCCGCCGGAGCCGTAGCGCAGCTCGTAACGCTCGACGCGCATCGGGTACTCCAGCTCCAGGGCCTCTATCGGGGTGTTGAGGGTGTTGGACGTGCCGACGTGGACGCCGGAGGGGCCGTCGGCCTTCTTGCTCGCGCCCTGGCCGCCGCCGATGGTTTCGTAGTAGGTCCAGCCTCCGTTGCCGGACCCGCCGATTATGAGGTTGTTCATCGTGCCCTGACCGCCCGCGACGAGGTCCGTGGCCTCCGAGAAGGCGGCGATGATGGTGTCCGCGACCCGCTGGCTGGTCTCGACGTTGCCCGCCACGACCGCCGAGGGGCTCTCGGCGTTTACCAGGCTGCCCTCGGGGGCGTGGATGTCGAGGGGGGCGTAGGTGCCGGCGTTGGCCGGCACGTCCCCGGGGAGCAGGACCCGCAGGGCGAAGTAGCAGGCGGAGCGGGTGACGGCCAGCGGGCAGTTCACGTTGCCCGCCACGGCGCCGGAGGTACCGGAGAAGTCTAGCCGGATCTCGTCACCTTCGATGGTAGCGGTGACCTTTGTGGGTATGTCCTCGTCGCTGGCGCCGTCGCCCTCGATCTCACTCTCTGCACTGTACTCGCCGTCGGGCAGCTCCCGGATCGCCTCGCGGGTGCGGCGCTCGGTGTAGGCGATGACCTCCTCGAAAGCGGTGAGCACGGTATCCCGGCCCCGACGCTCGATCAGCTCGGAGAGGCGGGTCTGGGCCAGGTTGTTGGCCGCGATCTGGGCCCGCAGGTCGCCGCGCCGCAGGTCGGGCGTGCGGACGTTGGCGAGGATCAGGTCGAGTATCTCGTCCACGTACTCGCCCTCGTGGACGAGCCGGACGGGCGGGATGATGATGCCCTCCTGGTAGATCTCGCGCGAGTTCGACGGCATGGAGCCGGGGCTCATGCCGCCCACGTCCGAGTGGTGCGCCCGCGTAACGGCGTACCCGATAATCTCCTCCTCGTGCGCCACCGGCGAGACGAGGGTTATGTCCGGCAGGTGCGTCCCGCCGGAGTAGGGGTCGTTGAGGGCGTAAACGTCACCGGGCTCGGGGTCGCGCTCCATGACCGCCGCCACCGCCTCGGGCATGGCTCCCAGGTGTACCGGGATGTGCTCGGCCTGGGCCACCATCTGGCCCCGGGCGTCGAAGAGGGCGGTGGAGCAGTCGCGCCGCTCCTTGATGTTGGAGGAGTAGGCGCCCCGGATGAGTACCGCCCCCATCTCCTCCGCCGCCCCGGAGAGAGCGCTCGCCAGCACCGAGAGGGTTACGGGGTCTAGCCGGCCGTTACTCATCGCCGCGCTCCAGGATCAGGGTTCCCACCTCGTCCACCTTTCCGCTCCAGCCGGGCCTCACCACGCACGTTGCCTCGGCGAACTCGACCACCGCGGGACCTTCGACCTCCGAACCGGCTCCCATCTTCGTGCGGTCGAGTACCGGGACCTCGACCCACTCGCCGTCGAAGTTGGCCTCGCGCCGTCCGGTCTCCGCTTTGTCTTCTGGCTCTTTCTCCTCCAGCTCGGGCCGCTCGACGGGGACGGTGGCGATCAGGCGCAGGTTCACCAGCTCCACCGTCTCCTCCTCCATCCGGTAGCCGTAACGCCGCTCGTGGGCGGCGTGGAAATTCTTCGCGAGGGCGTCGAGGTCGTCCGCCTCCACCGTCAGCTCGAAGGACTGGCCCGCGTAGCGCAGGTCCACCCGCCGGGTATATTCCGGACCCTTGAGATGCTCCGCCGCCAGGCGCTCCAACGATTCGAAGGATTCCTCCAGCCGGCTTTTCTCTACTGTATCCAGATCCGAGAGCAGGGGGGTGACGTAGTCGCGGCGCACGTCAGAGACGGCGAGGCCCAGGGCGCTCAGCACGCCGCTGGCCTTCGGGACGAGGACGGTTGTCATGTTCAGCTCCTCGGCCAGAGAGCAGGCGTGGAGGGGACCGGCGCCGCCGAAGGCGACGAGGGCGAACTCCCGCGGGTCGAGGCCTTTCTCCACGCTGATCACGCGCAAAGCGCCCACCATCTCCGTGTTGGCGACCTGCACCACCCCGAGCGCCGTCTCCAGGGCGTCCATGCCCGCCTTGTCTCCCACCCGGGTAAGGGCTTCTTCGGCGCGCCCGCGGTTGAGCACGACCTCGCCGCCGAGCTCCACGCCGTCCTGGAGGTAGCCGAGGTAGAGGTTGGCGTCGGTGACGGCGGGCTCCCCGCCCCCCTTGCCGTAGGAGGCGGGGCCGGGCTCCGCCCCGGCCGAGTGGGGCCCGACGCGCAGGGCGCCGCCGGCGTCCACCCAGGCGATGGAGCCACCCCCGGCGCTCACGGTGTGGATGTCCACCATCGGCAGCTTTATGGGGACCCCGGCTATGGCCGCCTCGGTGGTGGTCAGCGCCTCGCCCTCCAGGATCGTCGCCACGTCCGAGCTGGTGCCGCCCATGTCGAAGGTCAGGAGGTCGTCGTAGCCGCTGGCGCCCGCGACGTAGGCCGCCCCGACCACCCCGCCCGCCGGCCCCGAGAGCACGCAGGCCGCAGCTCCTCTCGCGGCGACCTCCAGGTCTATGACGCCGCCGGAGGACTGCATGATCATTGGCGTCGGTATCCCGGCTCCCTCGACCTCGTTCGCCAGGTTTTTGAGGTAAGCGGCGAGCTTCGGGCCGAGATAGGCGTCGGCGGCGGTGGTCGAGAAGCGCTCGTACTCCCGGAACTCCGGCAAGACCTCGCTGGAGAGAGATACGTGTACGTCCGGCAGCGCTTCGCGGAGTACCTCGCCCACCCGCTTCTCGTGCTCCGGGTGCATGAAGGCGAACAGCAGGCAGACGGCGACCGCCTCGACCTCCGCCTCCTTCAAGGCTTCGACTACCGCTTCCAAGCTGGCTTCGTCTAGCGGTGTGATCTCGCCCTCCGGCCCGATTCGTTCGCGGACGGTGAAGCGCAGCTCGCGGGGGACGAGGGGGGCAGGCCGGTCCTGGGTCAGGTCGTAGAGCGCGGGGCGGTCCTGGCGGGCTATCTCCAGCACGTCCCGGAAGCCCTCGGTGGTGACGATGGCGGTCTTCGCGCCCTTGCGCTCCAGCAGGGCGTTGGTGGCGACGGTCATGCCGTGGGCGAAGGCGGTGACGCTCCCGGCCTCTACCTCGCCCGCCCGGACGCTGTTCATCACGCCCCGGGACTGGTCCTGCGGGGTGGAGGGGACCTTCGCGGTCAGCACGTCGCCGCCGCCGAGGGCGACGAGGTCGGTGAAGGTGCCGCCGACGTCCACCCCGAGCCGGAGGCCGCTCATCAGAGCACCCCGAAGGCCGAGAGGATCAGGCGCAAGCCGAGTCCGGTGGCGACCAGCACGACCAGGCCGCCCAGGATGTTGCCCACCACCTTGTTCTTGAACTCGCCCATCAGGTCGCTGCGGTTGACCACGATCAGGAGAAACGCCGCGACTACGGGGAGCAGGACGCCGTTGGCGGCCTGGGCGAAGACGATGGCCGTCACCGGCTCCGTACCCAGGGCCGCGAAGGTAGTCCCGACGATGATTATGGTCGCCCACACCGCCCGGAACTTCCAGCCGGCCAGGTTGCGCTCCCAGCCCAGGGCGCCCGAGGTGGCGTAGGCCGCCGCCAGGGGGGCGGTCACCGCGCTCGTCAGGCCCGCCGCCAGGAGCCCGATTGCGAAGAAGTACCGGGCCGCCGGACCCAGCAGCGGTTCGAGTTGCTCGGCCATCTGGCCGGCGTCCGTGATCTCGATGCCCCGCTCGAAGAACGCCCCGGCGGCGGTCGCGACTACGGCCAGCGTGATCAAGCCCCCCAACACGATCGAGAACGTCGCGTCGAAGCGGCTCTCCGCGAGCGCCTCGTCCGTCGGCACGTCCTCGGACCACTTCTCCTGCACGGAGCTGGCGTGCAGAAAGAGGTTGTACGGTACCACCGTGGTCCCGATGAGGGCGACCGCCGTGAGCAGCGCCCCGGGCGGGATGCTCGGGGCGAAGAGGCCCGCCAGGATGTCCGGGATGCTGGGCCGCACGATGATCGCCGTGAGCACGAACACGACGCTCATAAGGATCACCATCGCCACCAGCGCCCGCTCTATGACCTTGTACGCCCCGGAGGCCAGCAGCGCGAAGGCCCCAGCCCCCACGATAACCGCCCACACCTGGGTCGAGAGCCCGAGCAGGGCCTCCAGCCCCAGCGCCGCCCCCGTTATGTTCCCCGTCTCGAACGCCGCGTTGCCGAAGGTTATCGCCGCGACCACCAGCAGCACGGCCACAACCTTGAATACCGGGCTGCCGAAGGTGGTGCGCAGCGCCTCCCCAAGACCCTCCCGACTCACGATCCCGAGCCGGGCGCTCATCTCCTGGAGCACTATCACCGCGAAGATGGAGAACGCCAGCGCCCACAACAACGCGTACCCGGTGCTCGCCCCCGCTACGCTCGCCGTCGTCACCGTCCCCGGCCCGATAAACGCCGCCGCCACCAGCAACCCCGGCCCCAGGTTCCTCAACCGCCTCACCATGCGCCCACGCTCCCTGGCCTCCCCTCTGCCTGCATGATGTCCTAGATCACTATACGTAAAGTAGCATCCCGTACGCCCCCGGTAAATGGCCGCCCGGACAAAAATCCGGGTTTTCAGATACGTCTTTCAGATCTGTCTTTCAGACCTCGTACTCGGCGTTCCGGCGGTCGGTTATGAACATGTGACCGGGACTGTGCGTGATCATGAGCGGCGGCCGGGCCTGTAACGCCACGGCCTGCGGCGTGACCCCGCAGGCCCAGAACACGGGGGTCTCGTCTTCCCCGATGGTGACGGCCTCACCGAACTCCGGGTGGTCCAGGTCCTTCACGCCCAGGGCGGACGGCTCTCCGATATGCACGGGGGCGCCGTGCATGGCCGGGTAACGGCCCGAGACGCTGACGGCGGCGGGTATCTCGTCCGGTTTGTAGGGGCGCATGCTCACTACCATGGGACCGGAGAACGGCCCCGAGGGGACGCACTCGCGGTCCGTCACGTACATCGGCACGTTCTTGCTCTGATCCTGGTGGGTGAGGCGCAGGCCCGCGGCCAGCAGCGCCGTCTCGAAGGTGAAGCTGCACCCGATCAGGAACGACACCAGGTCGTCTTCCCAGTAGCCCCGGATGTCCGGTGGCTCGTCCACCAGTTCCCCGGCTTCGTACACCCGGTACTTCGGGACGTCCGTGCGGAGGTCGGCCTCGGGCGCCATGACCGGCGCCGAAGGGGAACCCTCGTCCGTGACCTCCAGGATGGGACAGGGCTTCGGGTTGCGGATGCAGAACTTCAGGAAGTCGAAGGCGTAGTCCTCCGGTAAGACCACGAGGTTCGTCTGCACGTGTCCGCTCGCGAGGCCGCTCGTCGGCCCAGGGTGCTCTCCGGCGCGGATCTTCTCTCTGACGGCTTTCAGGTCCGTATCTTGCATGCTTCTCCTCATCTATCCGGCGGGTTCGGCACGGAAGGCCTCTACGTCCCAGCCTGCTGTCTGTGCCCCGGCGAGGTAGGTGCTCTCCAGGAACGCCAGCAGGGTATCTCTGGGCGAATCACTCTTGCGCACGTCCTCGTACATAAGGAGCGCGGTCCCGCCCTCCGGCGTCCAGAACGCCGCTTCGGGTTCCAATGGCTGTTCGGTGAGACCTTCCGGCTCGGGGGCGGTGTAGGAGTAGAAGGCGGGCTCGCGGACGTTGTCGTCCCCCGCCCAGAAGCCGCAGGAGATGACCTCGTGCGAGTAGGCCTCGCGGGTCACCCGGTCGGCGCCCGGACGCTCCGGGGCGCGGCGGCCTGAGAAACGGGCGACGGCCAGGTCAAAGCTGTGCCAGAAGAGGTGCACGGGGCTCTCCTTGCCGTTAAAGCGACCGGCGTACTTTTTGAAGGCCTGGTCCACCCAGGAGAGCATGCGGTGGTAGCGCCGGACGTGCTCCCGGTTGCAGACGCAATGTAAGGTGTTCTCGTAGAGCGGGTGCTGGTCGTCCAGGTCGAAGGGGGAGGTGTTTATGGAGACGTCTATCCCCAACGAGCGGAGTCCTCCCAGCAAGCTGCCGTAGAAGTCCGCCACGGGCAGGTCGTCCAGGGCGAAGGAGAACTCTCCTTCCTCGCTGGTGAGGACCTCCAGCCGGTTCTCCAACAGGTCGAAGGAGATCTCGAAGGTTCCCGACGGGTGGGGGATGGGGCCGGTGGCGAGCCCCCGGGAGGTAACGTAGAGGGTGACGTGCCACCAGTGGTTTCTCGGCGGGGAGAGTTCCATCCGGATCTTGCCCACCACCTGGCAGTGGCGGTGTAGCGTCTCCTTGGTGGGCTCCCACTCCTCCAGCGGCAGAGACGGCAAAGTCAGCGTCTTCCCGGGTTCCTTTTTCACCTGGGCCTCCTGTCTCCCTTAAAACCTTCGTCAGTCTACCCCGCCGTGTCCCGGGCATCCAGAGAGCGCACGGCTGTGGACGCCCTCTGTTAGCATGTGCGTCAGGTGAGAGAAAGGAGCGCGGGGTGGAGATACCGAAGAGCATGATCGTCGAGCGCATCCGCAGCCGGGACGGGGCCGAGGCCGCCGACAGTGCGGACCGGGAGCTGCCCGAGAAGCTCGACCTGGACGGCGACGCGGAGCTGCTCTCCAGATACAACATAAACGCCGACCAAATCCGGGAGGAGTTCGGCGGCCAGCCCCCGGTTGCGGGGTAGGAAAGCCGCAGCGAAAGGCCTTTTCCGCGGCGACTAGTTCCTGAAGCCAGAGGCGCAGGTGGAGACCATTACGCCTGCGCCGCCCACGCCCGCTAGCCCGCTGGTCCCGGTGGCTGGTTCGACTGGGCCGTCCCAGGGCGTTGCCTGACCCTCGCCAGAGGTTGTAACGATATGTAACACCCAAGTGATCGAAAGAATGTGCCGTATGGACGATGTGCGGGCGGCGAGGCGTTGTTAGGCTTCCCGCGTCGATAACGCACGCTGCCAGAGGTTCGCAGGACTTGTCGGGACTTGGAACCACGCTTCTCAAGGTATATGGTTCCCTGGTGTTGTGCTGTTGGTGTGCTGTACCGGCGTGGGTTCGGTACGGTGTCAGGCTACACGGAGGGGGCGTAGTTTTGAGAACCAGCACGAGCGGGCGGCCCACGAGTGCCGCAAAAGAGAGGTGCCGGCTTAAAGCGAGGATTCTCTACGAGCTGGAGATGTCGCTGATGGACGAGGGTGTAGAGTCCAGGCTTGTTTATGACGGGGAGAACGACCTGTTCCGCTTTCCCGACGGTCGCTTCGCCCTCGACGCGGAGTGTGCGGACCTGGATCTCCTGTGGCGGCGCGGGTACCTGGGCTAGCTGTTTTCCCGGGGCTGGCGGGTAGGCTTGCTTGTACTCAGGTAGGGCGACCGTCTGGGTTCCGCAGTTCTTCGGGGCTTTGCAACCGCCTCACCGTGGTCCTGGCCGTGCCGGAGAGAGGCAACTCCGCGAGCACCTCGTGAACCTCCTCTTCGGACTCGGCTTCCACGATGAACACCATGAACCGGTCGCCTACAGGGTATCCGCCCGTGATCACCTTTCCCTGAACCGTTAGCTGTATCAGGGCCTCGATGGAGGGCAGGATCGACTCCCGCATCACCCGCGCCAGTTGGTCCACGGGGAGCAGTGGATCGGCGGCCTCTATGTCCATCGTTACGAAGTACTGCGGCATGGCAAGACGTGACGCCACGGGACGCGGAGAGATACATCGGCTAACCGGCACGGTCTCGAGGAGGTATGCACCCCCGGGACGGCCGTTGGGCGCAGCGGCGTCGCAAGAGGGCGACGCCGGGTTTTGGGTTGCGCAACGCGGTGTCCGGGTACAAAACGCCCGTGGCGCGAGAACGGCAGGATCACTTTGCACAGAGAGAAGGCGCGCGCCGACGGGCCGGAAGCGAAACCGCAAGCGGAGTTCGCCCGGCGGGGAGATCGCGGCGGCTGGCGCCGGCTGCTGGGCGGCCAATAACCCTGGTTCATTGTGACCGGTGACCTCGGCAAAGACCCGTACCGGGTACTCCAGGTCGGTAAGGATGCCTCCCAGGAGGACCTCCGCAAGGCTTTCCGGAGGCTGGCCCGCGAGCACCACCCGGACGCCAACCCGGGAGACCCCAAGGCCGAGGAGCACTTCAAGCAGGTGCAGCGGGCCTACGAGGTCCTGTCCGACCCCGGAAAGCGGGAGCGGTACGACAGGTCACAGGCCGCGCCGCGCGGTGGCGGGCGGAGGAGGACGCGCCCGCAGGCCGGGGGCGGGGCTCATCAGGGGGGAACCGTCCATGCCAGTAACCTCTCGGACTTTCTCAGCAAGCTCAACGACCTCTCCGCTGAGGGTGGGAAAACAAGCCGTGCCTGGGAGCTGCGGGGCGAGGAGGTGGCGCGTCTGGCAAAGGTCCTGGGGGTGGACATAACCCGCCTCTCGAAGCTCCTGGGAGACAGGATAAGGGCCGGGACGAAGGTCAGCTTCGAGCAGGGGTGGACCCACGGCTCCGCGAAGATGGGCGAGGACGCGCCCGGAGGGAGGACGGAAAAGCCCGGAAAACCTCCCAAACCCCCGAAACCGCCCAGGACGGAGAAGCCCGACTCCTAGGACGGCTCGTCGCCGGGAACGTCGGCTTCAGCGGTGAGAGCCCCGTTTAGCAGGCCGCGTCGGGCCGCTGTTCGCATGGCCTCCTCGACGTCCACGGTCAGCGGGCCGCCGGTTTCGAGGCGGACCGTGGGCCGGTCTCCGGGGCCGATCTCTATCTCCCGTTCGCCGTCCAGCGCGAGGCTGCCGGGGCGGGGTTCTATGGGGATCTCCTCTCCCGGCTCGATGCGCCGGTGTCCGGCTATGCCGACCGGCACCACGAGGCCCGGCGCGAGTGGGACCGTCAGCGGGGGTTTCGCGTCCTCCGCGCTCGTGAGCCACACGTGCAGGCCATAGCCCGCCGTGCGGGGGACTGGGTCGAGCAGGCCGGCCACGGCGGAGAAGCCGACAGCGTCCGGTGAGGCGGAGGCGACGAACAGCTCCGAGACGTCGGCGGCCCGCCACACGGCGCGGGCCCCCACGAAGCGCTCCGCACAGACCGCGACGTCCACCAGGGCGCAGTCGTGGTCTGGGTCGCCGTTGAGCCCGACGCGCAGGATCTTCTCCCGGCGCAGGGCCTCGTCCCCGATCTTGCCGGTGACGACGAGGCCCGTCGCCATGCCCGCGACGGTCGCCTCCCGCATGCGAGGAAAGGCATTGTTGGTCCCGGTAGAGAGGGTGCAGAGAGGGATTTCCGCGCAGTGGCGGGCGACGACGCGGTTGGTGCCGTCGCCCCCGAGCACCACGATCGCCGCCACGTCCCGCTCCAGCATCGCGCCGACGGCCTCCACCGTGTCCCGGGCGCTGTGGCGCACGGTCATCGGGAGCGTCTCCAGCTCCGGCAGGGGACGATGCTCGGAGGCGTGGCCCCGCAGGTGGCGGCGCAGGCTCTCCGAGACGCCGGAGGCGGCGGGCATCATCAGGACGCGCCCAACGCCCACGGCCCCGAGGCCCGCCATCAGCCGGTACACCATGCTGCCCTTCTCGGCGTTGTCGAAGACCGAGGCGCCCGAGACCAGCCGCCGGATGTCGCGCCCCGAGGCGGGGTTGGCGATCACGCCGACGACGGACGGCACGCGCTAGTCCTGCTCGGCCAGGAAGCCCGAGACCAGGCGGTTTACCTTTCCGGCGGCCTCCATCTGCACCGAGTGTCCCTTGCCCTCGATGACCTCGATCCGGGCGTGGTCCGGCAGGTTCCCGGTGTGCTCTACGGGCACGATCTCGTCTTTATCTCCCCAGATTGCCAGCACCGGGACGGAGATATCCGCCACGTCGGGCACGCCGGCCTGCTTGCCGTCGGGGAAGACTTTATCCGCGATGGTGCGCAGGGCCTCGTCCACGCCGTCCTTGCGCTTGTACTGGAGCACATCGTTGACGAGCTGGCGGGTGACGAGGTCCGGGTCGGCGAACAGGAGCCCGAGGACGTTCTTCATCTCCTTGCGTCGGTTCGCCGCGATAAAGCCCTCGATGTAGTCGGCGTTGATCTCCTCCCCGAGCCCGGCGCTGGCGATCAGGGTGGCCGAAGCTACCCGATCCGGATGGGCCATCGCGAACGCCGCCGCCACCGCCCCGCCCATAGAGTGCCCGGCGAGATGCGCCTTCTCGATTCCCTGGGAATCCAGAAAACCGGCCAGCACCTCGACAAAGAAGTCCAGGTCCCCATCACCGGCGTCCTTGGAGGAGCCGCCGTGTCCCGGCAGGTCTACGGCGTAGACCGCGCGCTCGGCGGAGAGGACCTCCTGGTTAAAGACCCAGATGTTGATGTCGCCGCCGTAGCCGGGGATTAGGACGAGCGGCACACCGCCCTCGCCCATCTCGAGGTACTGGATATTACGTCCGTTCACCTCGACGGAGGCGGGCTCGGGGCCGCCCGCCTCCTCTTGCTCGGGCACGAAGGTCGACTGGAACTCCTCGACGTAGGCGTCTACCTCCTCGTCGGGGACCGAAGGGTCGGCTATGACGCCGAGCATGCCGCCGACCGGGATGACCTCGCCCTCTTTAGCCACCCGGCGGCGCAGCACGCCCGAGGTTGGGGCCTCGACGACGTTGTTGATCTTCTCGCTCTCGACCTCGACGACCTCGTCGCCCTGGCTGACCTCGGTCCCCTCCTCGATGAGCCACTCGATAAGGGTCCCCTCGGTCATGGAGAGCCCCCACTTGGGCATGCCGAGCTTGGAGAGTTGCTGGGTCTCGCTCACGTTGCGGTCCCTACGCCCTGGCGCCCGCGCCCGTGACCTCGCGCACGGCGGCGGCGACCCGCTCGGGGTCGGGGACGTAGAGGTCTTCCAACGTCGGCGAGAACGGCGGCGGCGTGTGCGGGGCGGTAACCATCTTCGGCGCGGCCTTGAGGTCGTCGAAGCAGTTCTCGGCCACGCGGGCGGCGATGTCCGTCGCCAGGCTGCAGCGCGGGTTCGCCTCGTCCACGACCACCAGGCGGCCCGTGTTCTCCACGCTCTCGAAGATCGTCTCCTCGTCCAGGGGGGAGGTGGTGCGCGGGTCCACGATCTCGCACTCTATCCCCTCGCCGGAGAGGGCTTCGGCGGCCTGTTCGGCCATGCTCACCATGCGGCCGATGGCGACGATCGTCACGTCATCGCCCTCGCGCACGTACTCCGCCTCGCCCAGCGGTATCTCGTAGGGCTCCTCCGGGACCTCGCCCTCCATCGTGTAGAGGACCTTGTTCTCGAAGAAGATCACGGGGTCGTCGTCCCGGATCGAGGCGATCATGAGCCCCTTGGCGTCGTAGGGGTTGGAGGGGACCACGACCTTCAGGCCCGGTATGTGGGTGAAGATGGGGTAGAGGCTCTGGGAGTGCTGGGCGGCGGCCCGGATGCCGGCCCCGTACATGGTCCTTATGACCATCGGCGTCACGGCCTTGCCGCCGAACATGTAGCGGAACTTGGCGGCCTGGTTGTAGATCTGGTCCATGCACACGCCGAAGAAGTCCACGAACATCAGCTCCGCCACCGGCCTCAAGCCCGAGCAGGCGGCCCCCGCCGCCGCCCCGATAAACGCGGACTCGCTGATCGGGGTGTCTATAACCCGGTCCGGGAAGTGCGGGTAGAGTCCTTTGGTTACGCCCATGACGCCGCCCCAGGCGTCGTCCTCACCCGGCGCCCCCGTGCCGCCGACGTTGTCCTCACCGAAGACCACGACGCTCTCATCGCGCTCCATCTCCTGCCGGAGCGCCTCGTTTATCGCCTGCATGTAGGTGATCCTGCGGGCCATCTTGCCTCCCTTTGGTCGGCGTCGGTCAGTCGTTCAGCCTTTCAGCTTTTCTGAGCGACCGACCGACTGAAAGACTAGTAACTCACGTACACGTCGGTGAGCAGGTACTCTTCGCCGGGTTCCGGCGAGGCCTTGCCCTCCTCGACGGACTCGTCTATGAGTTGCTTGACCTCTTCGTCTATCCGGTCGAGCTCCCCGTCCTCGACGAGGCCCGCGGAGGTGACGCGCTGGCGGAAGAGCATCAGGCAGTCTTTCTCCTGGCGTATGTTCTCGACCTCGTTGGGGGCGCGGTAGGTCTGGGCGTCGCCCTCGAAGTGGCCGTAGTAGCGGTTGACCTTGCACTCGATCAGGGACGGCCCGCCGCCCTCGCGCGCCCGCCGGATGGCCTCGCCCGCCGCTTCGTACACCGCGAAGAAGTCGTGCCCGTCCACCACCACGCCGGGTATGCCGAAGCCGTCGGCCCGCTTGGCGATGTCGAGGCCCTTGGTCGAGAAGTTGGTCGAGGTGGCCTCGGCGTAGCCGTTGTTCTCGATCACGAAGACCACCGGCAGGTCCCACACGGCGGCCAGGTTCATGCTCTCCAGGGTCGTGCCCTGGTTGGATCCGCCGTCACCGGTGAAGGACACCGCGACCTGGTTTGTGCCGCGCACCTTGGCCGAGAGCCCGACGCCGCACACCAGCGGCGGCCCGCCCCCGACGATGCCGTTGGCCCCGAGCATGCCCTTGTCCAGGTCGGCGATGTGCATCGAGCCGCCCTTGCCGTGGCACAGGCCGTCGGCCTTGCCGTAGATCTCCTTCATCATCCCCTTGACGTCGCAGCCCTTGGCGATGGCGTGCCCGTGGCCCCGGTGGGTGCTGGCGATGTAGTCGTCAGCGTCGAGGTGCGCCATTACCCCGGCGGCGATAGCCTCCTCGCCCGCGTACAGGTGGACGAAGCCCGGGATCTCACCCGTCGCGAACTCCACGTGCAGCCGCTCCTCGAACTCCCGGATCGTGCGCATCGTCCGGTAGGCGTCCAGCAGTTGCTCCTTGCCAAGCTCCTGCGCGCCGGCAACCTCCGTCATAGAGCCTCCTTTTTCTGTTTCCCCATGCAACAGCAGATACAGTATATAGCGGATCGTCCTCTGTAGAGTGCTTTTGTGTACAAAATCACCGGGTCACGAAAAGATGATCCCGCCATCTATCATCACGGACTGTCCGGTCATGTAGTCGGAGTCCTCCGAGGCCAGGTACGAGACGAAGGCCGCCACGTCCTCCGGCTCCTCGACGCGGCCCAGGGCGATGAGCTGCGAGTACTGCTCCAGCGCCTCGCCTTTCTTCAAGCCCATGTACCCGCCGAGCTGCTCGTCGATCAGCTCCCACATGGCGGTCCCGACGATGCCGGGGCAGTAGGCGTTGACGGTTATGCCGTGTTCGGCCCACTCCTGGGCGGCGGCCTGGGTAAGGGCGCGGACGCCGAACTTGGTCGCCGAGTAGTGGCCGAGCATGGCGAAGCCCTTGTGGGCCGCTATAGAGGCGGCGCCGATGATCTTGCCCCCGCCGCCCTGCTGGATCATCTGCCTCGCGGCGGCCTGGTAGCACAGGAACACCCCGCGCAGGTTGACCGCCATCATCTTGTCGAAGTCCTCGGGGGTCAGCTCCAGCAGTGGTATCACCTGCGCTATCCCGGCGTTGGCGACCATTACGTCGAGCCGTCCCAGCTCCCCGGCGACCCGCTCGACCATGCTTTCGACCTCGTCCGGCGCGGAGACGTCCGCCGTTACCGCCGCCGTCCGCCGGCCGGCCTTCTCTATCTCCCCCGCGACCCCTTCAAGCTCGCCGCGGTTGGCCTCCACGTCGTTGACCGCCACGTCGAGCCCGTCGCGCGCCAGCCGCAGGGCTATGCCCCGGCCGATGCCCCGGGCCGCGCCCGTGACCAGCGCGACCCTCGCCGCGCCGCCGTCCTCGCTCATGAATCCTCCTTTGCCCCATGCTTTTTGAGCGACGGGTACGATAGTTGCTAGAGGTGTGGTTGTCAAGGTCGTTTTACGACGAACCTGCGGCTGAATGGCATTCTGACGGTCGTCGTCGGTTCCGGGCTCGCTTGTATGCAAGGTTCGGGGTGCTGTATGCTTGTGTGGGGGAATTAGAAAGGAGCGGACGTGGCGGGTAGTTCTTTGGGGATCGGGTCCATAGACCAGGTGGCGGTGGTCGTGCGGGACCTCGACCGGGCGATGGAGCGGTATGTGGACGAGGTGGGCATCGGCCCGTGGAGCGTCTACACGTTCAGTCCGGACTGGATCCGGATGACCTTCCGCGGTGAGGAGCGGGGCTACGTGATGAAGCTGGCGCTCGCCCAGGTGGGCGACGTTATGTACGAGCTGATCGAGCCCGTCCAGGGGCCGAACACTTACGAGGAGTTCCTGAACGCGCGTGGTGAGGGCCTGCACCACCTCGGTTACTTCGTGGACGACATAGACGCCGCGATAGAGGAGATGGAGGGCAAGGGCTTCCCGCTCCTGCAGAGCGGCCGGGGCTTCGGCACCGAAGGCGACGGGGCCTACGCCTACTTCGAGACCGAAGACGCCCTCGGACACATCTTAGAGGCTATCGAGATGCCCCGGGCGATGCCCGATCCCGAGTGAACCTACCCGCCACAGGACTAGTGCATGATCAGGCGACCTCTTGTGGGACGGTGAGATGCTCGTGATGAGGACATCCGAAAACTCGGCACACCCTCTCGGCAAGCTCATACGTCCCGAGCAGTCCGTCAGCCTCCACCACCTTTCTCTTTCCGTGAACCCATTTCGGCTCGATCGGGTTCAACCACGGACTTTTCTTCGGGAGAAAGCAGCTCACGATTCTCACTCCTTCGCCGCTGCTTTTGACCTTGCGATTGTGTTTTCCGAGCCACCTTCTGACCTCTTTGGAGACGTGCCAGCTCGCATTGTCCCAGATGAGAAGAAAAACCTTCTTGCCCATCTCTTCGAGATTCTCGGCGCACCACCAGAGAAACTGGGTCGTTATGGAGCTTACGGGCCTGCCATCCACGAATCTCAGCCAAGTGTCGCCTGGCGAAGCCTCCGGCAGATAGAGTCCGTAGCAAGAGATCGCCTTCGGCTCGGGGTCGTCTTTGGCGACCGACCGTTGGACGAGGCGAAGTGGCTCGCCCTCCTCGGCCCAGCTTCTCAAGGTGGGCAAAGCAAGCCGGCTCCACCAGCACTCGTCCTCGAATCCGGTGGCCCACTCGGGGTCGGAGGCGGCGGTCTCCATCAGCCGGTCGCGCCGTCTTTTTTTCGTTCGTACAGGGGGTCGGGAGAGGTGATCCACCGCTTCGCCCGCATCCACCGAACCCCGAGCAGACGCGAGAGCGTCGCCCGGATCGTCTCCCCGCTGACGCGCTCGTTTGTGATCCCCTCCTCGAAGGCGATGTCGGCGGCCATCTCCAGCGTCCAAAGGCTCGACTCGCCAGAGAACTCCCTCGGGGAGCAGTGGAGCATCTCCCGCAGAGTCTCGGCTGACTCTTCGTTGAAAGCGGCGTGGACGCGCTTCGGGCGCGAGGAGCCGGGCGTGAGCGCGTCGAGACCCTTCTCGTTGAAGGCGCGGATGGCGTTTCTGACGGTTTGCGAAGCGCATTCGAGGTCTTCGGCGATCTTCGGAGGAGACTTCCCGCGGGCGCTCGCCAGAAGGATCTGGCAGCGGCGCATCACGAAGGAGTCTCTGGAGCGCAGCCCCGCTTCGAGTTCTTCGTGTTCGTTTTCCGACAGTTCCCGAACAAAGATTGGAGCTTTCATGTGGAGAACTATAGCCCATCACACACAACCACCTCTGAGGATGCACTAGTCCCTCCGGCCGCGCTGTGGGACGGTTGCGTTGAGCTTGTGACGGGTGTATCTTGACTCGCCCTTGAAGTTGGGGGGAAGAGAGGAGAGATCATGAAAGCCGCCGTATTCCACGGGCAGAAGGACGTGAGGCTCGAAGATGTGCCGGAACCCGAGGTCCGGTCCGGGAGCGTAAAGGTGAAGGTGGACTGGTGCGGCATCTGCGGCACGGACCTGCACGAGTACCTGGCCGGTCCGATCTTCATCCCGCCCGCCGGGAGCCCGCACCCCATCACGGGTGAGACGCTGCCGCTAACCCTGGGCCACGAGTTCGCGGGCGAGGTCGTCGAGGTGGGGGACGACTCGGAAGGGCTTCGAGCCGGAGACCGGGTGGCGATAGAGCCCGTTTTCCGGTGCGGCGAGTGCGCCGCATGCTTGCGGGGCGCGACCAACCTCTGCGAGAAGCTCGGTTTCTACGGCCTGATGGGCGGGGGCGGCGGCATGTCCGAGTTCGCGGTCATACCCTCGTACATGATCCACAAGCTTCCGGAAGGACTCACGACCGAGCAGGGGGCCCTGGTCGAGCCCATCGCCGTCGGCCTGCGGGCCGTGCGGCGGGCCGGGTTCGAGGCGGGACAGAGCGCCCTCGTCTTCGGGGGCGGTCCCATCGGGGCGGTCACGGTGCAGTGTCTGAAGGCCTCCGGGGCGGGCCAGATCATGGTCGCCGAGGTCGCGGAGGCCCGCAAGGAGAAGGCGCTGGATATCGGGGCCGACGCGGTTATAGACTCCACGGAGGAGGACGTTGCCGGGCGGGTCCGGGAGTTGACCGAAGGCCAGGGGGCGGAACACTCCTTCGACGCCGCCGGCATCCAGGAGACGCTGCAGACCGCGCTCCACGCCACCCGCAAGGGCGGGACGGTCACGATCATCTCCATCTGGGAAGGGCCGGTCCAGATCAACCCGAACGACATCGTCCTGAGCGAGCTGAACGTCGTCGGCACCATCTGCTACACGCCCGAGGACTTCGCCGACACGATCTCCATGCTCCGCGACGGCCGCATCGAGACCGAGGGGATCATCACCGGGCGCATCCCGCTCTCGGACGTCGTCGAGGGAGGTTTCGAGGAACTGGTGGACCACAAGGACCGCCACGTGAAGATCCTGGTCCGCTCTCCGGAGTAGAGCGGCGCCGTCCGGCGGCTATCCCGCCTCCCACGCGGCGGCGTCCGTATGCTGCCCGAGCGTGGGCGGCGGTCGCCGGACCGGGGGCCGCTCCCCGTCCACCAGCAGCGGGGAGGCGAGCATTTTTAGCGGACCAGCCGCCGGGTGCTCGACGGTCTGCAGGATGTCCGAACCCGTGACGTGCGGGTCGGCGAACACGTCCGCCAGGCTGTTGACCGGGCCGCAGGGCACGCCCGCGACCCGGATCTCGGAGATCCACTCCTCGGCGGTCCGCCTGGAGAACTCTTTTTGTAGCTCCGCGACCAGCTCCCGCCGGTTCTCCACGCGGGCCGGGTTCGTAGCGTAGCGTTCGTCGTCGGCCAGTTCCTCGCGACCCAGGACCTCACACAACTTCCGGAACTGGGCGTCGTTGCCGACGGCGAGGGCTATGGGCTTGTCGGCGGCGTCGAAGGTCTGGTAGGGGACGATCGTCGGGTGGGCGTTGCCCAGGCGGCCCGTGTCCACGCCGGAGACCAGGTACTCCTGGGCGCGGTTGGCGAGCCAGGAGAGGGTGCTCTCGAAGAGAGGGACCTCGACTCTGGCGCCCTCTCCCGTGACGCTCCGCCGGTGGAGGGCGGCGAGGATGGCGTTCGCCGCGTAGAGGCCGCAGACGATGTCCGCCACCGCGACCCCGACCTTCGTCAAATGGCCCTCCGGGTCGGGGAAGCCGGTAATGCCCATGATCCCGGCTCGGGCCTGGATGAGGAAGTCGTAGCCGGGACGGTCCTCGTCCGGCCCTGGTCCGAAGCCCGTGATGGAGCAGTAGACGAGGCCGGGGTTCTCTTTCTTGAGGTGCTCGTAGCCGAGGCCGAGCCTCTCCAGCGTGCCCGGGTTCATGTTCTCTATCAGCACGTCCGCCCCCGTTGCCAGGCTTCTCACGCGCTCCAGTCCCTCTTCGGACTTCAGGTCCACGGTTATGGAGCGTTTGTTGCGGTTCACGGAGAGGAAGTAGGCCGCTTCGCCGCCGGCGAAGGGCGGTCCCCAGTGCCGGGTGTCGTCGCCCGTTTCGGGGCGTTCTACCTTGATCACGTCGGCCCCCAGGTCCCCGAGCACCATCGTCGCGTAGGGGCCGGCCAGCACCCGCGAGAGGTCGAGCACCCGGACGCCTTCGAGCGGGAGCTTCACGATGGGCGGCATCTGTCGGAAGTTGCTCGCAACGCGATCCCTCGATCCCCGTTCGGTAACCGGTGGGTCCAGTATAGCGGAGGCTTCCGGGGTCCTCCTGGTATAGTCTGACCTGCGATCGAGGACGACGGTGAAACGGGGGGTCTATGGCGCGGATGAAGGCGATAGTCGTGGAAGAGTTTGGGGACCCGGAGGTGATGCGGTACGCCGACGTGGAGCGTCCGGCGCCGGGCGAGGGGGAGGTCCTGATCTCGGTCCGCGCCGCCGGGGTGAACTACGCCGACGCCATGCGCCGCCGGAACCAGTACCTCGTGCACCAGGAGCTGCCGTTCACGCCGGGCTCGGAGGTCGCCGGAACCGTCGCCGAGGTGGGTGCGGGCCTCGAAGAGACGAGCATCGGTGATCGGGTGGTGGCGCTGGTCGAGGCCGGCGGTTACGCCGAGTACGCCGTGGCTCCCGCCCGGGCCCTCATCCCGCTCCCCGAAGGGTTGGGCTTTGACGAGGCCGCGGCCATCCCGCTCCAGGGGCTCACCGCCTACCACATCCTCAAGACCTCGGGCGCGCTGCGTACCGGCGAGAGCGTGCTGGTCCACGCAGCGGCCGGCGGCGTCGGCACGCTCGCCGTCCAGATGGCGAGGCTCATGGGAGCCGGTACGGTCATCGCTACCGCGAGTACCCCCGAGAAGCTGGCGCTCGCGGAGTCGCTGGGAGCCGACGTCCTGATCAACTACACCGGGGAAGAGTGGCCGGAAAGGGTGCGTGAGGCCACCGGCGACCGGGGAGCCGACGTGATCCTGGAGATGGTCGGCGGGGACTTTCTGGAGAAGAACCTGAGCTGCCTGGCGGTCTTCGGCCGGATGGTGGTCTACGGCGCGGCGAGCTGGGAGCGGGGCACCATAGTCCCCGCCGGCCTGATGAAGAAGTGTCACGCGGTCGTCGGCTTCTACCTGCCCCGGGTCATGAGCCGCCCCGATCTCTTTGTACCGAGCCTCCGGGAGATGCTCGCCTGGATCTCCTCCGGCGACCTCGAGATCACCATCGGCGCCCGCTACCCGCTGGAGGACACCGCCGAGGCCCACGCCGACCTGGAAGGCCGCCGGACGACCGGAAAGCTTATCCTCAACCCGTAGTTAGACCGGCTTCTCCCGCCGGTTACTCGTCGGTTTCGCCCTCGAAGACGGCGAACACCGCGCCCTGCGGATCGGACAGCACCGCGATTCTGCCCGCCCCCGGCTCCATCGGGCCCGCGAGGAGCGCGCCACCGAGCTCCTTTGCTTTCTCCACAGCCTCGTCGCAGGAGGCGACGGTGAAGTAGGGGAGCCAGTACGACGGTGCGTCTTCGGGCTGTCCGGTCATCGGCATCAAGCCGCCGTTCATCCGCCCGGAGCTGTTCTTGATCGTGGTATAGGCTACCTGCCCGTCTTCCTCGATGGGCTCCGTCTCCCAGCCGAACAACCCGGAGTAGAAGGCTCCGGCCTTCTCCGGGTCGCGGGCCTGGAGCTCGTTCCAGGCCATGCAGCCGACGTCGTTGACCCGGCTCGCGCCGATGTGGTCCCGGGCTTCCCAGACGCAGAACACCGCGCCGTCGGGGTCGGCGAACACCGCCATACGACCGGAGTCCATCACGTCAAAGGGCTTCTCGTACACGCGTGCCCCCAGCCGCTCCGCCCGTTCGGTCGCCTCGTCGGCGTTCTCGACGCTGATGTAATGGTTCCAGCCGGGCTGCTGATCTTGCCGAACCATCGCCGCCACGTCGTCGCCCCCGAGCCGGCACATCGTGTAGACGCCGCCACCGGGGATCTCACTGCTCTCGAACTCCCAGCCGAACAACCCGCCGTAGAAGTTCCTGGCGGCATCGAGGTCGCCCGTGGAGAGGTCCAGCCAGCAGAACGTCCCCGGCTCGTAACCTGTCCTCTTGCCCATCAACGCCTCCTTCTCGACGGTTACGTTAGTAACGTAAGACTACGAGCGACGCTCCTGTTTCCCAAGTGCCAGGAAGACCGGGGCGCAGAGAAAGCGAGAAAAAAGGGCGGGGGAAACCCCCGCCCAAAACCTGACCGACTGAAAGACCGGCGGGCTCTAAATCACAGAGCTGGAAGGCCCGCCCGCGATGTAGATCGTCTCGCCGCTGATGTACGAGGCCTCGTCGGAGACCAGGAACGCCACCACGTTGGCGATGTCCTCGACCCGGCCGAAGCGCCGCAGCGGGATGTTGGAGGCGAAGCGCTCCTTCATGTCCTCCATCGTCATCCCCACCCGCTCGGCGGCCTCCTTGGTCATCTCCGTCTCGATCCAGCCCGGAGCCACCGCGTTGACGTTGATGTTGAACCGGCCCAATTCCAGCGCCAGCGTCCGGGTCAGCGCCTGCAACCCGGCCTTGGCCGAGGAGTAGTTGGCCTGGCCCTTGTTCCCGAGCGCCACGATGGAGGAGGTGTTCACGATCTTGCCGTACTCCTGCTCCACCATGTACTTTTGGGCCGCCTGCGCACACAAAAAGCTGCCCTTGAGGTGCACGTTTAGGACCGTGTCCCAGTCTGCCTCGCTCAGCTTGAACGAGAGGTTGTCGCGGATGACGCCCGCGTTGTTGATCAGGATGTCCACCGTCCCGAACTCCTCCGCGACCTTCGCGAACGCGGCCCGGACCTGCTCCGCATCCGACACGTCACAAGCCACCGCCAGCGCTTGCACCCCCGTCGCCTCTACGGCCTCCACCGTCTCACGACAGGCCTCCTCCGAAAGGTCGAACACCGCCACGTTGGCCCCGTCCTTGGCCAGCCGGACCGCTTCGGCCGCCCCGATACCCCGGGCCGCGCCCGTCACTATAGCCGTCCGTCCGCTGAGTCTTGCCATCTGCGATCACCTTTCTGTCTGCTGCGCTCGTAAACCGCCCCTCCTACCGGAGAAGCTTCCGCTAACCAAAAGTTGATTGTATACGATTAGAATATATATGTCTAGGCTGAATAAGTGCAACAAGAAACTATATGCATATGGTAGACGCCGTGCTTCGACAGTATATTCGATCTGCACACCGGGTTCGTGCATCTGATTACACGGTGGGGATGTGGGGGAAACGAGAAGGCCTCCTTCCCCGCGCCGCGGGGAAGGAGGCCGGACAAGCGGGACTGGTTTTCAGGTCCTGATGTACACGCCTCCGTTGATATCCAGGGCCTGGCCGGTAATATAGTCGCCGTCCTCTACCAAGTAGCGGACGGCGCGGGCGATCTCGTTCGGCTTGCCGAAGCGACCGAGAGGCACGGTCTTGAGGAGCTTCTCGCGGGCTTCTTCCGGGATGTTGGCGACCATGTCGGTCTCGATAAAGCCGGGGCAGATGGAGTTGACCGTGATGCCGTAGCGGGCCAGCTCCTTGGCGGCGGTCTTGGTAAAGCCCAGGAGGCCGGCTTTGGCCGCCGAGTAATTGGCCTGTCCGACGTTGCCGGCCTCGCCCACGAAGGAGCTCATGTTGATGATCTTGCCGCTCCCCTGCTCCGTCATGTGCGGCAGCGCGGCGTGTACCGTGTAGAAAGCGCTGTTGAGGTCGACCTGGATGACCGTGTCCCAGTCCTCCACCGAGAGCTTCTTGAGGGTCTTGTCCCGGTTTATGCCGGCGTTGTTGACCAGCACGTCGATCCTGCCGAACTTCTCTACCGTCTCCTCTATCAGGCGCTGCGCCTGCTCCGCGTCCGAGACGTCGGCCTGGATCGCCACTGCCTCACCACCGGCCTCCGAGAGCTCGCTGACCAGTTCGTCGGCCGGCTCTTTGCTCCGCGAGTAGTTGACGACGACCTTCGCCCCTCCCCGACCAAGCTCCTCCGCAATAGCACGCCCCAGACCCCGGCTGGCGCCCGTTACCACGACAACCATGTCCTCCAACCCCGGCATAGATTACTCCCTTCCCGCCTAACTTCCTCTGACAACCCTAGTCTAGCGGCCGGTAAAATCTCGTTCAAACTATGTGTAGAATCCACTTATATATACCCCAGCTC
>ML214231.1:402-3141 GCA_004563715.1 Actinomycetota bacterium | reverse complement strand
CAGCACCCTCGTGCCGGACGGCTGGCGAACGCTCTACGAGGTCGTCAACCCGATGGTCGGCGTAGTGAACGGCTTTCGCTGGGCCCTGCTGGGCGAAGGGGGGCCTCCGGGCCTCACGCTGGTGGCTTCGAGCCTCATAATTATAGTTATCCTGGTAAGCGGCCTATATTACTTCCGACGGATGGAGAGAATCTTTGCCGACGTGGTCTGAGAGATGAACGATGTAGTTATCGACGCCCAGCGGATAAGCAAGCTCTACCGGCTCGGCCCGGGCCGGCGCCACAACACCCTGCGCGACCTTCTGGCGGAGAAGGTGTCGAGCCGCGTCCGCTCCCGCAAAGCTCTATCTCCCGACGAGGTCGCGCCCGATAACAGTACGAAGCGGCCCGCCGGCGGCGAACAGTTGTGGGCGCTGCGCGACGTCTCGTTTCAGGTGCGGCACGGCGAGGTCGTAGGGCTCATAGGCTCCAACGGGGCGGGCAAGAGCACGTTGCTCAAGATACTCTCCCGCATCGTCGAGCCGACCAGCGGACACGCCAGGATTCGCGGCAAGCTGGGCTCTCTGCTGGAGGTCGGCACCGGCTTCGACCCCGAGCTTACCGGCCGCGAGAACGTCTACCTGAACGGCGCGATACTCGGCATGAAGCGGCATGAGATCCGCCGGCGGTTCGACGAGATCGTGGAGTTCTCGGAGGTGGAGCGGTTTATAGATGTGCCGGTCAAGCGGTACTCCAGCGGCATGCACATGCGCCTCGCCTTCGCGGTGGCCGCCCACCTGGAGCCCGATATCCTGGCCGTGGACGAGGTGCTCGCGGTGGGCGACGCCAGCTTCCAGAGGAAATGTCTCGGCAAGATGGGGAACGTGGCGCAGACCGGCCGGACGGTGCTGTTCGTCAGCCACAACATGCTGGCCATGGAGGACCTGTGCGACCGCGTGATATGGCTCAAGAACGGGCGCATCGTCGAAGACGGGCCGGCCAGCACGGTGGTGTCCAGGTACCTGCAGGAGTCCCTGCCGCCCCGCACCGAGCGGGTCTGGGACGAGGGGCAGGCCCAACCCGCTACCGGGGAGGTGCGTCTGCGCCGGGCCTGTGTCCGGCCCGTGGACGGCTCTTCGGGGGACCCTATAACCGTGCGCACCCCGTTCGTGGTGGAGGTCGAATACCGGAGCCTGCGCCCGAACCTGCATCTCTCACCGGCCCTGGCGCTCTACAACGAGCAGGGCACGATCGTCTTCGTCAGCGAACCCCCGTTCGACCCGGAAGGGCGTGGGCGGCAAGACCCGGCCGGGCTGTACCGCCACTCGTGCCGGGTTCCGGGCGACCTGTTGAACGACGGAACCTACCAGCTCGGCCTGTACGTCGACAAGGACGGCAGGACCATCTTGAAGCAGGATGAAGCCCTGACCTTCAACGTCCGGGACGCTGTCGAGACCCGCCACGGGCGACACGGCAAGTGGGTCGGAGCCGTGCGGCCCCGGTTGGAGTGGAGCACCGAGCTCGTCGAGGTGGCCCGGCTTTGATGGCGAGCCCGGCAAAGGTGATCGAGCTGGAGCTGGACGCCCCGCTCCGGCCGCTGGAGCCTCTGGACGGTTACCGGAGCCTCTACGTGTTGGTCCGCCTCCACGGCACCCCGATAGGGCACGTAGAGGTGCGCATGTAGAGGTGCCCCTGGCCGGAGGCCTCACCGCGCCGGAGTTGAAAGCGATCGTCCGCCGGCAGCTCGCCCGGCAGATACTCAAGCGCCGGCTGAAGGCCGCGATCGGAGGCCCGATCCCGGCCGGTGGGGCTGGCGAAGAGCCACCGGACGTGTCCCCCTCGTACCGTGGCGGGGGCCCGCCCCTTGTAACGGTCGCCGTGTGCACGCGGGACCGCCACGAGGACTTGAGGTTGTGTGTCGAGTCCCTGCTCCGGCTCGATTACCCGCGCCTGGACGTTCTGATCGTGGACAACGCGCCCACCAGCGACGCGACGAGCCGCCTGGTAAGCGAGTCTTACCCCGGGGTGCGCTACGTTTGCGAACCCCGGCCGGGGCTCGATTGGGCCCGCAACCGGGCCATCGCCGAGGCGCGCGGCGACATCGTCGCCTATACGGATGACGACGTCGTGGTCGATCCCGGGTGGGCCAGGGCGCTCGCCGGGGCTTTCGAAGACCCCCAGGTCATGACCGTTACCGGTCTGGTCGCGCCCTACGAGCTCGAGACCAGGGCGCAGATATTGTTCGAGCGGCGGGGGGGCTTCGGCCGCGGCTACGACCGCGAGTACTGGCGGCGGGATGTGGAGGGTGGACAGCCAGCGCTGCTGTACCTCGGTGCGGGCAAGTACGGTACCGGGGCGAACATGGCCTTTCGCCGCTCCGTCTTCGAGAGCGTCGGCGTCTTCGATCCCGCGCTGGACGTGGGAACCGTTACGAACGGCGGTGGAGACCTGGAGATGTTCTTCCGGGTCGTATACGAGGGGCATCTGTTGGCCTACGAGCCGGGCGCGATGGTGCGTCATCGCCACCGCCGCGACTACGCGCAGCTCCGGACGCAGTTGACCAACAACGGCATCGGCCTCTACTCGTATCTCGTGCGGACCATGCTGGCGTATCCGGAGGCGCGCGGCGACGCCTTGAAGTTCGGGCTGCGGTGGCTCTGGGCGGGCAGCCTGAGACCGCTGATCCGGTCCTACGTGCGGCCGTCGAGGATGCCGCGGGACCTGATCTGGGCCGAGTTCCGGGGTTCTTTGGCGGGCCTGA
>ML214231.1:0-352 GCA_004563715.1 Actinomycetota bacterium | reverse complement strand
CGGCACCGATCGAAAAAGGGGGTCCTGGCGTGAGCGTAGAACCGACTATGGGCGTGCGGATGGTCGACCTCTGCAGGCCGTTGCGCGGGTTGGACGACGTGGCCGGGTACGCCTGGGTCCGCGTCTTTGTAGCCCTCGACGACCGGCCCATAGGCCGCGTGGATATCCGCAACCACCACCAGCCCGTCAGCGCGGCGAGGCTGCGCGAGGCCCTCGCCGATCACTTCAGCCGGGAGATCGCGGAGCAGGACCCCGAAGCTGGTCTCGACCTCCAAGACGACGTGGTGGAAGTCTTGCGTCGCCGTTACCTGTCGTCTGGCGAACCCTCCGCGGCCGACGCCAGACTGGCCGA
>SIRX01000116.1 GCA_004563715.1 Actinomycetota bacterium | reverse complement strand
GATTGGTGGGCAAGCCGACTCTAGTGCGTGGACACCTTTCGCTCAAATCTTCGACGGGTAACTCACACCAAGCGTTAAAGGAAACGTGAATTGACCGGGTATCGCCTCAACGTATTCCATGCTCACAAACTGGAAGAAGCTGCCCCGTTTGCCGAAGTATCCGACCACGGGTAGCAAGCTCTCCAACCGCGAGGAGGTTTCTTCGACCCCGAACGCAATCGTAAGGTCTCCGGCAAACGAACAGAACTCCCGGTAAGCAACTGTGGGATAGAAAGGCTGTTTCTCCTTCAACTCCACAGCCCAGACGTTCCTTTTGTCCTTCACTTCGCGTTCACGCTGGATCTTTATAAACCCATGCGTGATAGCCGCGTGTTCCGGCGGCTTGAACCTGATCTCCAATCCCTTTACTTCTTCAAAAATTTTCTCGCCATCTTCCCCCGCGCGGAAAGCCGCGTCTACAAGCGCCATCTTTACAGCATACATAGTTGGCACCAGCAATGTCTTAGCTCCAGAGCTGGTGGTAGCGGAAGATTTTAGCGAGAAGATACCCGTTGGTCTGTATCTCGCCAACATCCACATAACTACGCGCTCACCGGAACCTCTTCGACGAGATCCATTATCGCTTCGGTAAACTTACTCTGGGAGTTAAACCGGGTCGTCTGGATAGCGTTCGACCTCAACCGATTAAGTTGATGGGCAATCGCCTCTACCTCTTCCACGTAGTTAGCAGCCAGTCCGCTCGCAGTTGGGGCGGGGATGCTGGATCGAGACACCGAGACTACGCCGTTAAAGCCCAAAATATGAGGGTTCTGGGTGTTGCGATGCGCCCCCTTCGGCTCCAGGAAGGTGTAGGCGACGCTCTCCATAAGCGTCCTTATACGTCTGTTGCGCTCTTCCCGATCTTCGATGGCATACTTGCGAGAGATGTCATTGAAACCGACCCGGTTCAACTCTACTTGAGCTACGACCGCGTAAACTCCTGAGCTGGCGGGACGATAGAAGATGTTCTGCCCGACATTGGCTCCTTCTTCTCCTCCAGACCCGGCACCACGACCTCTGGGATCATACTTGACGTGGAAGTAGCTCTCTGTCCTCGTAGTTTTCGGCAAGCCGACTACCCAACCGAACTCAACGCAACTCTTGCGTGGGGTCGAACGGTTACCCTGGGTTATAAGGATGCCTTCAGCGTCGTCCATAGCGCAATGCTTCAGCACCCGATCTATGAGATCCTCGTTTCCGATGCCCTCCGGCAGATCGGCAAAGAACTGTGTATCCGCGTTTATCCGATTCGCATCGAATTTCCGACACCCGGCGCACAGCGGCAGGCTCGCTTCCATAGCCAACTCCTGAAAGTGCTCCGCCTGGATATGTTTGAACATGTCACCAGAGATCCCGTTGACAACCTGAAGGTTGCCGTCATCGTCCACGATGTGGACCATACGAGTCTGTGTCTGGTTTCCCTCGGATCCTTCATTGTTCAGAGAATGAAGGTCGAGAGTAAGATGTCCCGTTATCGAGATGGACCTGATCTCTTCAGCCACTTCCTTTACCTCCCGTTATGCTTCTTGTTTTTATTCACTGGACGCAGCAGTTTCCGCAGCTTCATCGGGCGCTCTAGGATCGCGTGCAGAACCGTAAGCGATGAGCAACATCGCCACCGGTTCAGATCCGTGCTTGTCGATGAGTTCTACGACGCTATCAAGTTCGCTAACGGTCAGGCGCGGCCTGCGGCGTCCTCCTTTCCCCTTGAGTTGCTCTTCGCGCCGAGCGTTCTGAGCATTGTAAGAGTTGACAAACTCACTCAATGCGCCGATAAACTGATCCGGGAAACTGGCCTTCCGCTTGAAGTCCTGAAACAGACCGTACTCGATCTCAAAGACCTGATTGCCTTTGGACTTGTGATATTGCTCCGTAACGGTGGACCTCCGTATAGCCGCCGCTACCACCCGGAACCCTGGATCTTCCACGATCTCCTTGAACTTGCTGTTCAGATTCATGAGCAACCTCCTTAGGTTCTTGGTGGTGAACTGGCGAACGAACCTCTTCCGCTCCCTGGCCCTGACCAGGAACGCTGCGTATGAAGAAAGGAACTCCAGGAACGCTTGAGCACTGAGCGCCTGACCTTTATCTGCTGAAAGAAAATCCCGGTACAGGAATAGGAGTTCAGCCTCCTCACTGCGCTCTTCATTCAGGACTCTCAAGACCTCGATATGCTCATCGAGCATCTCTAACCACTCTTCCGAGTTATTGCTGGTAACGGGAAACCAGCCAGGGAGTCCGATAAATCCGACGTTAGCAAGAGCTCGGGCGCTGCCAAGACTCTTGAAGTGACCGGCCCCCATTCTTTGTACCAATCACGATGAGAGTCTTGGCATACATTGTAGCTTCTCCGTCTCATATCCCGCCCCAGAATTCTGAGGCAGGAGCTTCTCAATCTCCGCGAACTCCGCTGGCGTCAGATAACCCAGCGCCCCGTGCGGCCGGTGGTGGTTGTAGTGTTCACGGTAGTCTCCGCCCAACACCTGCGCCTCCTTGAGGTTGGCGAACACCTCCCGGTCGAGTAGCTCGTCCCGCAATCGGCCCACGAACGTCTCCGAGTAGGCGTTCTCCCACGGGGAGCCTGGCTCGATGTAGAGTGTCCCCACCCCAGAGGCCGCGAGGTGCCTCTTGAGCGCCTTGGCGATGAACTCGGGGCCGTTGTCGGAGCGGAGGTACTCCGGCTCCCCACGCTCGGTGAACAATCTCTCAAGCGTCCCGACAACATCGGAGGCGGTGATCGAGCGCTCTATCTCCAGCGCCAGGCACTCCCGGGTGTACTCGTCGACTATGGGCATGACCTTCAGCCTCCTCCCGTCCTCGGTGTGGTCCATCGCGAAGTCGTAGCTCCACACGTGGTCGGGCCGCTCCGCTCTCTTTCTGGCGCAGCCGTTCTCCGACATCCCTGGCGCGATCCTCCGCTTCTTATGCTGCTTTTCAGGGACTTTCAGATCCGCCTCCCTCCACAGTCTCTGAACGCGCTTCTTGTTCACTTCCCTCTTGTTCACTTCCCATCCCTCCCGCCTGAGCAGCGCCCACACCCTTCGGTAGCCGTAGCGTGGATTCTCGACCGAGAGGGTGGCCATCCTCTCGATCACGGCCGCATCTTTGCCGGCCTTCTCGCCGACGTAGCGCTGGCTGGAGCGGGGCTGCCCCAATACCCGGCAGACCCGGCGCTCGGAGACCCCGAAGGTTTTTTGCACGTGGCTAACCGCCTTGCGCCTCCGGGCCGGGCTCAGAAGTTTCCCCGGTTCACCTCCTTGAGGATGTCTATGTCCAAAGCCTGCTCCGCGACCAGCTTCTTCAGGCGAGCGTTCTCGGACTCCAGTTCCTTGAGACGTCTGGCTTCGCTGGAACTCATCCCGCCGTAGCGGGACTTCCAGCGATGGAAGGTTGCCTCGCTGATGCCGAGCTGGCGAGCTACCTCCGGGATGGTCGATCCGGAGGCGAGCTCGCCTTCGGCCTGGCGCAACTTCTTGATGATCTGTTCTGGTGAGTGTCCCTTGCCCATACGAGAGAGTCCTCCTTCCGTCCGTAGTGGACTTTTGGACTCTCATCGTAACTGGATCAGTTTCCGGGGGTCGGGTCATTCACTCCTAGATGCTCTAATTATCAATGGTTGCAGACCGACTCCCGTTAGATAGGGAACTGAAAGCGGAGATTTCCGAGTACGACGCGCCCCGGCGAATCAAGTTGCAGACCGACTCCCGTTAGATAGGGAACTGAAAGGCAGGCCCGATTCGTCGCCTACCTCTTTTACGACATCGTTGCAGACCGACTCCCGTTAGATAGGGAACTGAAAGCCTCCTGGGGGGGACAACGACGCCACGCGCCTCGACAACGCCGGCGAGAACTGCAGAACGGCGCTTGTCACACAGATGACTAGAAGAGCCTGGATTTTATACTCGCATCGGGGAGCCCGCCAGCCGCACCCGATACATGTCCTCTAATACCCCGTATGTTAAACTTTGTTAAGAAATAGCGTCAGTTTGAGTACTGGGTTTTCGCTTTATTTATGCTGAATTCGCTTTTTGAAGAGTCACTTTGTGCACAAGAGCACTATTGCATATCAGGCATAGGCTGGTTTAGAGTTTTGCTCGTGAGGGGGGATCTTCTTTACTGCAGATCCCTGTTGTAGACAAGGAAATATTGAGGCACAGGAGGGATCTCGGAAGAAACATGTTTTCCAGAGTTAATGTTACGCCCAGGTCAAGTGCTGTAGTTGTCGTCGTCGCTCTCGTTCTTGTCGTCTCCGCAGTCTCCGTATCCGGGGCCATAGGCTGGAACTCCGAAGGAGGCCGGACCAGCGAGCCTGTAACGACCATCGAGGAAGTCAGGTCTCAGGAGCCCGTGGCGGTCATCGAAGAGGAACAGCAGCCGGAGCAGGAAGCGAACGCTGAAGAGTCTAAGCCACCGGAGCCGGAAGTAAAGGTCGAAGAGGCGCCTCCACCAGAGCCCGAAGTGGCGATTGCGGAGCCTCCGGAGCCTGCCCCGCAAGAGCCCGTAAAGGTAGAGGAAGAGGTGCAACCACCGGAGCAAGAAGCGGTAGAGCCGGAGCCCCGGGAGGAGCCGGAGCAAGAAGCCCGCGAAGAAGCGCCGCCCGAGGAGCCAGCCCCGGTCGACGATGATCAGGATAGAGATCAGAGGCGCAACGACGCGTTGGAGGCCCTCGCCAAGCTCCGGGCGCAAGAGAGCGCGGCTTTCCAGGCTTACAACAACGCCCTCAACGAACAAGAAGACCCCGAGGAGATAGAGTCTCGCAGGGAGCGCTTCGAGAGCATAGAAGCTGAGAAGGATGCTTACCTGGACTCTCTCCCCGAAGAGTCGAAAGAACAGATAGAGGCCGAACAACAGCAGGAAATAGAGCAGGCTCAGGCCGCCGCGCCGGAGATCCAGGAGAAGTACGCCGTGGAGGAGACTCCCGAACCGGCTCCCGAGCCTGAGCTGGCTATCGAGGAAGAGCCGGTCATCGAGGAGGAGCCGGTCATCGAAGAGGAGCCGGTTATCGAAGAGGAGCCGGTCATCGAAGAGGAGCCGGTTATCGAAGAGGAGCCGGTCATCGAAGAGGAGCCGGTCATCGAAGAGGAGCCGGTTATCGAAGAGGAGCCGGTTATCGAAGAGGAGCCGGTCGTCGAAGAGGAGGTTGTCCCCGTCGAGGAAGACGATCCTCCGCCCCCCGAGGCCGCAGAAGCGGTCGTGGCCGAGGCGTCGAGCTTTATCGGGACGCCCGCGGTGGAGGAAGACGCGGTAATCGAGGAAGAGACTGTCCCCGAGCAGGAACCAGGGGCTACCGGAGCAGCCGGAAGCCAGTACGAGGATCAGGGCGCCCAGCCCAACCAGGGGGCGGGATCCGGACCAAACGGGAACTCCGGAAACTCGGCTCCGAGCAGCCCCTCTGGTAACCGGGTCGTCGCCGAAGCGGCAGATTACTACGGCACGCCCTACGTGCTCGGCGGTCCCGCGCAATGCGTGCCCTACGAAGCAATGGACTGCTCGTGTCTCACGATGACCGTGTACGCGGAGTTCGGCATCTACCTGCCAGACGACCCGCAAGCCCAGTTGGGCTACGGTACCCCGGTCTCTGGAGAGCCCCGGGCCGGAGACCTGGTCTTCTGGAGCGAGGATGGTAGCGGCATCGCCACCCACGTGGGCATCGCCACGGGCAACGGCACGACGATCCACGCCTCGGCCTACGCGGGCTACGTCCTCGAGACGCCTATAGAGTACATACCGGGCTACATGGGAGCGCGGAGGCTGCTCTAGCCGAAACACTCGAAGCTCAAGGTTTTAGGGGGGAAGGCTCAACCTTCCCCCCTCTCGTTTCGTTCTGGATAAACCTCTCCGGCAGGCCACGAACCGGTTCTCGTCGGGCAACGCCAGCCCTAAACGCTCCGGGCGTTGAGGGCCAGGTACTCGGGGTACGGGACGGGGACGGTGTAGGGTGCGGCGGCCCCGATCATGGCCGCGTTGTCCGTACACAGCGCGGGCGGCGGCACGACGAGCCTGGCCGACCGCGTCCCGCATTCCCTCTCCAACCTCTCGCGCAACCGGGCGTTGGCGGCGACGCCCCCGGCAACCACGAGCGCCGGGGCTTCGTGACGCTCGGCGGCCCGCAGGAGCTTGCGGACCAGCGCCTCTACCACGGCGGCTTCGTACCCTGCGGCGAGGTGCGGCAGCTCTTCGCGCAACCTGCCTTCTTCCAGCGCTTTGAGCTTGTAGAGCAGGCTGGTCTTCAAGCCCGAGAAGCTGAAGTCCAGGTTGTTCTTGTCTTTGAGGGCGACGGGGAACTCGTGGCGGCCGGGGTCTCCGCCCGCGGCGGCCCGGGAGATCGCCGGCCCGCCGGGGAAACCGAGGCCCAGCATCCGGGCTCCCTTGTCCAACGCCTCGCCCGCGGCGTCGTCGAGGGTCTCGCCCAAGAGACGCATCCCGTACCCGGCGTCTACGGCGTAGAGCGCCGTGTGGCCGCCGGAGGCGATCAGGGCCACGAACGGCGGTTCCAGGTCCGGCTCCGTCAGGTAGGCGGCAGCGACGTGTCCTTCGAGGTGGTTTACCGGGTAGAGCGGCAACCGGCGGGCGTAAGCGAGCCCCTTTGCCGCTGCCACGCCCACGAGCAGGGCCCCGATCAGGCCCGGCCTCACCGTTACGGCGACGCCACGGAGGTCGTCGAGGCCGGCGCCGGCTTCCTCGAGCGCTTTCTCCACCACGCCGTCGAGCCGTTCGAGGTGGGCGCGCGAGGCGACCTCGGGGACGACGCCGCCGTAGCGCTCGTGCTCGGTTCTGGGTGTGGACGACGTTCGAGAGCACCCGGCGGCCGTCGACCACGGCGGCGCAGGTGTCGTCGCAGGATGTCTCGATGGCGAGGAGCACGGGGTATTTATAGCATCGGGGCCTGTAATAGTTTTGGTCCCGCCGCAGACGGCCGCGGGCTATACTGGAGCCATGAGGTTGTTCTCCCTGATGTTCGCCGTGATCGCGCTGGCGATGCTGGTCATGCTGGTGATCTACGTGGTCAGCGGCCCGATCGACCCCGTTATAACGGCCGCGTTGTTGGTCTCTTTTCTGGCGTGCGCCCTCCCGGCGCTCTACCTGCTAAAGCCGTTCGAGAGCCGGGAGGCGTTTCTGCGGCGCAAGGAACGCCGGAGGCAACAGCGCCTGCGACGGCGCGAGGCTTCCGGCGAGCCGGAAGACTAGAGGTCCCGGGTCATGAGCAGGGCATCTTCGTCTCCGTAGTACCGTCGGCGCCGTCCGGTAACCTCGAAGCCGAGCGACACGTAGAGCCTGCGGGCCGCCACGTTTGCCGGCCTCACCTCCAGGTAGACGCGCTTTACCTCCGGATGGGCGGCGATGGCGGCGTCTACCAGCGCGCGGGCGTGGCCCCGCCGGCGGCTCCCGGGCCGGACGGCGAGGGTCATGACGTGAAGCTCGTCCGCCACGAGCTTCAGCCCGATGTGGGCCGCCACCTCTCCCCCCTCTTCCAGCACGAGATAGAAACCAAACGGGCTTTCTAGCTCTTCGCGCCACAGTGAGGCGCTCCACGGCCGCGGGATGCTCGCGGCGTCTACCCGCATGACCTCCGGGAGGTCCGCGAGGCTCATGGGACGCACCAGGATTCCGGCCTCCGGCTCTCCGCCTTTCACTACCGGATCCAGGGGTTGAGATCCCTCCGGACCTCCGCATCCGGCTCCCGGATGTAGAGGGGGATCAGGTCCTCGGCGGCCACCGGCGCCAGGTCGGCGGACAGGACGTGCCCTTCCGCCGTTACCCGGTGCAGCGGCGAGCCGTCCGGTGGAACGCGCCCGAGGCGCGAAAGCGCCTCCCGGTAGCGAACGGCCCCGTCGCCGACGACGATCTGCCCGCCCTCCTCCAACTCTTCCGGACGCGCGCAGCGAACGACGCCCCGCTCTCCCCCAGCGAACCTCTGGGCAAAGACCTGGCCCCGCCTGGCGTCGATCACGGCCAGCACCTCCGGATGGCCGGACACAAGCACCGGGGCCGCGAGCGCGGCCAGGGTCGAGTTCTTCGCGAGGGCCGCGCCGGTACCTAGGGAGAGCGAGCGGGCGGTCGAGGCCGCGATGCGGATGCCGGTGAACGTGCCGGGACCCACCCCCACCAGAATGCGCTCCACCGCCCCGAGGTCCTCGCCGGCCAGGTCCAGTGAGGCGTGGATAGCGGGGAGCAGAGCCTCCGAGGTCCCGCGGGCGGTCGTGGACACTTCGGCCAGGGTCTCCCGCCGGTCGTCTTCCGCGCGGGCGACGGCCACGGTGACCACCGGGGTGGAGGCGTCGAAGGCGAGGATCAGCACCGCGAAAGCCTCTCCGCGAGGGGGCCGCTCAGGGTCATCCGGCGCGTGGTGGGCGTCCGGTGCCGGATGTGGACGACCGTGGGATCCTCCAGCATCCCGAGCGCCGGCTCCGCCCACTCTATAAACGTCACGGCGCGGGGGTCGAGGTAGTCGTCGAGCTCCAGAACGTCCTGCTCCTCCAGCCCTTCCAGCCGGTAGAGGTCCAGGTGGTTTATCCGGAGCCTGCGGGCTCCGGCAAACCCCTCGTAGTCCCGGGCGAGCTGGTAGGTGGGGCTGGTGACGCGTTCCTCTACGCCCAGGGCGCGGGCCGCGGCGCGGACAAAGGTGGTCTTGCCGACCCCGACCTCACCCGAGAGCACCACGACGTCTCCCGGCTCTAGCAGCCCGGCGACCCTCGCGGCCAGCTTCTCCAGCGAGATCTCGTCGAGGCCCGGCCACTCCGCGCGCTCGCCCACGAATCCTCTCCGGTGCGGTTACCAGAGGCCCGGCTGGAGCGGCTCGGGCTCGGCGATGGGCTGGGGGATGTTCAGGGTCTCGTAGCTCTGGGGGCGCTCGGCGGCGAGCAACTCCGGCAGTCGGGCGAAGTCCGAGAGCACGAGCGCCCGCTCCGCCGGGGTGTAGAGAGCCTGGGAGAGGGAGAGCGTCGGGACCACGTAGCGCCCGTCGAGCGGTATGGCCCGGCCCCGGATGCGGGAGACGGCCTCCTTGCGGCCCGTCAGGACGCGGCTCGCGAGGTCTCCCATAGCCATGATGACCTTGGGCTCAACCGCCGCGAGCTGCGCCATGAGGTAGGGCCGGCAGGAGCTGACCTCCGACGGCCTCGGCGGCCGGGGAGCAGCGCCGGGCGGGCGGCACTTCACCAGCGTGGTCAGGTAGACCTCGTTCCGGCCCAACTCCAGCGAGTCGAGCAGGCGGTCCAGCAGCATCCCGGAGGCCCCCTGGAAAGGACGGCCCTCTTTGTCCTCGTTAAAGCCCGGCGCCTCTCCCACCAGAAAAAGCTCCGCGTTGAGCGGGCCTTCGCCGAAGACCACCCGGGTGCGGCTGTTGCACAGGCCGCACTTCGTGCAACCCAGGGCCTCCTTCTGCGCCTCGGCGAAGTCCAAAAAAGCCGCCTAGAACTCGTCGGTCTCCGGGAGGAAGATCCCGAGCGCCACGTAGATCGCCAGTGCCGGCACCACGCTGATCCCGGGTACGACCAGCGCCACCACGGCCAACACCAGCCGCACGACGTTCGAGTTCCAGCCGTAGGCGTGGGCGACGCCGCCGCACACCCCGAAGATCCACCGATCTCCCTTTGCCCGCTTCAGGTTCATACCGGAGCCCCCGATCTCTCGCCGCCACTAAACTTCTGAATGCTCTCCGCGTTCGCCGATATTATCTCTAACGGCCTTCAATGTGAAGTGTGGCGCCGCGAGCGTCAGCGGCGTTAGCCGATCACCACGTTGTCTATGAGGCGCGTCTTGCCGGCCCGCGCCGCCAGGGAGAGCAGTACCTCCCGCGTGTCGGCCGTCACGGGGCCCAGGGACCCGGCGTCGCTGGCGGAGACGTACTCCAGCTCGACGAGCGGCTCCGTCAGGACGGTCTCGCGAACGACCTCCTCCAGTATCTCCGGCGAGCGGTTGCCGGACCTGCGGGCGGTGGTGAGCGCCCGGTAGAGGACGGCCGCGGCGGCCCGCTCCTCGGGGCCGAGGTACACGTTGCGGGAGCTCATGGCCAGCCCGTCGGGCTCCCGGACCGTGGGACAGACCACGAGGCGGGCCGGGAAGTCCAGGTCGGAGATCATACGCCGCGTCACCACGGCCTGCTGGGCGTCTTTCTGGCCCATGTACATCCGGTCGGGCCCGACGATGTTGAGCAGCTTGGCGAGCACGGTCGCCACCCCCGCGAAGTGCCCGGGACGGGCCGCCCCCTCCAGCACGTCTTCTATGCCGCGCACCCGGACCTCGGTGGTGAACCCCGCCGGGTACATCTCGCGGGCTTCGGGGGCGAACACGGCGTCCACGCCGGCTTCCCGGGCCAGCGCCAGGTCACGGCCTTCATCGCGCGGGTAGCGCTCGAGATCTTCTTGCGGCCCAAACTGCATGGGGTTGACGAAGATGGAGAGGACGACCGCGGCGCACTCCTCGCGCGCCCGGCGTACGAGGGACAGGTGTCCCTCGTGCAGGTAGCCCATCGTCGGAACGAGCCCGAGCGGCCTTACGGCCTCGAAAGCCCGCATCTCCTCGATGCTGCGGAGCATTTTTGGTGCGAGGTTCACGGTCGAATTGTTGCGCGCCATCCCGCTCGCGTCCAGTGGGCCGCCGAGAAACCGGTTTTGAGAGCCAGAGCCCGCGTCCTACCCGGGCCCATCGGACCGGGCGGCGGGAGCGTGCAGGCTGCGGAGGTACCCGAGAGCATCCTTTTCGGAGAGGCCGCGGGCTTGCAGAAACCGGTGGCGGCAGGCGGCGTACCCGGCCTCCGCGGCGGTTCCTGTCTGCAGCTTACCGGCCAGATGCCCGTAGTCCGGTGCGGGATGCGGGCCGAGCTCCCGGCTGGCGTGGAGGAACTCTACGCAGAGCTGGCGGTGACGGTCCAGGTGCTCTTGCTTGAGCCGCGGTCCCTGGGCGGCGAGCCGGTCGGCCCAGCTCAGGACCGCCAGCTCCTCCCCGAAGGGGCCGGCGGCCCGGACGGTTCTCGCGGGCGGGTAGTCCGTGCGCGGGCTGGCCATAAAGCCGATCTTCAGGTGCAGCGCGGTGAGGGTCGTGACGAGGTCGGTGTCTTCGGCCGAGACCCCGAGCCGCCGGCAGATGCGGTACGCGAACCGGGCTCCCAGGGTGTCGTGGGCGACGAAGAGCACTTTTCCCTCGTACTCGCCGCGGGTTACGGGCTTGGCGACGTCGTGGAGGAGCCCCGCGAGGCGCAGCCCCCAGGTTCGTTCCTCCCGCACGCGAGCCCCCAGGAGGTTCTCCCCGAGCTCACGCTCGACGCCCCGGACCACCTCCGCGGTGTGCTCCAGGACGTCCAGGTGATGGTACGGCCCCTGGCCGAGTCCTTCGGCCAGGGCAAGTTCGGGTACGGCCTTCAGAACCCCCGGCACGTCCAGGGGAGGCTCCAGGGCCTCCCGCAACGCCTCGTACGGGTTCACGGAGGCTTACCGGCGCCGGCGGGCCTTTTTGCGGCTGGTGTTGGGGTTCGGCTTGCCCTTCAGTGGGCCCGGGTCCTCATCCTCGCTGTCCGGCTTGCCCTGTTGGTTCCGCTTGCGTGCCCGCAGCTCCTCTATCCGCTGCCGCCGCCGTTTCTCGGTCCAGGAGAAGAACACGGCGAGGATAAAGAAGAAGAACACGCCCTGCACGAAGATGGCCTGTAGCTGTCCCTCCCTGATACCGAAGGTCTCGGGGAAAAAGGTCGCCATAAAGTACAGGATCGCAGCGTAGAGCAGGATAAAGATCGCGGCCCGCCGGAAACCGGCTCTCCAATGTAAGTCTTTCACACGTAGCTCCTCTCCACTCGCCGGGGGTCTATCCCGGTCGTGATCTCATAGTTTATCGTCTCCGCCCGGGCTCCGAGCTCTTCGGCCCCCACGCGCCCGCCGTCCTGCGATCCGAGCAACACGACCTCGTCACCCACCGCGACGGACCCGTCCACCCCGAAGACCCCGGCGTCCA